>JACRMI010000041.1 GCA_016215025.1 Chloroflexota bacterium
AAGCGACGTTCCAGTTTTTCATCCATACTCCCTCCTTGGAGAGAGTATGGCGCATGTTCACGAACTCTTGACCCTTGGTTGACCTAAACCGTTCACGAACTCTTGACTCAAAAGTGTTCACGAACTCATGACACCTGACAAGTAGTCAGTATTCAGTCTTCAGAGATCGGGTAACTAATCTCTTACTGAATACTGGATACTGATTACTGATTACTGATTACTCCCAGTTCCTTCCCCACTTTCGCAAACACTTCCAATCCGCGATCCAAATCCTCGCGCGCGTGCGCGGCGGAGATCATCACCCGGATGCGTGCCTTGCCTTGCGGCACAGTTGGATAGCCGATTGCCATTCCGAACACGCCGTTGTCGAATAGCGCGCGCGAAAATTTTTGTGCGAGCGCCGCTTCGCCGAGCATGACGGGCGTGATGGGCGTTTCCGATTTGCCCGTGTCGAAACCGAGTCGTTTCATTTCGGATTTGAAATAGCGCGCATTGTCCCACAATCGATCCACCAATTCGGTTGACGATTCCAAAATTTCGACGCCGGCGATGCAGGCGGCGGTATCTGCTGCGGTGAGCGCCGACGAAAATAGGAACGGTCGCCCGCGCTGATTGAGCCACTCGACGATTTCTTTTTTGCCCGCGACGTATCCACCGACCACGCCAAACGCTTTCGACAGCGTGCCGATTTCGATATCGACGCGACCATGCATTTTGAAATGATCGACGATGCCGCGACCACCGTGACCCAGGACGCCTTCGCCGTGTGCGTCGTCCATCATCAGCAGAATGTCATGCCGTTCGGCGACGGCGACCAGGTCGGGCAGGGGCGCGATGTCGCCATCCATCGAGAACACGCCATCGCTAATAATCAATGCACGACGATAGCCGCTTTCCTTTTTGATAACCTCTTCGAGCGCGTTCGCATCGTTGTGCGCGTATCGCACGATCTTTGCGCCCGACAGGCGCGATCCGTCGATGATACTGGCGTGATTCAATTCGTCGGAGAAGATCACATCCTCTTTGCCGACGAGCGCGGAAATCGTTCCCAGGTTCGATGTGAATCCCGACTGAAATGCAATTGTCGCTTCGGCGCCTTTGAACTTTGCCAATCGCGTTTCCAATTCGCGGTGAATGGTCAGCGTACCTGCAATCGTTCGCACGGCTGCCGGTCCCGCGCCAAATTGATCGATTGCCTTTTTCGAGGCATCGCGCAAGCGCGGATCGTTTGCGAGACCCAGATAATTGTTGGAGCAAAAGTTGAGCACGCGCTTGCCATCGACAATAATCCACGCACCTTGCGGCGAGCCAATCGTGCGGATGTTGTTGTAAAGTCCTTGCTGCCTGAGATTGTTCAGTTCGTCGTTAATCCACTGTAATTTGTTTGACATGGTTGCCTCATGAAGACCTGACAGGTTTCTTCGCCTCCGAAGGAGGCGCAACCTGTCAGGTCTATTCCTCCACCCAATTCAAAATCACTTTGCCCGAATTCCCCGACCGCATCACTTCAAACGCTTTCTCAAATTCGGTGTAATGGAATTTGTGCGTGATGACCGGGTTGATGTTCAAGCCGCTCAACAGCATCGATTGCATCAAATACCAGGTCTCGTACATTTGACGTCCGTAAATGCCTTGAATCGTCAGCATGTTGAAGATGACCTTGTTCCAATCGATGGCGATGTCTTGCGTCGGAATGCCGAGCAGCGCAATCTTTGCGCCGTGACACACATTGTTCAGCATGTCTTGAAACGCTTGGGGATTGCCCGACATTTCGAGTCCAACGTCAAAGCCCTCTTTCATGCCCAATTCTTTTTGCGCATCGGCGATACTTTTTTCTTTGACGTTCAGCGCAATCGTCGCGCCCATCTTCTTTGCGAGTTCGAGTCGATACGGGTTCACGTCGGTCGTGACGACGTAGCGCGCGCCCGCGTGTTTTGCCACCGCGGTCGCCATGATGCCGATGGGACCTGCGCCCGTGATCAAAACGTCTTCGCCGAGAACTTCAAACATCAGCGCGGTGTGCGTCGCATTGCCGAACGGATCGAAGATGCTGAGAATGTCCATTGGAATCCTGGGATCGGCGTGCCAGACGTTGCTTACGGGAATGCAAATATATTCGGCGAAGGCACCGGGGCGATTGACGCCGACGCCTTTCGTATCCTTGCACAGATGGCGGCGACCTGCCAAGCAGTTGCGACATTTGCCACAAACGATGTGACCTTCGCCGGAGACGACTTCGCCAATCGTCACATCATGCACGTTGCTGCCGAACGCCGCAATCGTGCCAACAAATTCGTGTCCGACCGTCATTGGTACCGGGATTGTTTTTTGCGACCACGCGTCCCAATTCCAAATGTGAACGTCGGTCCCACAAATGGCGGTCTTGTGAACCTTGATGAGGACGTCGTTGATGCCGACTTGAGGCACAGGTACGTCGTCGAGCCACAACCCAGGTTCTGCAAATTTCTTGACGAGTGCTTTCATTTAACCCTTCTAACCTGTCATGCTGAACGAAGCGAAGCATCTCAACTTGCAAAGGATGAGACTCTTCGCTCCGCTCAGAGTGACACGATCATGATTTCAAATGCGCTTGCAACCAGCGTTCTACATCTGCCATGACTTGAGGCGCAATGATGTCGTTGTGCGTTTCGTGATACGCGCCTTGATAATCGAGTTTTTGCTTGTCAGCAAATGTAACCGCATCGAAAAATTTTCGTCCACCTGCTGGTGGTACCAATTTGTCTTCGCTGCCGACAATGAGCAGCAAGGGCAATTTCAAATCGGCGGCGTGCGCGTACGTCCAATTCTGCGCGGCAGTAATCTCGGTGCTCAAGCGCGGCGTGCCGAAACTGTGAACGAGCGGGTCGGTTTGGTATGCCTTCACAACTGCCGCATCGCGCGAAATGGCTGAGGCATCAAGTCCTGTTTTGATTGCCACGCTGGGCGCAATGCGCGAGAGGATTTTGCTCATCGCAATTACCACCGGCGAAAGTCCAGGTTGAGTGAGCAATGGTCCGCTCGCGATAATGCCTTTCAACCCTTCGGGATAATGCAAGACGTACTCGAGCGCGATCAATCCGCCAAGACTGTGACCCAGCATGAAAATCGGTTTGTTCGGTTTTTGCTTTAACACGAGTTGGACAAACGCGCGCACGTCGTCGCGAAATTCGCTCCATTCGTTGATGTGTCCGCGTTTGCCAGGCGACCTGCCATGCCCGCGATGATCGAAACCGTAAACGGCATAACCGCATGGCACAAAATGTTTGACGTAATTGGAGTACCGTCCGCTGTGCTCGCCAAAGCCATGCACGATAACGATCACAGCGCGAGGATCGTCGTCGTGTTTCCATTTTTGATAATAAAGCTCGGTTGATTTTGCGCCAGTAAACTTGCCTTCGGTGTGTTGCATGTGAGACCTCCTCGTCATTTCGAATGAATCGCGCTATGGACTTGAGTATGAGCTTGGATGAATTGCAGAATGCGCGTGAACGCAATCTCTTTCGAATAATCTTCCAGCACGAGATGCCCGCTTCTATCGAGCCAGACTTTATCTTTGTCGTGCGAACCGATGTGCGCATAGAGTTCGTCCATTGAGTTAGCAGGAATCACGCGGTCGCCGTGCGATTGGATGAGCAGGGTCGGAACGAGAATATCGCGCAAATCGTTTCGCAGATGGGGCAGAAAATCGAAGATGAGACTGGCGGCGGCGCGCGTGGGATTCCCAGAATATTCCGGGTGATGGACGCAGACGTTTGGGTCGACCGTGTCGTTATTTTTTGGATTTTTTTTAACGAAGGGAATGAGGTTGTAGAGAAAAGGGAAAAGTCTAAAGAAGGGAATTAAAGAGTTTTCAATCGAAAAGGGCGTGGACACGGCGACGACGCCGGTTACCGGTCGATGCGCGGCGAGATGCAAGCAGAGCAGTCCACCGAGTGACAAACCAATCGGGAAAATGGTATTGCATTTTGCGCGCAGTTGATCGTACGCTGTTGTGACACTGGTATGCCAATCCGTCCAGCGAGTGGGCAACAAGTCGGAAAGAATAGTGGCGTGTCCAGCCAGCGCAGGACCGAGAACGGTGTAACCCTGGGCGGCTAGGCGCTGTCCGAGTTCGCGCATTTCATATGGGGTGCCGGTGAATCCGTGAATGAGCAGGCATCCTACGCGATTGCCAGCGAAATAAAATGGCTCTCCGCCACGCATATAGTCCGGCATCCTCGCCTCCAATTTTGATTATACCATATTCAGAGACTGAAGAAAAAAGGAAATGGTGTAGCTGCGAATTCCATTCGCCAAAATTTCGACGCGCACTCATTGGGTACGCGGGTATTGGGACTGGGTGAAATCCATGTTATAATTACGTACGTGATGATTGCGTGCTGATCGAATTCGTATTTCGATTATCGATTGACAAGTCAGTGGGTCGGAGTCGGGTTACCGGCTGTTTGGAAACGAGCAGCCGGTTTTCATTTTTCTCTGTCCATCATGACAGAGATAGGTAACAAAAAGGAGATGTGCAATGAGAATCCCATTGAACGCAAAGCTCGACGCACGACGATTCTATGTTGGATTGTTGTTGTTATTTGTCGCGTTGATTCTGTTGGCGTGCGATCTAGCATCGATCACCGGGAGTTCGACCGGTGGGCAACCCAGTCCCACGCTGGTCGCACAGGAAACGACAGTACCTGGACTACCCACGCTACTCTCATCGGCGCAAGCGACCTCCGTGCCGACCCAGCCCTCTGGCTCTGTACTCAGCACTGCATTTGGAAAAATCGCCCCGCCGAACGAGTTGAACAGCTATCGCGCGCGGATGTTGTTGGAGTTGCGCAAGAAAGATGGCGGCAAGCCGGAGACGATGCGCGTCATGCAAGAGTGGGTGAAGAACCCGCCTGCCATGCATGTGGCAACTGGCGAAGGCACGCAAGCCATCGAGGTCATTACGATTGGCGACAAGTCGTGGGTGAAGATGGGCGCGAGCTGGATCGAATCGCCGAGTGGACAGCAGCGCCAGAGTGGTATTGATGCTCAGCAGAGTTATTTGCCGGAGCAAGACGTGCGCGTGCAAGCGTTGGGCGATGACACGGTCAACGGCGTGCGTTGCAAGCGCCAAGCGTATAGCGGCAAAGTGTTTATCACGATTCCAGCAATGCCCAATCGCCCGGAAACCAAAACGACGTTCAACGTCAAAGGCGAAATCTGCGTTGCCGAGCAAGCGGGGTTGCCGCCCGTGAGCGTTCGCGAAAAAGGCGAACTCGAAGGCAATCTTTTCGGCATGTTATTCCAAACCGTACTGGGTGGCACGACCAAACCGGATACCGGCGAGACGACGTACTTTGAACACGAATTATACGACATCAATTCGACGATCACCATCAAGCCGCCGGATAATGTCACTCAATTGCCCGGTCTCCCAACGTCGCCTGCAACCAAGCCGACGGTAGCGGCGCAACCGACGGTTGCCCGTACTCCGACTGCCAAACCCGGCGCGCCGACATCGACGCCGCAACCGACTGTTGCCACCGGCACCGCGTTATTCGCCGATGAGTTCGCGAGCACCACGCTCAATCCAAAATGGGTGTGGCAAGATCGCTGGGAGGATGCACAGTACGATTTGCAGGCGCGCTCCGGTTTCATTCGCATCACCGCTCCGACCGGCAATGATCTATGGGGTTCTACCAACTTTGATGGACCCTTCCTCGCACAACCGATCAATGGAAATTTCATCGTCGAAACCGCAGTGGAGTTTGCGCCGGCCGAAGATTTCCAGGGCGCAGGCATTCTCATTTATCAAGACGATGATAATCTGGTGCGCGTCGAGCGTGCGTTTGGCGGCACGGGCGGAGGCGAGGGCGGAATTCACTTGTCGGTGATTCGCGATGGGGTGGGCGAAACCATCACCGGCTACGACCAAGCATCGACTAGCGCGAAAAAAGTAGAACTGCGCGTGCAACGCATCGGTAATCAGATTACCGCGTGGTGGCGCGAGCCAGGGAAAACTTGGCAGAGTCTTGACAGTGTGTCCGTCCAACTGAATGCGACCGTTCAAGTGGGGATCGTGACGCTGGCGGAGTGGGGCGTGTCGGACAGCGTTGCCGATTTCGATTACGTGCGGATTTCCCGACCGAGGTAACAGTACAAAAATGTAGAGGCGACCACTAAGGTCGCCTCAATTTTTTATCGTAGTCCTGCAAACAAATCTTTTTCGCGTCGAGGTCTTCGATTGAGATGGGATTCGACGAGCGCATAGTATTCCGAATTCCATTCGACCTGCGGGTTGTCCATGAGCCAATCTAGCGCATGGTGCCGCTGACAGTATAACGCGCTTTTCATCGCTTCACTGAAAGATGAAACGTCGAGGACGGCCGTAATCTCATTGTCAGGTACCGAGCAAATATCCTGAATGCCCCACCGCAAAACGATGCTATTGGGCAGAACGCAATAGTATAATTTTTGCGGAGCATATGCCGCTAGCCCTTCGCGAATGTGCTGCGGAAATTTGTCCGGATCGCCCGCCGTGCGAAACGCCGACGTTGTCGCCGCGTTGAGAATTTGATTGTCGCTGTCTCCATTCAAGCCGCGCGGTCCAAACGTAACGATGACCTGGGGACGAAGTTCGCGAATCAATCGGACCAGTCTTTCTTCGACAACGTTGGGCGCGACTTGATGCAATTCGCCCGGACGATAATCGAAGAGACAGGCGCGCCGAACACCCGATGCGCGGCACGAGCAGACACGATCCCGTGCCTTGCTACTCGATTCTTCAATAGATGTGTCGGTCTTGCTGCGGGTCGCTGTGACCAGCGAGACCGCGATGCCCTCACTGGCATACTTGGCCAGTGTTCCCGCCGGTCCGAACGATTCATCTTCGGGATGGGCAAACACAGCGAGCAGCGACAATTTTTCCCCACTCAAACTGTGTTCCCGGGTTACAACTGAATTTGAACTAGTGCGAGTCATATCAAGCAGCTTTCTTTTCGTACGCAAACGAATGGATAAACGCATGGATTTCTTTTTGCGCAGCATTAAACCGAGTGAGCAATCCCGTTTCGGTCTCTCTAGATAATGAGGTCAAGACAAAACGAGAACAGGCCGCGCAGCCCCCACGTTCTTGAAAGCGATGCACACTGCAATTTGCGCAGCTATTCATGCGAATCATGGTCAGAGCAAACGCCAAAGAATCAGGATCATCGTCGGGTAAGCGCGCCACGTTTTCCACCAGTGCACGCCATTTGGGTCCGCGCAAATCTTTGAGCATAGGAACTGCCCAATGCGCAAACAAGAACTCTGTTCGATCTTTCATCGGAAATATACCTATTCTAGCTTGTCACGTCAATTCTATAGGGTGCCGCTTATAAAGACATAAAAAGCCCGCGAGCCACGTTAGAAAGTTGTAAAAGACCGAACCAAATTCTAGGTGAATTACGTTACGCACCAATTTTTGTTCGTCCCCATTGCTATTTCGAAATGAAATGGATACAATGAGCACACCAACTTCTAGGGGACATTATAATATGTTAGCTCAAGAATACAAAAATCATATCAATGGCAAATGGGTCGTGTCGCGCAGCGGCAAAACATTCTCAAGTCGAAATCCGGCGAATGGTGAACTGATCGGCACGCTCCAACTTTCGGATGCGCAGGATGTAAACGATGCGGTCGATGCCGCGCAGAATGCATTCGAGAAATGGCGCAAGTATCCCGCGCCGAAACGCGCCGAATTGATCTATCGCGTCTCAGAAGTTTTGCGCGCGCGCAAACAAGAGATGGGCGAATTGCTCACACGCGAAATGGGAAAAGTTTTGCCCGAAGCGCTCGGCGATGTGCAAGAAGCGATCGACATGGCGATGTACATGGCAGGCGAAGGGCGTCGCTTGAATGGCATGCTCGTTCCCTCCGAATTGCCGAGCAAATGGGCAATGGCAGTCCGCGATCCGCTCGGCGTCGTCGCGGCGATCACGCCCTGGAATTTTCCGATTGCGATCCCAGCTTGGAAAATGTTTCCAGCGCTCGTTTGCGGCAACACTGTCGTCTGGAAACCGGCGAGCGATACACCCGTCCTCGCCGAGCGCATGATCGAAATCTACGAAGAAGCTGGGTTTCCGCCCGGCGTTGTCAACCTCATTACGGGGTCGGGTGGCGTCGTCGGCGATTGCTTGGTCGCGCATCCGAAAGTTCGACTGGTGACGTTCACTGGCTCGACCGACATTGGGCGCGCTGTGTCGATCCAGGCGGCACAGAATTTGAAACGCGTCTCGCTAGAGATGGGCGGCAAGAATGCGATCATGGTGATGGACGATGCCGACATCGACCTGGCTATTGAAGGCATTGTGTGGAGCGCGTTCGGCACGTCGGGACAACGCTGTACGGCATGCAGCCGCATCATCGTGCATGAGGCGATCAAAAAAGAATTGGTCGATAAACTTGCGGCGCGCGTGAGCAAGTTGCGTCTGGGCGATGGTTTGCTCGCGACGACTGAAGTTGGTCCGGTCATCAACAATAAAGCCGCGCAAAAAATTCACGAGTACACCGAAATCGCCAAGCAAGAAGGCGCAACCGTTCTCATTGGCGGCGATTATGCAACGGATGGCGAATTGGCGAAGGGATCGTTCTACCAGCCAACCATTTTCGACAATGTGTTGCCGACGATGCGCGTGGCGCAAGAAGAAATTTTTGGACCATCGCTTTCGGTCATTAGCTGCAATTCGCTGGAACAAGCCATCGAGTACAACAACCACACGAACTTTGGACTCTCGGCGTCGCTTTATACGTCGGACGTAAATCGCGCGTTTGAAGCGATGCGCGATGTGACAACCGGCTTGCTCTACATCAATGCGGGCACCATCGGCTCCGAAGTCCAACTTCCATTCGGCGGAACACGCGGTACAGGCAACGGTCATCGCGAAGGCGGTGGTCCCGTCGTTCTTGACACATTCTGCGAATGGAAGACAATATACGTCGATTACAGCGGGCGTTTGCAGCGCGCGCAGATCGATACGGATACTCTCGCGGGAAAAATAAAGTAAACAGTGAAGGGTGAACAGTCAACACGCGAAGCGGCTGTTCACTGTTCGCTGCTCACTGTTCACTGATGGCAACCCTCATTCAACTTTCTGATCTCCATTTTGGTCCACTCCACAATTCCCATTTGGATGAGATCATTCTGCAAGACATTGCAGCGCTAGACCCCGATGTCGTTGTCGTATCGGGTGATTTTACCATGCGCGCGCGCTACGCCGAATTTGAACAGGCGCGCGATTTCCTCAGCCGGATCAACAAACCGACGCTCGCAATTCCCGGCAATCACGATCAACCGATTTTGCGGCTTGCCGATTGGATCGAACGATTCGCGCATCAGTACTCGCGTTATCAAAAACATATTCATACCGACATCGACTCGATGTTAGTTGTGCCCGGCTGGTTCATCGTCGGCTTGAACGATAATCATCCGATTGCGCCCGGTGGTTTTTGGTCGGTCAAACAGCGGACGTGGATTCAAGACCAAATGGTGTGCGCGCCCGACGAATGCGTCAAGGTTGTCGTGACGCATCACCAGCTTTCCTGGGGCGGCAAGTGGCGACCCGCTGGATTTTGGTATCCTACGCGTGCGCTCGATCTGCTAGCGCGAAACGGCGTCGAACTCGTTTTGAACGGACACACCCACGTGCCGCTCGCCGAACAAACGGCGCAAGGAATTGTCATTGCGCGGGCCGGCACAGCGACGAGTGGACGACTGCGGCATGGCAACAGCAACAGTTATAATTTCATTTGGGCAGACTCGAAACAAATTTCTGTTTTCGTGCGACGATATTACGAAAAAACGGATACTTTTGTCTCGGATCGAGCATTCACTTTTCCACGACGAAACAATAGACCCTAAAGGCTTCTTTGCTAACTGATCCGCATGTCAGTCAATTGGCTTGTCCTATTCACATCACATTAAGGCGAAGAAACCTTTAGGGTCTGATACAAGGACGTAATAATGAACATCAACAAAGTCGTTTTGATCTACCCGCGCCGCGAAGGACGCATTTTCGGCAAAGCGCCCGGGTCGCCGTACGCGCTTATGCGTCTTGCCTCGCTCGTGCCCGATGAGATTCCTGTCGAAATTTGGGACGAGGATTTGATCGATTTGCCGTATGATCGATTGGGTCCGAACGATCTGGTCGGCATCACGAGCAAAACGTTATCCATCGACCGCGCGCGCGCGATTGCCCAAGCTGTTCGCAAACGCGGGAGTGTCGTCGCCGTCGGCGGCACGCATGCGACACTCGTTCCCGACGAAGTGACGCACTGGGCAGACATTACGGCGGTCGGCGAAGGGTACCGCACGCTGCCGCAAATCATTCGCGATGTGTCGAACGATACGGCGCAAAAATTATACGTCGATGAGGAATGGAACAGCTTGGCCGGCATCGCGCGCTTGACGGATCGCGTGATCGAAATGGCGCACGAGCATCGCGATTATTGGACGCCGTACATGGAAATCACGCGCGGTTGTCCCCGCGATTGCACCTTCTGCACGGCGATTCGAGTCAGCGGCAAGGTCATGCGCCATCGTCCGATTGACGAAGTGGTGGACGAAATTCAACGCCGCCGCATCCGTCGCTTCTTCTTGACCGACGACAATTTTGGTTTGAACTTTCGCACTAATCCCGATTATATTTCGAATTTGTTCGATGCGCTGGCTAAGTTGGATTTGGATGGTTGGACCGCGCAAGCGGAAATGATGGTCGGCAATTTTCCTGAACTCTTGGCGCAAGCTCGTCGTGCGCATTTGGAAAAATTGTTCATCGGCTTTGAATCGATCAACGCCGGTAATCGCCGCGACCTGGGCGGCAAGAGCAAGGGTAACGTCGCCGAATATCAACGTACCATCGACGCGATTCACAAGCAAGGCATTGGCGTGGTCGGTTTGTTCGTGCTCGGACTAGACGGTGATACGCTTGACGTGTTTGAGCATACCTGGGATTTTGTGCGCAACAGCGAACTCGATTCGGTGAGCTTTACGATCATGACGCCGTATCCGGGGACGGAATTGCGCCGCGAGTACGAAGAACAAAATCGGTTGCTGCCGAACGTGCCGTGGAGCAAATACGACACGGCGCACGTGGTCTTTCAGCCCGCGCACATGTCCGTCGAACAACTGCGGCGCGGTTACGATTGGATTTGTCACAAGGCGTACGACCCGACGGCGATTGCGGTACGGGGTTTGCGAACGTTGCGCCGTCACCCAATTCGTCAATATCAACGCCGTGCCTTTTCCAGCTTTAGCACCGATTTTGGGTATCGTCAGACCGTGAGTTATCGCGACCGCGAACCGGATTTCCGTTGGCGCGTTCCCTCACGCTTGTCATCTCAATTTTCGGCAAAATAAGTCAATGACTCGACTCTCTGTTTTATTACCCATCTTCAACGAAGAACGTGAACTGGACGCGTGTTTGGATCGGGTACTTGCCTCGCCGATTCCTCACGAAATCATCGCAGTGGATGATTGCTCGACCGATGCGACAGCGGAAATTCTTTCGCGGCGGCGGGATGGGCGTCTAAAAGTGATTCGGCATGAGCAGAATCGCGGCAAGGGCGGCGGCATTTGTACGGCGCTGGAATATGTCACCGGCGATGTGTGCATCATTCAAGACGCTGACACCGAATACGATCCCTGCGATTACGCCAAGCTGATCGAACCGATCAAGCAAGGGCGCGCGCAAGTGGTGTACGGCGCACGCGATCTCAGTACGCAGCCGTTGATCGGTCATCTTGGCAACAAATTCCTGACCGTGATGACGAATCTACTCGTAGGCACGCATCTTTCAGACATGGAAACGTGCTACAAGGTTGTGCCTGCTGCGCTGATGCGCGAATTGAATTTGCAATCGCGCGGCTTTGAAATCGAACCGGAGATTTCGATCAAGCTAGGCAAGCGGCGAGTGAAAATCCTCGAGGTGTCTATTTCGTACGCGCCGCGTCATGCGAAAAAGTTGCGGCGCTTTCGCGATGGATTCAAATCGCTGGCGGCACTGTTTCGCTATCGATTTGGCGATTAAGTCTGCTCCGTCATTGCGAGGAGCGGCGCACGCGAGTGTCGTCATTAACAAACCACAGAGCGACGAAGCAATCTCCACCTAAGACGGAGATTGCTCCGTCGCTCTTGCGTTTTTTCATTGACCGCACTTGCTCGAATCGCACCTCGCAATGACTACGCTGGGGTTATTCGCACACGGTCCAATAAACCGGGGCTGTTCCGATGTGTTCCCAATAGCTCTCGCACGTCTTGTTGCTGATGTCTTTCGAGTTACTGGATAGCTTGTATTGCACCGAAGCGGGATTGCTGTTGTGGATTCGAGCTAGCCAACTCCCGTCTGCGTTCCAATGTCCGCCTGCCCACACCAAACCGCCCAGCGCTTTTTGAAAAGTGCCCCGTCCGATCGGTTGCCCCAATTGATTTGGCGCAAACACATCCATCGTTACTCCCTCGAGGGGTTTTGCTTCAAGCAACACATCCATATGCACGCCGCCATAACCAATCCTGTACCAGACTTGTGCGCCTGCGCCAAGCGTTTGCCATGCGTCACCCGGTAACATCGGGCTTGAGGGGCTGGTCCCACTTGGAGCTTGTGGAACGGCTTGTTGGACGCCGGGTTTTGCAGTTGGTCGAATGACACGCGAAGTCGGCAGGGGTTTTTGAGTTGGGGTTGGTTCAAGGGTAGGAAGACGTGTGACTGTGGTGGTCACT
Source organism: Chloroflexota bacterium (assembly GCA_016215025.1). Taxonomy (GTDB): domain Bacteria; phylum Chloroflexota; class Anaerolineae; order UBA4142; family UBA4142; genus JACRMI01. The sequence continues at coordinate 12,737 of JACRMI010000041.1, forward strand.
TTGATCAGAGTCGGCGTTGGCTTGGGGGCGAGTGTTGGAATCAGTGCCACCAATTCAGAAATTTGCGGCACTGGCAAACCGAGGAACCAATATGCGAGTACGACATAAACGATTAGGTTTCCGACGACGAGCTTGACCAGAATATTTTTCTGATTGGGCGTCATGATTATCTCTATGGGATGATCGGGTCGAAATTTATTCGACGGCGATTCCTCGAATGAATCCTTAACGGAAAAATCAATCGCACGCTGTTATTATATAGCAAGTCGATACGAAATCAAGCGCCCTAGGATGAATCGTTTTCAGTTTGAAATTCGTATCCTTCAATGACAAATCAATTATTCAGAGCGTAGTTGGGGAGAATACGTTTGCATTCCCCAATCTGCAAGGAAAAATGGGCTATGACAAGACGCGCAAAAGTCGGTATTGTTGCCGCCGTAGTTGGCTTGAGTTTGCTTCTGCTTTGTCTTTGCGTTGCAACCTGGGTCGCGTACGTCAATTTCGCTCCTGTAATTGCCTCTGCGGCGAACCCCAAAGTTGATCGCATTGCGTACGTCGATAACGACTCGAACATTCAACTGGTCGATGCGACCGGTACGCAACGGGTCGCGTTAACGACCGATGCCTCGGAAACGGCTGGTCGCTATTACATCTTTCCAACGTGGGCACCGGATAGTCAGCGCATTGCCTTCATCGGTGCCTTGGGTACCGATCAATCACGCGAAGGCGAGCTATTCACATTGCCCGTGAAAGGAGGAGATCGCGCGATTGTGTACAAGAGTTCGGAAATGGTCCCGTTTTATTCGTACTGGTCACCGGATAGCCAACGGATCGCATTTTTGGCGCAGAATGACACCGAAATGGTGTTGTTGTTAGGACATCCAGAAGGTAAACAGGACGTTCGAAAAGTAGAATCGGGCGCGCCGTTTTATTGGGACTGGGCGCCGAACAGTCAATCGCTCTTGATGCACATTGGCGGCAGTCGCCATGATTCGAATGAGGCGCATCTGGCGATCCAGGGTGTGTCGGCGGGGAATGCGCCCAAAGCATTGGATCACGGTCCCAGTGATTTTGAAGCGCCGCACTATTCGCCCAATGGAGCACAAATACTTTACGCGGGCACGCATAATTCCGATGGCGATGCGCTGTTCGTCGCGGATGCTCAAGGCACTAATGCGCGTTTGATTACCGATTACGTCGGTCGAATCGCTTTTGCCTGGTCGCCCGATGGGAAGAAAATCGCCTGGATCGTTACCGATGTCGATTCCGGATTACCCCACTTGGGTCAGGTCATGGTGAGTGATGCCGATGGGAGCAATGCCAAACCACTCGCCGGCGAAAGAACGTTGGCATTTTATTGGTCGCCGGACAGCCAACAGATTGCGTATCTTACGGTGGTGATTGGAAATTCGCGAGGTTGCGCCGACGATTGCGGGCGATTGCCTGGACTAGGTGCGCCGCTGCTGCAAGCGCAAACCGTTCATCTGCGCTGGCGAGTCGTGAACCTAGCCGATAACCAAGTGCGCACGCTGGCAACGTTCGATCCAACGCAAACGTTCTTGCTCATGCTGCCTTACTTTGACCAATACTCGCGGTCGACGACCTTCTGGTCGCCCGATAGCCACAAGTTCGTTTACACGCAAGAAGAAGCCGATGGCAGTGGTACAGTCTGGGTCGCCGATGTCACCGGCAAAGAGGAAGCGCGCAAAGTTGGCGATGGAACGCTGGGCGTCTGGTCTTGGAAATAAGCGAGACACCGAGTTGAAAATTCTTCAACTCGGTTTTTCATGTACAGCGCAGCTCGCTCGGCAAAATGAGCAAAGAATGAGCATTTTCCGGTCTGGAAAATCCTTGGCGCTCAACGTATCATGCATTCAATCTTCAAGAGAGGAGTAACTATGCGTAATGCCTTGACCGCCGAATTTAAATTTCTGTATTCGTTGGTGCTCGCCGCAATTCTGCCGTTTGGTTTGTTGCTGTATTTTCTGCCGACGCAAACCGCAAGTTACTGGCCCTGGGTTATTGCCAATCCGCGTTCTGCCATGCTGATCGGCGCGGTCTATATTGCCGCCGTGGTTTATTTCCTTCTTGCGCTTAAAACCAACGATTGGTACCAAGTCCAAGCCGATCAAGGTGGGCTATTCATTTTCTTGTCCGTGTTGGTTATCGCGACCATGACGGATTGGGACAAGTTTCGACCATACTATCCGACAACATTAATTTGGCTCGCAATCTATTACGGTGGTCCACTATTCCTGCCATTCATTTATCGATTGCAAAAGGAACGCATGAAATCAATTACGCCAGGGCCCGATGTTCCTGAGCCATGGGCAATGTGGCTGGTCGTGCGCGGCATTGTGTATCTGACAATTTTCGTCATCGTGCTGGTCTTTGCCGATGCGGTAAGCGCGCTTTGGCCCTGGGCGACGAATTCGCTCGCCTTGCGCGTTTTCTCAGCGCAGATTGCACTCAATGGTTGGCGTGCGATCATCATTCTCAAGTACGGTCGAGATTGGCAGCGCCAACGCATGGGTTCGGTGATGATGGTTTTGCTGGGTCTCTTGCAGCTCGGCGCACTCGCCATCGGCCCCACGCCGTACAACTGGTCATCACCTTTGGCGATTTTATTACCGCTCATGTTCCTCGAATGGTCGCTCACATCGGCAGCGTTACTTTACCTCCATAGAAAATCAGGAGAATTGGCCTATGTTCATCCAATACGGAGCTAGACTTATCGGCGCGGTTTACGTGGTGCTTGGGATTCTCGGATTCATTCCAATCGATCCCATCAATCACTATCATCCTGAAGGCATCGGCGCGTTCTATCTTTTGAACAATGTGGCGATCAATTGGCTGCATAATCTCATTCATCTTTTCATCGGAGTGACTGGATTGTGGGCAGCCCAATCCATCGCCCACGCTCGACTTTGGGGAAAACTAATGGGCGTCGTTCTGCTTTTGCTCTTTGGGGTTGGCATGGCGCAAGCCGCCCTGCTTGGATTTCCTGTCGATCAATTGTTGCTCGGACTCGTGCCCTTAAATTCGCCAGGGCATACGCTGCACTTGGTTACAGGTGGACTCGCGCTTTATCTTGGATTCAAACGAATCGATGTGCCTGCTGCGCAAATGATGTAAACCTATTATCAAGATGTGCGTCGCATATTGTTTCATAAACTGATTGACACTTGGCGCTCATTGGACTAGAATTTCGGCATGAGGTTACACCATGCCTGATATTCTCGAAACATTTTCGCGGCCGACTTGTCAATGGTTTCGCAACACGTTTGGCGCGCCGACGCCGCCGCAAGCGCAAGGCTGGGAAGCGATTCAGCGTGGCGATCACACGCTGATTCTCGCTCCGACTGGCTCGGGCAAAACGCTCGCCGCTTTTCTCTGGGGCATCGACGAATTGTATCATGTGGGACAAATTGGCACTTTGTCCCACGGCGTCCATCTCCTCTATGTCTCTCCACTCAAAGCGCTCAACAACGACATCGAACGCAACTTGCGTCATCCGCTTGAAGGCATTCGCGCGACAGCAGAACATTTCAAGATCGATGTGCCAACAATTCGCGTCGCGGTTCGCACGGGCGACACGCCCGCCAAGTTGCGTGCTGCAATGACGAAACATCCGCCGCACATTCTCATTACGACGCCCGAATCTTTGTACTTGATGCTGACGAGTCCGCGCGCGCGCGAAATGTTTCGCACGACGAAAACGATCATCGTCGATGAAATTCATACGCTGTGCGGCAACAAACGTGGTGTGCATCTCGCGCTCAGTCTGGAACGACTTGAACATCTTGCGACGAACCGCGTGCAACGCATCGGACTCTCGGCCACGATCAGACCGCTTGATGAGGTCGCGCGATTTCTGGGAGGACAAATCGTAGGACAAGATGCCATCTTGTCCTACCGTCCTGTCACCATCGTCGATGCCGGTTACCGCAAGCCGCTGGATTTGCAAGTGGTTACTGTCGTGGAAGATTTTCGCGAACTACCTGGCGAAACGATTTGGCCCTCCGTCGTGCCGCACGTGTTGAACGATATTCGCCAACATACGACGACGCTCGTGTTTGCAAACAATAGACGGCTCGCCGAACGCACGGCGGATCGATTGAACGCGCAGCTTGATGCAGAGCAGAAGGAAGAAATTCCGCCAGGATCGACGGAGGCACTTGCGCCTGGGGGATTGCCACGTGATCGCGGCATCTTTGCGATTGGCGCAGAGGGTCCGATTCGCGCACATCACGGCAGCATGTCGAAAGAAGCGCGGCACAAAATGGAGCAGGAGTTGAAAGCGGGCAAGTTGCCTGCGCTCGTTGGTACAAGTTCACTTGAGTTGGGCATCGACATCGGCGCGGTTGATCTCGTCGTCCAACTCCAATCGCCGAAGAGTGTCGCGCAGGGATTGCAACGCGTCGGTCGTTCGGGGCATCTCGTGGGACAAACGAGTGTTGGCAAAATTTATCCAACGTTTCGCGAAGATTTGATGGAAGCGGCGGCAATCACGCGCGGCATGTTGGACGGCGATGTGGAGTTGACGCACACGCCCGAAAATCCGCTCGACGTGTTGGCGCAGCAAATCGTCGCGATGGTCGCGTGCGAAACATGGAGCGTGCCTGTGGTGTACGATCTCGTACGATGCGCGTACCCTTATCGTAATCTGTCGCGCGCATCATTTGAGTCTGTTCTCGAAATGCTGTCGGGCAAGTTCGAGCGCGTGCGCGCGCGCATCGTTTGGGATCGCGTGAATGATCGATTGGCGGCGCTGCCTGGGACGCGGTTGCTCGCGGTGATGAACAGCGGCACGATTGCGGACACGGGCGCATTCGGCGTGTATCTGTCCGATGGCAAAACCAAAGTTGGCGAACTCGACGAAGAATTTATTTACGAGACGCGCGTCGGCGATGCGTTTCTGTTGGGCAGTCACGTTTGGCGCGTGCGTGAGATTGCGGATGATCGCATCGTCGTCGAAGATGCGGCGGGCGCAACGCCACGAATGCCGTTTTGGAATGGCGATTATCCCTGGCGACCGTACGAGCTGGGTGTGCGGATTGGAAAATTCAGAAGACAAGTCCAAGAAAAATTACAGGGCAATGAAAGGAACTCAGGGGAACTCAGGGAGTGGCTGAAGAGCGAGTACGCGCTGGATGAGAACTCGGTGAACAATTTGCTTGCCCATGTGCAGCGCCAAATGGATGCGGTTGGCGTCATTGCGTCCGATAAAACGATTGTCGTCGAAACATTTCAAGATGCGGTCGGCGAGCCGCGCATGGTGATTCATTCGCCGTTTGGCGGACGCGTGAACGGTGCGTGGGCGCTCGCACTGACAAGTATTTTGCGCGAACGGACGGGCGTCCAAATCGAAACGCAATCGAACGACGATGGAATCCTTTTTCGCTTTCCGAGCACGAGTCAGGTGTCATCTGAGATCGTGCAAAAACTTGCCGCGTCCGATGCGCGCGAACGAATCTTGCACGAGCTTCCGAACTCGGCGGTATTCGGCGCGCAATTTCGTATGAACGCCGGTCGCGCGCTGCTGTTGCCGCGAGCGAGTGGACGCAAGCGTACGCCGTTTTGGTTGCAGCGATTGAAGGCAAAAGATTTGCTCGCGCTCGTAAGCCAATACGAAAATTTCCCAATCATCGCAGAAACTTATCGCGATTGTTTGCGCGACGTTTTCGATCTGCCGCACCTCGAAGAAATTTTGAACAAGATTCAGAGTGGCGAAATAAATGTTGTGCCAATCGAAACGCTCGTGCCGTCGCCGATTGCGTCTGCGTTGTTGTTCAATTTCATCAGCGTTTACATGTACGAATGGGACGCGCCGAAAGCGGAACGGCAGATGCAGTCATTATCATTAAGCCAAGAGATGTTGGATGACGTGATACGTGATGGAGTGATACGTGATCTTTTGAAACCAGAGGCAATTGCCGATGTTGCGCAGCGTGAGCAGCACGTCGATCCGAATTTTCGCGCGCGTAGCGCCGAAGAACTCGACGTGATTTTGCACGAGCTAGGCGATCTGACCGAAGACGAAATTGCCGCGCGCAGTACGGGCGATGCGAGCGCATGGATCAAACAACTGGCAGAGCAGGGACGCATCGCACAGCTTACGATTCGCGATCAAGCGCGCTGGATTCCCGTCGAACTCTTACCCGAATATCGTTTGCCCGTCAACGAAAAAATTCTGCGCCGCTTGTTCGCCCACTCTGGCATTTTGGCGCGCGACGCAATTCTGCAACGCTACGAATTCCCAGAATCCTGGCTCGACGAGACACTTGCAAAACTTGCTGCATCTCGTGAAATTGTCGCACTCACGCAACACGCAACACGCATCACGGAATTTGTTGACAAACGCAACTTGGAGCAAATCCATCGTCGCACGCTGACGCTCTTGCGCAAAGAAATCCAGCCCGTCTCGCTCTACACCTATTCCGATTTTCTCACCCGCTGGCAGCATCTCGCCGTGCGCGTAAGTGATTTGCGCTCAGTCATGGAACAACTGCGCGGCGTGGCGTTGACGCGCGATGTCTGGGAACAATCGGCGCTGCCGGCGCGACTGGATGATTTCGATGCGGCGGATCTCGACGCGTTGTCGCGCAGCGGCGAACTGGTTTGGGTTGCGGACAAGACGCGCGTGCGATTCTTTTTTCGCGGCGAAGGCAATTTGTTTTTGAATGCGGCAGACACGTCGGCGTTGAGTGAGCCAGCGCAAAAAGCGTACGAGTTTCTCAAATCGGAAGGCGCATCGTTTACGGCGGATTTGAAGAACGCGCTCGGACTAGTAGACGCACCGCGCGTGCTGGGCGAATTGCTGGCGGCAGGTTTGATTACGAACGATTCGTTGCAAGCGATGCAATTTGTTCAGCGAACGAATCCACGCGACGGCAAACGCGCGAGCCAAACGTCGCCGCTTGCCGCTGAACTTGCCGCGCGCCTGGGCGATAGACCGCGCTCAATCATGCACCTGCGCTATCGCGATGTCAAGCGGCGCGTCGCCAAGCGTATACGTGAGCAATTGCCCGAGATCAGCTTTGAGGGGCGCTGGTCGATTGTCCATCGCTTGACCATCCTGGGGCAGTCACTGAGCGACGAAGAACGCGCGGCAAAACTCGCGCAGCTTTTGCTCGCGCGGTACGGCATCGTCACGCGCGATTGCATCGAACACGAAGAGATCGAATCGGCGTGGGCGCTGATGTATTCGCATTTGCAGCGTCTGGAACTGCGTGGCGAAATTCGGCGCGGCTATTTTGTACAAGGGTTGGCGGGCGCACAATTTGCATTGCCTACAGCGGTGGAAAGGTTGCGCCAAGCGAGTCAATCGCCGGGCGACTCACTGATCGTTCTCAACGCAACGGATCCAGCCAACGTGTTCGGTGCGCCGCGCTTCGCGCGTGTGCCATCGACGGACGTGGTGCTGTGGCGCGGTCAGCCCGTTTTGATCGCCGAAAATAATGGCGAAGAGTTGAATGCGCAGCCAGAGATCGATTCACAAGTTATCAATCGCGCGGTGGACGTGTATTTCGCGCAGGTTGCCTCGCGTCGCATCGTCGTCAAGCAATGGAATCGCGCCGACATTTTGGGCAGTCCTGGCGAAGCGATTCTCAAATCGATTGGATTTTATCGCACGCCGAGTGGGATGGAAAAATGAGTGATGTACCACCAGCCGCTCGCACGCTCGACGCGATGGAAATTTCGTATCGAATGTTTCGTCACCCAGGTCCGATTGCATCGTTGGAGCAGGCGGCGCGCGAACGCAATCAAGCGCCCGATCAAATCGTGCGGAGCATTCTCTTTCGTGTGACACCCAGCGAGTATGTGATGGTGCTCATCGCAGGTGATCGTCAAGTCGATTGGCGGACACTACGCAAGCATTTGTCGCAATCGCGCATCACCATGGCGAACGAAGAAGAAATCTTGCGCGTGACAGGTGCAGAGCGCGGAGGTGTTTCGCCGTTGGGACTCCCGTCGCCGCTGAAAATCCTCGTCGATGAAAGCGTGTTTGCGAACGAGGAAATTTCGCTGGGGTCGGGCGTGCGCGGCACGACAATCATCATGCAATCGGCAGACTTGCGGCGCGCGTTGGGCGATGGGGTGATTGGAAATTTTGCGGAGAAATAAGATTTCAATTGTCACCTCGAACGGAGTGAGAGGTCACATTATCTGATGCGAGGTTTCTCGCTTCGCTCGAAATGACAATATAAAAACTATAGCGTGAGTTTGTGTAATGGATTTGCAAAGAGATTTACCAACCCTTTTAGCCGTGATTGGCATTGTGATGTTGACGGCGCTAGTTCTGGCGCTCGTCTTTTTGTTGTGGGTCGCATGGCGTATCAAGCGAATCAATTTGCCCGCTGGCGCGGATTTCATGACGGCGTTACGGGCGCTGCCATTGCGTGTCGCCATCACACTCGACTTGCTCGATCTGGGTCTTGACGTTTTTTCGGCTCCGGTTGCGTGGTTTTTGTTGGATCGATTAGGATTAGCGCCCTTGCGAGGTGTCGCCGCCATCAAGGGTCTGATTCCATTGAATGGAATGATTCCAGCGATGACCGTTGCTTGGGCATTGGTTCGGGTCGCTGATCGTTTTCAACTTGTACGTTGATGTGCGCTTTGGCTCTCGATTGAATCAACCTGCATTCCTCAGTCCTGTCTTCTTCGAATAAAATCCGCTTAATGCTGGAAAAGTCCTCTCGCGATTGACCGAACTTTTCTGATTGTTTCCACTTGAGACATAGCGTAGATTACAAGTACAAATACTCATCCTATATTAAAAAACCGTTGGAAGCCAAATTCGCCGAAATAGCAAGCGAATCAAATTTGGCGCACTCTGCGTTAGATAAGTGGGACATGACAAAACACGAGTCGTGTTCAGTAGTGGCGCTAGGCAACGCCTGCCTAACCAGCAAGGATGAGGGGATATGAATATGCAAGTTATTCCTGAACCCACTGCCGATACAATTTTTATCTTAGACACCGACAGTCGCATTCTCAAAGTTGTTCCCACCAATTCATTGCCACTCTATGTTTCCCCCGGCGATTCGGTCAATGAACTCTATCGCAATCATGTGTCGGCATCGCAATTAGAGTTCTTAAACCAGCAAATTCGTGCGGCGCGATTGACGCGCCAATCGACGAGTAGTCTCTTCGACTTGACCCTCGGCAATATCTCCCGCAAGTTTTTAGCATCCTTTTGGGCGTTAGAAGGCGACATGGTGATCATGATCGTCCGGGCGATGGCGGAATATCCTCAAACGCTTCCCTCAGCCGAACGTCGGCATCGTGAGATGATGATCTTCAACCGCTTGGCAAAAATCGTTTTGAGCGATCAAGACCCGGCGTGGGTCCTCGACCTTGTCATGAATGAAACGGCGGCGTTGATTCAAGCGAAGCATGTTTCGCTTTTATTGGCGGAAAATAACGAATTGGTGTTTGCAGCCGTTCAAGGTGAAAACGCCGACAAGTTGCGCGGTCAACACATGCCTGCCAATACTGGAATTGCCGGGGACGTACTGCACACGGGTAAGCCGATCTATGCCTCGGCGGAACAAGTCCGCGCGCGGGCATATCATCAATTTGAACAACAAACCGGTTATATTCCTCAAACGATCCTGGCTGCGCCATTGCGATTAGGCAAACCCATCATCGGTGTGATCGAAGTGGTGGAAAGCAAACCGAATGCGTTCACGCCCAGCGATTTGCAGACCTTGGATGCGGCGGCTAATTGGGCAGCGATTGCCGTTGCCAATGCGCATCACATCTTTCCTGCCAACGAAGACTAGGCCATCCAGCGCTGGCGAAGTCAAACGAAAGGGAATCCTAGCGGGCTATGCAGTTGCTTGCTCAGATTCTAATCGTCGATAATGATTTGGCGATTCAACCCTCCTTGATCAACGAGTTGTACGAACGCGGTTTTCGGGTTCATACCGCGGAGACGGCTGAACAGGCGCTGCATATCTTGGAACGCCAAGCATTTGATATTGCCATTCTCGATTTAAACCTGTCGGGAAAAATTGGAAGCCGAGAATTATTTCAAACGATTCGTGAACGATCCCCTCAGACCATTACGATCTGGACCGGCCATGCCCCGCTCGATGCGGCTTTGCTAGCACTGCCGGATGGCGCTTCCGATTATGTGCCGAAACCTGCCCGTCTCGAGCAGCTCATCCAAGTGATTCAACGCAATCTTGATGTGCATCATCATCAAGCCGTGTCGGCTCAACCCGAACATGCGAATGGAAGCACGACTAGAATTGAATCCGAATTTCCCTTGGTCAAGGTCGGGGAATTCGTCGTCGACCCGCTCAATTCGATTGTTTGGCGCAATGAGCAACAGTTGCCACTTTCGCCGAGTGAATTCAACACGCTCAATTACCTCGTCAGTCATGCCGACCGGGTGGTCACGGCCGAAGAATTGGCAAACATTACCGAGGTGGCTGCGCCCTTGGATTCCAAAATCGGAACGATGGTACGAGCCAAGATCAAACGTTTGCGTCGCAAGTTGGGCGACGATGCGCGCCATCCTCGCTACATTCTCAATGTGCGTGGTCAAGGGTACCGTTTTCAACCCTAAGGTCCTCCTCTCTGTCCGTTTAGCCTCCTGGATTAAATCTAAAAACTTTTATAAAAATTAAACAACGCCATTTGCCGAAAATTGACTTGACTTGTCCTCGATGGTATAATGGCTTTGTTTCATTTCCCCGCAAGTCAGAGACTCTTCTGCACGCAATTTAAGTCTCGTAACGCTGTTAGGAGGTACGCTTTGCGCGTTCTACTGATCAATCCACGTTTTCAACTTCCTATCGATACTCGGACCACTCCGCATCTCGGCTTGGCATATCTCGCCGCCGTGAGTGAGCGGCGGGGTGACGAGGTGCGCGTGTTCGACATGGACGTAGAAGACGTCAAATTAACTGAGTTCGTGCACGATTATCGTCCCGACCTTGTCGGCATTACGAGCAACACGCCGCAAGTGAAACAGGGCTGGTTTGCTGCTCGTGAAATCAAATCCGTCCTTGATGTTCCCATCGTGCAAGGTGGTCCGCACGTTTCGGCGCTGCCGGAAGAATCCGCATCGCGCCCTGAAATCGATATTGTCGCGCGCGGCGAAGGCGAAGACACCTGGATCCATTTGTGCGAGGTTGTCGAAAAAGCCAAAGCGGCAAATCCCAAATTTCAATCGAGTGATTTGCTCGACCCCACGAACAAACTCCTCGATGATGTTTTGGGCATCACCTATCAGTCACCCGATGGCAAGATTCGGCATACGCATGAACGCCCCGCAATTGCCGACCTTGATTCGCTGCCATTTCCTGCGTATCACTATTTTAAGATGGAGCGTTATACCTCGCTGCAACCAGCGATGGATGCCATCGGCAAAGGTAAATCATTCAGCATGATGACTTCGCGCGGCTGCCCCTATCGCTGCACGTTCTGTTCGCAGAGCGTGATGGCGGAAAAATGGCGCGCGCGTTCGCCGGAGAGCGTCGTGAAAGAATGGGCGCATTTGGTGAACGACCTGGGCGCAGAAGAAATCGGCATCCTCGACGATTCGGCAAATATTCAGCGTGCGCGTTTGCATGATCTTTGCACCCGCTTGATCGACGCGAAGTTAAATCACGTTCCTTGGATTTTGATCAACGGCATTCGCGCCAATCTCGCCGACGAAGATTTATTGCGGCACATGAAGCAAGCGGGTTTGCTGCGTCTGGCGTTCGGCGTTGAGACCGGCGACGAAGATATTCTCGAATCGATTGACAAACGCGTGACGCACGATCAAATTCGCGCGGCATTCAAGAACGCGAAAAAAGTTGGACTCGAAACGGTGGGCTTTTTCATCATCGGCTTGCCCGGCGACACGGAAGAGACGATGGAAAAGACGATCCAATTCGCATGCGAACTCGATCCGCTCGTCGCCAACTTTTCGATGATGACACCGTATCCTGGGACAAAAGTGTGGGAGCAGGTGCATCGTAATGGCGGGCGAATGCTCGTCAAGGATTGGCAGGATTACGTTTTCTTTGAAGGCAAGGCGCGTTTTGAAATGGGTGAGACGACGGCTGCCGTTCAAGAGAAAAAATGGAAAGAGGCATACCGCCGATTCTATCTACGCCCGCATCGCGTGATGATGACGTTGATGCGCAAATCGACATGGCAGCATTTCCCACGTACGTTGAGCATGGCGTTGAAAATCGTCATGCCGAAGAAAACGAAAGATAATGTAAAAGCATTGGCGGAAGAAACGCAAGTGGCGTGCTAAACGCAGTGTCATTCTGAGAACTCATGTCCTCGCGGGCATGTTTAGGGAAAGAAACTTGTCACGCAAAGCGTGAGCGCAGCGTCGGACGCACTTCGTCCGCAGCATCTCTCTATGCAGAGAACGAGACCCTGAGCGGAGCGAAGGGTGACAGGCTGAAGTTTCTGAGCAGCGAAGCGAAGAATCTCAAAAATCCACTTTACGAGATTCTTCGTCGCAAAAAACGGTCCTCAGAATGACATTCCAAGATATTTCTGCGAGTGAGGATGGCTCGCGTTTCGCTTGATGATTGAGCGCATACGATTTGTTCCAAACGCGCCAAGGATGGCATAACAACTAATATTCTCAAAGTAGAGAAAGGGGAAGTGGTATGCGGCTCTACGCAGATAGCGCGAGATGCTCGGGTTGTCGAGCGTGTCTCGTCGCGTGTTCGCTCAACTTGTTCGAGCAGAATAATCCAAAGAAAGCGGCGCTCCGTGTTCTGGCGCATTTTCCATCGCCAGGCAATTACGAAGTAAAGGTGTGCACGCAATGCGGTGATTGCGCGGCTGTTTGTCCAACCGGTGCGATCAAGCAAAACGACAAGGGCGCGTACTACGTCGATTTCGCTGAATGCAATTTGTGCGAAGCCTGCGTCCCAGCTTGTCTCGAAAGCGTCATGTTTGTTCGCGCACATTTGGCAGAGACCGCGTGGAAGTGTAGTCTGTGCGGCGATTGTGTTGCGGTGTGCGGCACAAACGTTTTGCAGATTGGACAAGTGGTCGCCGAAGGAGCACAGCGATGAACGGCTACGGCGGACACATTCTGCGGGTCAATTTAACAACTGGCAAGATTACGAAATCGCCAACGCCCGCAGATCTCGCACGTGACTATATGGGCGGGCGCGGTTTCGGCGCATATTTTCTCTACAAAGAAGTTCCAAAAGGTGCTGACCCGCTCGGTCCCGACAATAAATTGATCGTCTCAAGCGGGCCGCTTTCGGGGTTGATGATTCCGGGCGCAGGCAAATGCGATTTTGCGTGCAAGTCACCGCTCACGGGCGGTTATGCAAGCGCGTCACTCGGCGGATTGTTTACCGCCGAAATAAAATATGCTGGACTCGACAGCATCATTCTCGAAGGGGCGAGTGACAAGCCGGTTTATCTCTTTATCGACGATAACCGAATTGAACTGCGCGATGCATCGACGTTGTGGGGCAAAGGTGCGATCACTTTAGAGACCGAATTGAAAGAAAAACTCGGCGACGAATTTCAAATCGCGTGCATCGGTCCTGCGGCAGAGAACGGCGTTTTATATGCGCACATCAACCACGATTTCGGTCGCCAAGCCGGACGTGGTGGCGTCGGTACCGTGATGGGCGCAAAGAAAATCAAAGCGATTGCGATTCGCGGTACTCAATCAGTGCCGGTGGCCGACATGGCAGCGTATCGCAAAGCGGGCATGGCACTTTATAAAGCGTGCAAAGATTCGGATGGATTAAAGCCGTGGCAAACCTACGGCACGACGATGGTCGTGAGTTGGTGCGATGAAATCGGCGCGCTGCCGACGCGAAATTTTTCGGCGGGATCATTTGAGCAAGGCAAGACACTTTACGGTCCCGTGATTCGCGAGCAAATCGTCATCAACGATAAAGGCTGCTTCGGATGCCCATCGCCATGCGGCAAGTACAGTCGATTGAGTCGCTACGGCACGCGCGTCGAGGGTCCCGAGTACGAAACGATCGGCATGGTCGGATCGAACCTGGGAATCGCCGATGCCGAAGATGTCGCGCAGATCAATTTTCTATGTGACGAGTGGGGCATCGATACCATCAGCGCAGGGGGAGCGATTGCCTGGGCGATGGAATGCTACGAAAAGGGTATCCTGACGCAGGCAGATACCGATGGGCTTGAACTAAAATTTGGAAATGTTCAAGCGGTGTTTACACTCATCGAAAAAATTGCCAAGCGCGAAGGACTCGGTGCATTGTTGGCGGATGGCACCAAACGCGCCGCGCAAAAAACCGGCAAGGGGAGCGAGAGATTCGCGATCCAAGTCAAAGGCATGGAGCAATCGGCATACGCCACGCACAATGCGACTGCGATGCTCCTGTCGTACATGACTGCCGATGTCGGCGCGCATCACAATCGTTCGTGGGCAATCACGTACGATTTGCAAGTCGGACGCGAAAAGGTCAGTGATGACAAAGTCGCGCGCGTCATTTGGTTGCAGCACGTTCGCCCCGCATTCGATATGATGGGCGCATGTCGCTTGCAATGGGTCGAGTTGAGTGTCGACCTGGAAATGTATCCGCCAGCGCTTGAAGCCATTACGGGCATCAAGCGTACGTGGAAAGATTTGGAACTAGTCAGCGAACGGGTATGGAATCTGACGCGCATGTTCTGGGCACGTGAGAATGAAAACTTTGGACGGAATTGGGATATGCCCTCACCGCGTTTCTACACTGATGCACCGACGAGCGGAACGACGGCAGGAAAAATTACCAAGCTTGAAGATGTAAACAAATTGCTCGACATGTACTATGAGCAACGGGGATGGTCATCGAATGGTTTGCCCAAACCGGAGACGTTAAATCGTTTAGGTTTGAGTGAACTTGGAGCATAAAGAAAAAGTGACAGGGGGCAAGTAGCAAGGGAAGTGAAATGTCCCACGTCCCACGTCACCTTAAGAATGAGCGCAGAAATCAAAGCCGTCGGCATTATCAAATCATACCTCGGTGACAAGTCGAGCATCGGAGTGGAGGCAGGTCGCACGGTTCGCGAAACGATGCGCGCGCTGAACATTCCATCCGAGATGGTCGCGCTCGTGTTGGTGAATGACCAGCCGCAATCGAAAGATTACGTGGTGCAAGAAGGCGACACGATCAAGTTGCTGGCTGTGGTAGGCGGCGGTTAAGACTGCGTCCTCAAGTTTTGAGAAGAAGGTTATCAGGAAAGAAATGAAACGACTCTGGCTAGACCTGGGCGACCTCGGCGTTTTTGTTCGACCGGCGGGCGCGCACGATCGCTGGCAAGATCACGGGCTGGGTTTGCTGCGCACGATCTTGAAAAACAACAACGTCGAAACCGATTTGTTCTCCACACGCTCGATCAAAAAGTGGGACGAGTTGAACAAGGTCGTCGCAGGTTACGATGTGCTCATCATGAACGTTCGCAGCTACACGTATCCATTCGCCTACCAAGCGGCGAAAACTTTCAAAAGGGTCAACCCCAAAGGTCTAGTCATCACCGGCGGAATGCACGCCACCGTCGCCCCCGATGAAATGGAAACGGTCAGCGAGTTCGACATCATCTGCCAAGGTCCCGGCGAAAACATCATTGTCGATTTGCTCAAAGACCCGCACGCTTCACCGCGAATTGTGAACGGCGTTGGCAGCAAGTCGATGGCAGACTGGCCGATGATGGATCGAACGCTGTGGCCCAATCCGCACCTTTCCGATTTCCCTTGGCCCCTCGAACCGGAATGCGGTTGGGGACCGGGTCCCGTTGTGACGATACTGACGAGTCGGGTCTGTCCTTGGCAATGTGTGTTTTGCAACGAAGCATCATACATTCCGAACATGGGACGCAAATCGGTCGATCAGGTCATCGACGAATTGAATTTCCTCGACGACAAGTTTGGACCGATTGGCTCATTCGTGATTCACGATTCGATGTTCTTCCAGAATCCGCCGTGGATCAAAGAGTGGCTCGAAAAATATCCGCGCAAAGCGCACAAGCGTTGGCCCTATTGGGCCGCCGGCCGAACCGACACCGTGCGCCAATGGCCCGATTTGTTTGAAGCTGCCGTGCGCGAAACGAATTGGAATACGATCTCGCTCGGTTTTGAATCGGGCAGTGATCGCGTGTTGAAAATTCTCAACAAGGAATGCACCGCCGAAGACAATTACTTTGCCATCGACTTGCTCAACAAGATCGGCGATGACCTCGAAGCACAAGGACGCATCCCGCCGAAATTTTGGGCAAACATCATGCTCGGCATTCCCGGCGAAACACATGACGATGCGTACGATACAATTCGAATGCTCAAACGAATGAAGCGCGTGCTGCCATCGATCTCGTACTATGCGCCGTATCCTGGGTCGGCGCTCGGTTATCAGTTGATCGCCGAAGGCAAGAGTCGCATGTCGAAAGAGAACTATCATCGCTATCCCGACGACGAAAAGCTCAAGGGGATCGATTATGGCTTTTACAAAAAACTCTTGCAAGGCAAATTCGAACGCGAAGTGAATTCCAAGCTGCCGCAATTCCTCCGCGACAAATCGGGGACATTTGAGGACGCGCTAATCAAGGCATAGCCCACGAATCTCGCGAATCTTAACGAAAAACAAATGTCATTCTGAGCGGAGCGAACGCGAAGCGTCTCGTCCATCCAATAATAAGATTCTTCGGCGCAAAAATCGCGCCTCAGAATGACAATAGCAACTATTCGCGGGATTAGCGGGGGGAAAAAATATGAGCAGTTTCAATCATCCACACTATTTTTATCTCTTTGCGATGAAGAGCGGCAAAAAGAAAATCGGCTATGGCGGCTCGCCCGAAGAAGCGTACGAAAATTTGAAGTTGCGGCTGACGCCGAAAGAAATGGAGCAGGTCATCAAGAACGATCCTGTCCGAATCGTCCAACGCGATCTGCAAAAGCACGTTCACGAGCTGGGCTAATCGCGGCTAGGTGTTCATGCGAGGCGATCCTGAGCGCAGTCGAAGGGCGAAGGACGCCTTTTTAATTGACCGATGTTTGGGCGCGATGTATAATCGGTTTGAGTGAAAGGAGGTGCGCGATGGCAAAACTCAAGGAAAGTAAAACACCTTATTCAGCAGAACCGATTACGGTTGTGACGGCGCGCGGCACGACAGAAATTCCGCTGGCGTTACGCCGACGCTATCGCGTGACCGCGAAATCGCGCTTACGTTGGATGGATACTGGGCATGGGCTGCTCGTCGTCGCGGTCGAAAAAACAACGACGCGGAAAAATGGTAGGCGACAGACCGCAAATCCCAAACCAACTTATCAACGTTCGCGCCAAAGCAAGGAAGAATTTCTAGCATGGCTCGATGCATGGATGAAAGAGCCAGATGACTGGACGCCAGAGCAATGGGATGAATTTGAAAACGAGTTGCGCACAAACCGCCTTCGCTTTCGAGACATCGAACTATGACAACGTATTTAATCGATACTAACATCATCTCAGCAGTCGTACGGAAAGAAGAGTCGGCAGAAAAGCGATTTCGGCAAGCTATAGCGAACGATGATGTTCTGTTGCTCTCAATGGTCGTGCTCTATGAGGTAAAGCGGGGCTTGTTGAAACGAGATGCCAAGAAACAAACGGCAGCATTTGAACACTTGGCAAGCCAGTTTGCTTGGTGCGACACGATTCGATCAGATTGGGAACAGGCGGCGGAATTCTAGTCAGAATGCCAAAAGATTGGGCATCCAATTGAGGATGCCGATTTGCTCATCGCGGCTCAGGTCAAACGGCTCAATGCCATTCTTGTCACCGACAATGAAAAAGATTTCGATGGTCTGGGACTGCAAGTCGAAAATTGGCGAAGAAAGTAGGCAACTAAGATATGCGTGTTTTGCTCGTCTCCCCTGAATCCAAAGTCTGGAACTCGCGCGCGCATTTGCACAACGGCTTGGGCTATCTCGCTGGCTCGCTGCTGGCAAATGGCTATCCCGACGTAACCCTGCACGATGGCGCGGTCGAAGACGTATCCGTCGCGCAAGCGCTCGATAATGCTATCGCGGAAAAGCGACCGTACGATGTCGTCGGCATTTCCGCGCCCACTGTCTTGATCGATAACGGCTGGGCGGCGGCGCATGAAGCGAAAGCGCGCGGCGCAATTACGATCATGGGCGGTCCGCACCTCACGCTTCAGCCCGACGAATCGATGCAAAAACCTGAAGTCGATCTGGTCGTGCGCGGCGAAGGCGAAGATGCGATCATCGAAATTCTTCGCATCCTCGAAGATGGCAAATCAGTTAGCGATTCTCGATTCCGCAAAGTGTTGGGGCTGTCTTGGCATGATGCTAACGGTCGTGTGATGCACAATGTCGAACGCCCGCTCCGCCCCGATGTCGATAATATTCCATTGCCCGCGTATCACCTTTTCAAGATCGAACGCTACACCAATTTGCAGCCGCTGACCGATGGACTTGATCCGCACGCGCGCGCCTATACGATTGTCACATCGCGTGGCTGTCCATACAAATGTACCTATTGTTCCAAGCCTATCACGGGCGACACGTGGCGCGCGCGCTCCGTCGAAAGCGTCATCAAGGAATGGCGCTTGCTCGTCAAAGACATGCGCGCAACCGAAATTGGCGTAACGGATGACATTTGGAATCTCGATATGAAACGCGCCAAGGAATTGTGCCGCGCGATCATCGCCGAGGGGTTGAACACTGTGCCCTGGGTCACAGTTCACGGCATGAAGGTGAATCACACCGACCTCGAACTTTTCCAGTTGATGAAAGCCGCAGGTTGCAAGCGGGTTGGCTTTGGTGTGGAGAACGGCGACGAGTACATTCTGAAACGCGTCATCAAAAAGTCGCAGACGTTCGATCAGGTGCGCGCCGCGTTCAAGAATGCGCGCCAAGCGAAATTGCAGACGATGGGTTTCTTCATTTTCGGAATGCCGTACGAGACCGAAGAGACTATGGAGAAAACAATCCAGCTCGCACTCGAACTTGATCCCGACCTGGCACACTTTATGATTGCCGCGCCGTATCCGGGGACAGAACTCTGGAAGTTGGTCGAAAAGGAAGGTATTCTCTTTTCGCACAACTGGGACGATTACGCGATTCAAGCCGACAAGGCGCATTTCCAAATCGGCGACTTGACCGCCGAGTTGGTTGAGCGTAAATGGCATGAAGCCAACCGCCGATTCTTCTTGCGCCCATCGCGCATTGCGCGTCGCTTGATGATGGCGGACACGTGGCGCAATTTACCGCGTCGGATGCAAGATGTTTATCGCGTGATGGTGGGGACAAAGGCAAAGCAGGGAGCACCCTGATCTCCAGCTGGAGGTTTCAGATGATTAACCCAACGAAAAAATTCATTACACCAGAAGAGTATCTGGCGCTGGAAGAAAAAGCTGACCACAAGAGTGAATATTACAACGGCGAGATATTCGCAATGAGCGGTGCGTCGAACAATCACAACTTGATCACAGGTAATGTTCATGCAGCTCTACATCAGCTACTAGCCAAGAGACCTTGCCGAACATATGTCAGTGACATGCGTTTGCTGACGAGTCCGAAAGGATTGTACACGTATCCCGATGTGATGGTGGTTTGCGGCAAAATCGAATTTGCGCCGAATCGGAATGACACAGTGATGAATCCAAGCGTGCTTGTCGAGGTATTATCGGACTCAACGCAAGCATACGATCGCGGAGAGAAATTTGCATTGTATCGTAAGATTGTAACATTGCAAGAATACATCATGATTGACCAGAATAAACCATCCGTTGAGCATTATCGACGCGAGGGACATTTCTGGGTACTCGAAGCATTGGAAACGATGGATGCGATTCTGACGTTGCCTTCGATTGGATGTGAAATACCGTTAGCTGTGATGTACGAAAAAGTTGAGTGGGAAACTGACCAAGCCAATTCGGACGTGAACCTCAATCAATGATCGCTTCTCTCCTTCCTAAAATTCCTCTCTATTGGTCGTTCTATCGTTTTGGTTTTCCAAAACTCTTGCCATTCAGTATTGTCGTTAGCGTGTCGTATCGCTGCAATAGCAAATGCCGCACGTGCGACGTCTGGCGCAAGCCCAACGACGACCTCACGCTCGACGAATGGACACGCGTTTTTCAGAACATTGGCAATCCAATTTACTTGACGTTTACCGGTGGCGAACCATTCTTGCGTAAAGATTTACCCGACATGGTTCTGTCCGCGTATAAACATTGCCATCCAGAATACATCACCATTCCGACGAATGGCATCCTCACGCAGCGCATTGCCGAAGGCGTCGAAAAAATTTGTGTGGGCGCACCCAAATCGCGCATTGGTATCAATTTGTCGTTGGATGGAATCGGCGCAGAGCATGACGATATTCGACTGGTGCCTGGGAACTGGGACAAGTCGATGGAGACGTGGAAGTCGCTCAAAGACTTGCAAAAGAAATATTCGAATCTGGTCTTGAGCATTCACACGGTCATCTCGCAGTTCAACATCAAGCGCTTCCCAGAAATCTACAAGGGGTTGCAGCCGCTCTCGCCGGATTCTTACATCACCGAAGTCGCGGAGGAACGCGTCGAGCTTGATACAGTTGGGCTAGGCATCACGCCAATGGCGCGCGATTATGCGCCCATCGCCGACATGTTGAGCGATCACGCGCGCTTAACGCCAGCGCGTGGTTTTGCCCGCGTCACACAATCGTTCCGCGCACGTTATTATCAAGTAGCGAAGCGTACGTTGATCGAACAATGCCAAATCATTCCGTGCTTCGCAGGTTGGGCGAGCGGGCACATTGCGCCGAACGGCGATGTGTGGTCGTGTTGCATCCGCGCTGAACCGGTCGGCAATGTGCGGCAAACGAATTACGATTTGAAACCGATTTGGTTCGAGCAAATTGGATCGATGAAAAATCTGCGGCAAAGTATCTCAAACGGTGAATGCGCGTGCCCGATGGCGAATGCATCGTACGCGAATATGCTCTTGCATCCGCCGACGCTGATGCAGGTGGCGGCGGAATTGCTTACCCGCCCGAATGTGCAATTGGAAAAACATGGTTGAAAAATAGGGACGTTCGATCGAACGTCCCTACGTTCTTTATACGGTTTTAATGCCGCCGCCCGATTTTTTATTCACACCCGCCGAGTTTGTGAGATAATGAACGATGTGCTATAATAATTTTTAGCTTGCTAGGAGCGAAAATAGATGAACGCTCAGACGATTAAACCAAATGAAATTCCTACTGCCGCGGAGACACCCGAATCAAAATCGGGAACGCCAGGCATTGTGTTCGCAAAAATCGAAGATGTGCTGCGCTGGGCACGCACCGGATCGATGTGGCCGCTTTTGTTCGGTCTAGCGTGTTGCGCCATCGAAATGATGGCGGTTTATATGCCGCGGTTCGATCTCTCGCGCTTTGGTATGGAAGTCTATCGCGCCTCGCCGCGCCAAGCTGATTTGATGTTTGTCGCTGGTCGCGTGTCGCGTAAGATGGCTCCGGTCGTTCGCCAGCTTTACGATCAAATGCCCGAACCCAAGTGGGTGATTGCGATGGGCGATTGTGCGGCGTGCGGTGGCATTTATAACAACTATGCGATTTTGCAAGGCGTCGATGAAATCATTCCGGTCGATGTGTACGTCGCGGGTTGCCCACCACGCCCTGAAGCGTTGATGGATGGCATTCTGCTGTTGCATGAAAAGATCAAAAAGGGCGAGCCGAAGAGCCAGATTCGAATTGAGCAGTGGGGCTTGCGCGGGTAGAGCCAGTATTCAGCAAATAGTAAACAGAACAGTAAACAGTAATAGGATGTGCAATGGCGCAAATTGAACAAACCCTTTCCATGCTGCGCGAACGATTTCCAAATGCAATCACCGATGTCTATGAATTTCGTGGCGACACGACCGTAACCATTCCTCGTGAGTCTCTTCTCGACGTAGCGCGTTTCCTGCACAGCGAACTCGGCTTTGAAATGTTGCTCGACATTACAGCGCTGGATTGGTTGCCGCGCGAGCCACGTTTCGATGTCTTGTATTATTTCTTGTCGATGAAAGACAATGTGCGTCTGCGAGTGCGCGTGCAATTGTCGAGTTGGGACACGAACGTTGAATCGGTAACGCCCGTCTATCCCGGCGCGAATTTCTACGAACGCGAAGTCTTTGACCTCTTTGGTATCACCTTCAACGATCATCCCTTCTTGCATCGCATTCTCTTGCCCGATGCCTCCACCGGTTACCCGTTGCGTAAAGATTACGCGCTCGGCTACGAACCCGTCGAGTTTACACACACGTACGCCGAGATTCAACCTGACAAACCCGACGCGGTTGCTCCGCCCAAACCACAGCGACTCATCGGCAGTGTAGGTGGCACCATCACGCAAATCCCATTGACTGTTTCCGAACCGGCCACGCCCTGGTCGGGTACACAATCGGAAACTCTGCTCATCAACATGGGGCCGCATCACCCATCGACACATGGTGTGTTGCGCGTCGCGCTCGAAGTCGATGGTGAAAAAATCATCAACGCGATGCCCGACATTGGCTATCTGCACACGGGTATCGAAAAATCGGGTGAAAACAAAACGTATCTCAAAGCGATTCCTCTGTTTGATCGCATGGATTATCTCGGCACGTTGTTCAACAATCTCGCGTACTGCCTTGCCGTTGAAAAGCTGATGCAGGTCGATGTGCCGGAGCGAGCGCAAATCGTGCGCGTGATTTTGTGTGAAGTGCAGCGTGTTCAGTCTCACCTCATGGCAGTGGGTTCACAAGCGATGGACATTGGCGCGGTGACAGTGATGACGTATGCCATGCGCGAACGTGAAGCCGCGCTCGACATTTTCGAATTGGTCACGGGCGCGCGCATGATGACGTCGTATTTCCGCTTTGGTGGACTGGCGCAAGATGTGCCCGAAGGTTTCTCGGACGCCGTCCGCAAATTCATTGACATGATCCCTGGTCGATTGAAAGAATATGAAGATCTGCTGAACAAGAATCCGATTTGGCTCGAACGCACGCGCGGCATTGCGGAGTACACCAAAGAGCAAGCGATAGCGTACGGCGTAACAGGACCAATGCTTCGTGCCACGGGCGTCCAATGGGACTTGCGCAAGGTTGCGCCGTACTGTGGTTACGAGCAATACGAATTCGATGTGCCGTACAGCAAGCGCGAAAAAGCGGACGTGCTCGAATGCTACTATATTCGTATGGAAGAGATGCGCCAGAGCTTGCGAATTCTCGATCAGGCGTTGAAGAAATTGGAAAAGACGAACGGTCAGCCGTTCATCACCAGCAATCGCAAGGTTGCGCCGCCGCCGAAAAAAGAATTGCAAACGTCGATGGAGAGTCTCATCCATCATTTCAAATTGTGGACAGAAGGGCTGGAGCCGCCGGTTGGTTTTGTGTACGCGTCGGTTGAATCACCGCGTGGCGAACTTGGTTTCTTGGTTTCCAGCGATGGGGGTCACAACCCGCATCGCGTGCATGTGCGGACGCCATCGTTTGCCAATCTTCAAACGCTGCCGATGATTTCCAAGGGTTATTACATCGCCGACCTGGTCGGTATCATCGCAATGACGGACATTATCCTGGGGGATGTAGATCGGTAAGTAGTCGACAGTCGCCAGTAGACAGTCTACAGTCATAGCCTCATCGTGGAAGGGGTGCGAAGATGCACAACTACAAGGAACTCAAGGTGTGGCAAAAAGGAATGGATTTGGTGGTTACTGTTTACAAGTTGACGAGGACTTTTCCAAAAGACGAATTATTCGGATTAACCAGTCAATTGCGCCGCGCGGCAGTTTCGATTTCGTTGAACATTGCCGAAGGCGCAGGTCGCGAAACTGATATTGAGTTCGCTCGGTTCTTGGATATTGCATTAGGCTCTACTTATGAATCCATCGTTGCGTTGTCGATTGCCCAACGACTTGGCTACTGTAACTTGGAAGAATCGAACGGGTTAGTTGAGCAAGCGGAAGAAATCGCGCGAATGTTGACTGGACTCATCAAACATTACGCACCAAATCGAGACTATCTCAAATAGGAATCTAACTGTCGACTGTCTACTGTCTACTGTCGACTTTTTACCTGGTGTTTATGGAACATTTAATTCTCAGAGATTTAGACATTCCCAATCTCAAAGACATTGCCGTTTACGAAAAGAACGGTGGTTATGGCGCGCTGCGCAAAGCCGTGAAAGAAATGACGCCAGACCAAGTCACCGATGTTGTCAAAGCATCCGGCTTGCGCGGACGTGGCGGCGCAGGTTTTCCTGCTGGCGTCAAATGGAGTTTTCTGCCGAAAGGCGTTTTCCCGCGCTATCTCGTCGTAAACGCCGATGAATCCGAACCTGGGACATTCAAAGATCGCCAGATGATGGAGCGCAACGCGCATCAATTGCTCGAAGGCATTGCCATTGCGTCGTACGCGATTCAGTGCAATCACGCGTTCATCTACATTCGCGGCGAGTTTCCGTACGCGGCGGATTGTCTCAATCGCGCAATTGCCGAAGCGGAAGAGTGTAAATATCTCGGCGAAAATATTTGCGGCACGGATTTCAACTTGACCGTGACAGTACATCGCGGCGCGGGCGCGTACATCTGCGGTGAAGAAACCGCGCTGCTCGAATCGCTTGAAGGTAAGCTGGGACAGCCGCGCGTCAAGCCACCATTTCCTGCGAGCGTGGGTCTTTACAACAAACCGACGGTCATCAATAATGTCGAAACATTGTGCAACGTGCCCGTCATCATCGAACGTGGCGCGGAGTGGTACGCCAAAATCGGCACGCCAAAATCGACGGGACCAAAAGTGTTTTGTCTCAGCGGCCATGTGAATCGACCTGGCAATTACGAAGCGCCATTCGGCAGCATCACGTTCCGCGATTTGATTTACGACCTGGGCGGTGGAATTCGCAACGGCAAAAAATTGAAAGGCATTCTGCCTGCAGGCGCAAGCGGTCCGATGATTAATCCATCGCTGAATGAAGCGGTGATGGATGCCAAGCTCGACTTTGAGGCGCTGGCTCCATTTGGTTCGTTGCTTGGCTCGGCGTCAGTAATCGTGTTGGACGAAGATACCTGTGTCGTGTGGGCGGCGAAAAAAATGGTTCACTTTTTCGAACACGAGTCGTGCGGCAAATGCACGCCGTGCCGCGAAGGAACCTATTGGATGTCGCGCGTATTGGAACGCATCGACAGCGGTGTTGGCACGCTGGATGACATTGATTTGCTGACGAATGTCGCTACGCAGATTCAAGGACGCACGTTGTGTCCTCTGGGTGATTTCGCGACGTCGCCTGCGCTTGGCACCGTGAAAGCATTCCGCGCCGAGTATGAACGACATATCCAAGAACATGGATGTTGGGCAAAACACAGTCGACAGTGAACAGTGGTCCGTGAATAGTAGAGAACGCTCGCTGTAGTGTTCTTAAATCAGAAATCATAAATCACAAATCGGAAATTTGTTGTTATGCCTAAAGTTACAATCGACAGTCAAGTGGTTGAAGTTCCGAACGGAACGCTCGTCGTCGAAGCCGCAAAAAAAGTCGGCGTCGATATTCCCGTCTTTTGCTATCATCCAAAACTCCAGCCCGTCGGCATGTGCCGCATGTGCCTGGTCGAGATCGGCACGCCCAAACGCGGCAAAGACGGTCAAATCGAAATGGATGCGAACGGCAAGCCCGTGATTGGCTGGATGCCGAAATTGCAGACGGCGTGTACGACCGTCGTCTCAGAGGGCATGGCAGTTTGCACGACGAGCAAACAAGTCGAGGATGCGCGTCGCTCGGTGGTTGAATTTTTGTTGACGAGTCACCCGCTCGATTGTCCAATTTGCGACAAGGGCGGCGAATGTCCATTGCAAAATCTGACGATGGCGTATGGACCCGGCAAGTCGCGTTTTCCGGTCGAATCGAAATTTCACAACGAAAAGCGCGTGCCGCTCGGCGATTTGATTATGCTCGATCGCGAGCGCTGCATTCAATGCTCGCGCTGCATTCGCTTCCAAGATGAAATCGCCGACGATCATGTGCTGGGTTTCCAAGCGCGCGGTCGCGGTCTGGAAATTGTTTCGCTGTCCGAACCCGCTTTCGATTCCAAGTTTAGCGGCAACACCATCGATATTTGTCCGGTTGGCGCGTTGACCTCACGCGATTTCCGATTGAGCGCGCGTGTGTGGGAAGTGCGTGACTATCCGAGCGTGTGCGGACATTGTTCGGTCGGCTGCAACATGTTGATCGGTGAACGCGATCATCTCATCAAGCGCATCGTTCCGCGCGAGAACGAAAGCGTCAACGAAATTTTCTTGTGCGACAAAGGACGTTTTGTTCATCACTATGCCTTTGCGAATGATCGATTGACGACGCCGTTGATTCGCAAGAATGGTAAGTTGGAAACCGCAAGTTGGAACGAAGCACTCGATTTGGTCGCATCCAAGTTTGCTGAAACCAAAAAACAGCACGGTGCGCAAGCACTGGGTGGCTTGGGCGGCGATCGCGTGTCGAACGAAGATTTGTACTTGTTCCAAAAACTTTTCCGCCTAGTGATTGGCTCAAATAATGTGGAGCATCGCGTGGGTTGGAGCGCGACGAACGTTGGCGGCGAATTTATCCGATTGTACGGCGCGGGCATCGACACGAATCTTGGCTCGCTCGATAAAAATGTCACGGCGTTCGTCATCGGCGCTGACCCCGAAGAAGAACAGCCTGTCATTCGTTTGCGCTTGACGAAGAGCGTCAAATGGTACGGCGTGAATCTGATTGTCGCAAATGGTCGCGTGACCAAGCTAGCCAAATACGCCAAGCAGTCGTTGGTCTACAAATACGGCGCAGAATCGATGTTCCTTTTGGGCATGGTGCGCACGATTCTCGACGAAGGTTTGGATGCTCCGCTCAAAGAGTTTGTTGCGGCGCACGTGAAAAAAATCGATGAGTATAAGAAATCGATTGAACCATTCACAGTTGAGAAATGCGCCGAGTTGTGCCACGTCAAAGCAGACAAGATTCGTGAGGCGGCGCGTGCATTTGCAAAATCGCCCGATGCGTTAATTCTTTATGGACGCGAGGCAATGTTCGCGCAGCAGCACGACCCAGCCGTCGCGTCAAGCATCGAAGCGTTGCTGTTGCTTACGGGACACGTCGGACGCAAGAACAACGGTTTGATCGCGTTATATCCGCACAATAATTCGACCGGCGCAATCGATTTTGGTTTGCTTCCAACGCATGGCGCAGGTCGGATAAAACTCGAAGCCAAGGGTTTGCCAGTTCGAGACATGACATCAGGCAAAGTGCGCGCGTTGTATGCGATGGCGTGCGATCCAGCTTTGGACGGCAATTTCACGAAACCGGATTTTCTCGTCGTGCAAGATTTGTTCTTGACGGAAACCGCAAAGCTGGCGGACGTCGTTTTGCCTGCGCAATCATTCGCCGAACGCGATGGCACATTCACGAACACGGAACGCCGCGTGCAATTCTTCCGCGCCGCGCTCAAACCCATCGGCGAAACGAAACCGGATTGGTGGATCGTTTCCGAAATAGCGAAACGCTTGGGCGGCAAATGGGAATACAACGGCGCATCGCAAGTGATGGATGAAATTTCAACGAGTGTGTCGCTTTACAAAGGCATGACGTACGCGGCGTTGTCGGAGAACGTCAAGATGCCGCGACCACCCTACGGGCAGGGTAATCCCAGTGATCAGCCCACCGAGATCGCCATGGGCGAATTGGAAAATATTTCGAGCGGCAAGATGTGGGCGAGCGTCGCCGAGAGCGATCCGTCGATCAAGTTTGATTTGGTGTGGAACGAACCCCGTGGACCGTGGACCGTGGACCGTGGACAGTACATACTCGCGATTTCTAGATCAATTTATGATCGAGGAACACTCGTCAGCAAAACACAAATCGTTCAGCCGCGCGTGCCCAAGCCAGTCATTGAAATCAATTCGCAAGACGCCGAGCAAATCGGAATCGAAACAGGTGCGCGTGTGCGCGTGTCGTTTGATTCGCGCGTCGTCGAACTGAATGCAATTGTTGACGGTCACGTACCACCGAATGCGGTGCTGATTCCGAATAATTTGGATGGAACGGACGCGCTTCCGATGGGCGCGCAAGTCAAAGTGGAGAAGATATAATGGCTTTTCCAGATATTGGCGCAATTCTAAAAGGCATGTCGGTTACGTTGCGGGAAATGGTCACGCCGCCCGCGACGATTCAATATCCTGAGGTCAAGCGACCGGTTGCCGCGCGTTTTCGCGGACGCCATGAATTGAAACGGCACGAGAACGGTTTGGAGAAATGTATTGGCTGCTCGCTCTGCGCGGCGGCATGTCCCGCCGATGCCATCTACGTCGAGCCAGCCGAGCAGACTGATGCGAATCGATATTCACCGGGCGAACGTTACGCCCAGCGATACGAAATCAATTTGATTCGATGTATCTTTTGCGGTTTTTGTGAAGAAGCGTGTCCGACCGGCGCGATTGTTTTGGAACACGACTACGAACTCTCGTACTATAATCGACGCGATGCGATCATCACGAAAGATAAATTGCTCGTCGCGCCGCCTGCGTCCGACAAGGACACGCCACGTCCGATGAAAGACCCGGGCAATCTCTATGCTGCAATTCCACCAATCAAAGGTGGTGTAGAACAGTAAACGTGAACAGTTAACAGTCAACAGTCAACAGATTTTACTGTTCACTGTTGACTGACAACTGTTCACTGATTTCAACGATGGAGTTGATCTATGCCAGAAATTCCTTGTCCTCCTGGCGACATTTGTCGCCCCACGTTCTGGAACATTCCTCTCTTACTGCAAATTGTGGTTTACCTCGGCGGTTTGATTGCCATCATTATTTTCTTCTACGGTTTTTGGAGACGCTTTCAGGTTACGCGCAAAGGTAAAGGCAATTACGCTTGGCGACCCTTCGGTCCGCGCCTCAAGTCCTGGATTACGAATGGCGTTCTGACGAAAAAGGTCGTCCTGGATATTCAGCCAGCGGGGGTGATGCACGGTGCGATCATGTGGGGCATGATTGTGCTTTTCATCGGCACCGCGTTGGCGACCATCGATTCTGACATCACGCGGCCATTGATCGATCCGAACAAATGGCGCTTGCTCCAAGACGGTTTCTATTACTTTTACAAAGTGGTCCTCGATATTTTTGGCGTCGCCGCGATCATCGGGCTGGCGCTCGCGTTCTTCATTCGCTATGGCGTCAAGCCCGAACGCTTGGATGGTCGATCTGGCAAGCGCTTCTTCCGCGAAGATCTGTGGATCATTGCTTCGCTGCTCATTATCATTCTCACGGGTTTCATAATCGAAGTGCTCCGCCTTGCTGCCCAACCAGCCGAGGTTGCCCACCTTAACGTGCCGGTTACCTTTTGCACGACCTGTTCGATTGTTGGCTGGCCTCTCTCGCGTCTCTTCGCCTCGATGGATTTGGGCGCGCTGCTCTTGGCGCATCAATCGATTTGGGTGTTTCACATGTTGATTGCGTTGGCGTGGATTGCAGCGGTACCCTTCACCAAGATGGGACACCTTGTCATTTCGAGCGCCAATACATTCTTCAAAGAACCGACGCCCAACGCCATTCCCAAAATCGAAGATATTGAAAATCAAGAGACGTTTGGCGTCAGCAAGATCGAAGAATTTACGTGGAAGCAATTGCTCGATTTCGAAGCGTGTACGCGCTGCGGTCGCTGCCAGGATGCCTGTCCCGCGTCGATCACAGGCAAAGTGCTTTCGCCCAAGAACATCATCGTCAAAATGTTCGAGGTAAATCATGGTTTGACGACGGGCGCGATTCACGGCGACGTGATTGCCGCGCAAGAGTTGTGGGACTGCACGACCTGTATGGGGTGTGTCAACGCGTGTCCCGTTGCCATCAACCAACTCGGCGCGATTCTTGATCTACGGCGCTATTTGACGCTGAGTGAAGGCACGCCGCAACCGCCCTCGAACAAAACGATGGACTCAATGGAGCGCCAGGGCAATCCATACGGGTTACCTAAGGCGGACAGGCACAAATGGATGCAGGGATTGCAAGTGCCGTTCGCGGATGGCGATACCGAATACGATGTGCTGTTCTGGGTTGGTTGCGCAGGTTCATACGATGTGCGCGCGCAAAAGATTTCGAAAGCGTTTGTCAAGATCATGCAGACGGCGGGATTGAAATTTGCCGTGATGCAAGAGGAACGCTGCAATTGCGAATCGGCGCGGCGGCTGGGCAACGAATACCTGTATCAAATGGCGACGATGGAAAACGTCGAAACGATCAAGCAGTACAAATTCAAGCGCATCGTGACAACGTGTCCGCATTGCTTCAACACGATCAAGAACGAGTATTCGCAGTTCGACGGCAAGTTCGAGGTGATTCACCATTCGCAATTGATTGCCGAACTTATCGGTAATGGCAAGATCAAACCGTCGAAGACGTTGCAGCAAACGGTCACATATCACGACTCGTGCTACCTGGGTCGATACAATAACATTTACGATCCACAGCGCGCGATATTGCAATCGGTTGGCGCGAATCTGGTCGAGATGCCGCGCTCGCGTTCGACTGGATTGTGCTGCGGCGGCGGTGGTGGTCGCATGTGGCTGGAAGAGAATACCGGCAAGCGCGTCAACAATACGCGCGTGGAGGAAGTGGTGAGCGTGAACGCGCAAACCGTCGCATCGGCGTGTCCGTTCTGCATGACGATGCTCGACGATGGCGCGAAAGCGATTGGCGTGGATGAAAAGCTGGCGCGGAAGGATATTGCAGAGTTGGTGGTAGAGAATTTGTAGCCACCGAATCACACAGAAACACACAGAAGAAAAAATGAGAGGCGAGTCAATACGACTCGCCTCTCATTTTTCAAATGCGGTAATAGTTTACACGTCAATTATGATCGGACGGGTCTTTTTTCATGCGCTTGATTTCGGAAATCCAATCATCCAAAGACATATCAGCAAACAACTGAGCGCGTTCTTGAGTATAGTCTCCATAACCGATTGTAAATTGGTTAATGAAACGCACTGTATTCACAATCCCAATTTCTTTGTATAATGCTTTGAAAGCTAATGCGGTTATTTCCGCCAAGGGGCGTGTCTCTATCATCGGTCAATCTCCTCTGCCAATTCAAGGGGTGAAATCACGCGTGTTTTGAGATCAGAAATTGTTTTTGCTCTTTTGAGCAGTCGGTCATCGCAAGTGCAGAAATAATCTGCTTGGGCTTGTTCCGCAAAAGCGACGTGCAATGCGTCTAAGGGTTTGATGCCCAATGATTCTAATTGTCTTGCGCGCGTTTCTACCTGCTCATTCAGAATTGCAAATGTCGTTGCTCGGGCTAACACTTCCAATGCATATTCTCGACGAGTGATATTAGGTTGGCGATTAATCTCTGCTAACAGAGCTTGAGACGAAACCAATTCGACCTTGTTTGATTCGATCAAAGCCAGGACACCCAAGACCGCTTCGGCTTCGAGCGCAAGCCGAATTTGTGTCTTGGTATCCAGAGGACGTTGAAGACTACAGTTATCGAGGTATATCTTGGTCAAAGGATAATCCCCCGCTAGTGTAATTACACTTTCTGTGTGATAGTATAAACTAATCTCTATTGGGCGTCAATTAGAATCTCTCGGATGTGTCCGTTCTGCATGACGATGCTCGACGATGGCGCGAAAGCGATTGGCGTGGATGAAAAGCTGGCGCGGAAGGATATTGCAGGGTTGGTGGCGGAAGCGTTGTAGCCACAGAAGAACACAGAAACACACAGATGAAAATACAAGAGGCGAGTCACACCGGCTCGCCTCTTTGGATTCATCGGAACGTCGCTACCTCATCAAAATCGGCAGATTGATCGATACGGGAGGTGCAAGCTCGAACGCGCGACACGAGTCCGCGGCGCACGTTTCCATTACGCGCAGCCAATCGGATAACTGGCGACGGGTTTCTTCGCTCGACAAGCTGTAAATGTTGTTCAATTCGTATGGATCGTTTTGGAGATCGTAGATCTCACGGTCGCACGCGTGATGCTCGACGAATTTATAGCGTGTGCCGCGAATCCCCGTATACAACGGTTTCGGTTGCACGGTCGAGTTACACATCGACGAAGGTCGCTGCATCAACTTCCACGTTTCGTCCGGCTCGTCGGGTTCCAGCAGACCGTTTCGCAAATTGGGGCTGGCTTCGAACTGACTTGCAAAGGGATACTGTTCGAGAAAGAAAACCTGTCGCCATTACGTGACGCTGCCGGACAATAATCCGAGCAATGATCGTCCATCGACGTACGATGGGATTGGCGCTTGGGCGATTTCCGCGAACGTGGGCATGAGGTCCATCGTGCTGACGAGCGCTGTCGATGTTTGGCTTATGGGTACGCCAGGTCCGCGGATGATGAGCGGCACGCGCAAGTCTTCTTCGTAATTGGTGTACTTGCCCGGCGGAAACCGATGCTGCCCCATGTGATAGCCATTGTCGGAAGTGAAAATGAAATAGGTATTGCTCAACGTGCCGGTGCTTTGCAGTGTCGCAACCAGAGCCGCGATCATTTCGTCGACGGCTTGCATCGAGCGCAAGCGATTGCGATAGTGATCGTCAATCTCGGCGATTTGAGTCGGAGTCAGCAAAGGCAGACTGGCGATGATGGGCGGCTTGTCGCTGTTGTCGAGTTCGTTGAACGAACCACCTTTCGGCGCATCGACGTTGTTGAACAAGCCCGCATGGCGCGGTGCGGGAACCGATGGGCCGTGGGGCGCATACGTTCCGACGTACATGAAGAACGGCGTCCCGGTCGACGCAGTGCGCGTGATAAAGTTGACGGCGATGCGCGCTAACACATCGGTCATGTAATCGTCGGCCGCGTTACCGAATGGGACGAGCACGCCGTTCATGTTCATCGTATAGTTGAACCCGAAATAGGCCGCATCGCTCGATGGACTGTAGAACTCGTTCCAGCCCGGCGGGATGTAGGTCAACGCGTTGCTGATGGGATAGCCGTTCAGATACTTGCCCATCAGCGCCGTGCGATAGCCCGCCGATTGCAGCACCGTGGCAATGGTGGAATTTTCCAGATTCAGGTCAAGCGCCTTTTGAAGACCACCATCGGGCGGACCGTTGGTGTAGATTTGGTGATTGTGAACGTACTGACCGCGCAACAACGAAGCGCGGCTGGGACAGCAAAGCGAAACCGGCACGAGCGCGTTGTCGAACGTGGTTCCTTGGTATTGCAACAGATTGCGAATGTACGGCGTATAGTCGAGCGTGTTGAGGCGTACGTCCAAATCGTCGGCGAGAATGAGGACGATGTTGGGGAGCGTGTTCACCCTCGCCGTCGTCCAGGTCGGTGCGGATAGAACGAGCGTGGCAACCAGAGCTATGATCGAAAACGCTAGGATGCGTTTTGAATTTGCGGCTTGCATGTATGTATTCCTCCATGAGGTTAGGTTGGGATAGGTTTTTCCGAGATAACAAAAACCGACCGCCAAAAAGTACACACGGTCGGTTACGCCATTCGCTCCATTCAGCCCAGGCGTCCAAATGCTCATCGGAGTATGCCGTCAGCGTGGCTGAATATCATTGCGTCCGTTTGAGATATGCAGTATTCGGTTGAATGATTCGGAATGCAAGTGGCGTTTACCGCAATGTCACGAAAACGGGGATGGTGGTCTGCCCTTTGGTCGGTGATGCCAGGGCAATGCCAACGGATTGCGCGCTCTCGGCGACAACCATGCCGTCTATCAGGCGTGTCTGCATATGGCGGACACCCCCGGCTTGACCAGAAGCTGTCACGCGATCGCCCACAGCGATGACGGCGGTTGAATCAACTTTGACCTGGGCGATACCGTAGATCACGAGCGACACATAATCGCCGGCGGTTGCCAGACCATTCGCGCTATGCAGACTGAACTCCTCTTTACCTGGCGATGGTTCCCACACCATGCGGTTTTCGACTACGCCGATCACGCCGGTATATTGCGCGCCATCGGCTCGACGCACGAGCGGTGTGTACGGCTGGCTCCCCGGCAGAGGGTCTGCCATCCCAGTCACAACAACCACATCGCCGATGGTGAGCGCAGCCGGTCCGGTTACTTGGGCAACCAGTGAGAAAGCACCAGCGGCAACATTGCCGGCTATGATCTTGTCGACAGTATAAAGCGCCCACTCACCGGATGCATTCGAGGTATTGGACCACACGCCATAGGTTGACACGCCGGGGCTGGGTATGTATACGCCGTAATTGGGGATATCGGGGTTACTGCCGATCTGGATGGCATCATCGCCCGTATCCAACACCCGGATGCCATCGCTCCCCGTCGTGTTGCTGATTACGAGAGAATAATCGAGCGCCGGACCGATGCGCAATCCGCCGGTGCTGGGGACTTCCAAGCGAATGCCCGCGCTGTACAAATACCAACTCCCGGTCGTGCCGTTGTAATAAGTCCATGCCCGGAATGAACCGTTGGTCGCGTATCCGTAAAAGGGCCAGCCCCCGGCACTCGATGTTTCCACATACATTCCGCCATATTGATTGGGACTGCCCGTATAGCGAATGCCAAAGACTTCGTTCCCGGAGATGCGAAAGTTGCGACCAATCCCGACAAAGTTGACGCTCTCATCGGTATAGACATTCGGCAATGCAAGGGCGTAAGGCGCGGGTGTGATTTCCTGGCGCGGGGTGAGGGTCGTGTATGCACCGACGCTTGCGCCGGGGCGAACCGCAAGGTTTAGCCAGCGCGCACCGCCGCCGAACGCGGCAGTCCCAAAGTCGAGCTTGACGGTAAAGAGTCCGTTGATGACGATGACATCGTTAAGCGTTTGCGTAATTCCGATTTGTGCTCCAATGCTAACAGCATCATACAGCCCAAACTGTAAATCGTACGCACCGTTTGCGGGGTTGCCGTTGTCTTTGAGTTGACCTTGA
This sequence comes from Chloroflexota bacterium, assembly GCA_016215025.1. Lineage (GTDB taxonomy): Bacteria > Chloroflexota > Anaerolineae > UBA4142 > UBA4142 > JACRMI01. Next base: position 47,584 of record JACRMI010000041.1, read on the forward strand.
TACGTGAATCCAGTGCCAACCGCAGACACACTTGCCAAAGTTCTCTGTTCATTGCCTGCCGCGTTTGTGCCGGCAGTAAAGAACACAATCGCCAGGATGGCAATCAAGATGCTTATCGCAATTCCCAGTTTCCTGTACTGGCTGATCTTTTTCATGCTTGCCTCCTTCCAAACGAGAATCCAATAAAGTTTGGAAACGTTTCGCCCGAAAGCGTTTTCTTACTTTAGAATAAGCGGCAAATAGAGGGTCGAGAGCATTTCGTATGCGCCCATGTCGAACCGGATGCCTTTGGGGCGTGCGCGATTATCCAAGTCGATGGGCAAGCCGGAGTTGCATGCATCGATGGCCGGCGAACCGGCTCGCAAGCGATAGTTTTCGCTCGCTCCCGGCGAAACGAACAGCGGATCGTTCGCCGGACCTGCGGTACCTCCCTGATCGATGTTACAGGTCGCGACGGTCAGCGCACCAAACGCGGCAGATGTGTTGCCCCAGATGATCGTGCTGTAGAGATAAGATTGTACTGCGCCTGGCGAATATCCCGCACCACCCGTATTGTTCGCCAGCGTCGTATGCGTCATGGTGATCGCGCCGCCATTGTTGCGAATGCCCGCGCCGGATGCCGCAAGACTCGTGTTGCTGAAAACCAATGTGTTCGAGAGGGTGCCAAGCGCGCCCACGCCCTCTTGATAAATAGCGCCGCCGCGCACCGCCGTATTGCGATGCAAGACCGCTTGTTGGAGCGTTAGGTTGCTCGCGTTCACATAGATCGCGCCGCCGTTGCCGTTCGCAGCGGTACTGCTGATAGCCGTGTTACTGTAAAGCGTATTGCATTGCTTGAGGGCCGGATCGCAAGCAGTGGCTTGCGGTGCGTTCGTCCGCGGGCGATTTTCGGAGAGAGCGGGCGCGAAGGTTGGCAGCGGATAGTCGGCGTCAATGGTCAAGGTCGAGGTGTACGCGGCAATCGCGCCGCCATTGCCGGCTTGCGCTTGGTTGTTGCGAAACACGCAATTGTCCGCCACGAGCGTACTGCCGCTCAAATAAATCGCGCCGCCGCTGCCCGTGGTCGCCTTGTTCCCATCGCTCACAAAACCGAATTCCACGCCATCACATTCCACGCGCGGACTGTTCGACGCGTAGATCGCGCCGCCGTTCGCTGCGGTATTCACCCAGATTTGGGGAACCTCGTTGAAATAATCGTCCATCCAAACTCTGGAACCGTTGCTCAGGTAAAACGCGCCGCCATTCCCCACAGCTAGGTTGGAGGTCGCCTGAAGCATTCCATACACATCGAAGAATGCGCCGGCGTTGGCATACACCGCGCCGCCATCGCCTCCGGCGGAGTTGGTGCTCAGGTTGAGTCGGTATCCGCTCGTCGCGTGGAGTGAGACACTGTCAGTATTTGCTACATAGAGCGCACCGCCGTTTCCACCGGTGACGTTGACGGCGAGATAACTGTCACCGGGGCCGTTCGTCACTCGGAAATCCGCATCGCCCGTTCCGATGACTGCAATTGCGCCGCCGTTCCCGGACGCCGTGTTATAGCGAATATCCCAGCTCCCGTCAAAGTCGAGCGTGCCGGCATCGAGATAGATCGCGCCGCCATCGCTGCTCGCTGTGTTGTACCGAAATGTTGCGTTCGTCGCGTTGATGTCGGGTGTGTTCGTCGCTGCGATTGCGCCACCGACTCCGTTCAACGATTTGTTGTAGATGAACGACGAGCCGCCGAGAATGTTGAGCGTGCTCGTACCGAATAGACGTGCGCCCCCAGCGAAATTGCTTGCTGTATTGCTCAAGACCTGGGTGTTGCTTAGCGTCACGGTCGCGTCGTAAATGTACATACCTGCGCCGCGTCCATCACCCGCCGACGGCAAGAAATGCTGCTCGATGCGACTATTGGTCGCAGTGACGATACTGCCTTGGCGGACGTACATTCCGCCGCCGTAGCCGGTGGCTGGGTTGGCAAGTGTATTGCTTACGATTATGGTATTCGAAAGTATCGCGTGAGTATTATTGATGAGATACATACCTGCGCCATTCAAACCGGCGGCACCGATCTGATTGTGTGTATTGACGGCGGTGCCGCCCACCGTCGTATTGGTCATTGTGATCGTGCTGTTCGTCGCGTATAGTCCGCCGCCGGAATTGGTCGCAATGTTGTTGATGATCTGCCCGGTGAATTCGACCGTGCTGCTGATCGCGAACAATCCCGCGCCGAAAACGGCATCGTTGCCGGAGGTTACGGAGCCACTGTATCCTAGGTTACTCCCCGTGACCACCAAGCGACTGGCGTTGGTCAGATAGATGCCACCCCCGTCGTTCGTCGCCGTGTTGTTCATCACCGTGGTGGTCACGCTTCCCAGGATAACGCGACTCGCATCCGCGTAGATGCCGCCGCCGTATTGTGCGCTCTGACAACAGGGTGCTGTCTCGCCAACAAAGACGGAATTCGTCAGCGTGATGATGCCGTTGGAGGCGACGTAGAACCCCCCGCCCCGACTCGCCGCCGTATTCGCCACGACATCTGCATTATCGAGTTGGACTTGGCCGCCCATCACTGCAATCCCGCCGCCATCTGTCGCCGAGTTCTGATACATATCAGAACTGGTATCGAATCCGATCAATCGACCATACACGATTGCGCCGCCGCCGGTCGCCGCGGTATTGTTGTAAATATCCGAATCGGCGCTGTAGGTTACGATACTGCCGCTGCCGATATAAAATCCTCCGCCGTTTGCGCCAGTGTTACTATAGACATCCGTGTTTACGAGCGTGACGTGCGACGAGCCAAGCACGTCTACACCTGCCCCAAATGAACTTCCCCCGACAATGTGAAGGTTGCGGAGCGCAAGGACGCTCGCGCCAAACACATCGACCACACTGCCAGCGACATTGGCGTGGATGCGCGTCAAGCCCAGCGTGAGTGCGGTACACGTCGCATCGTAACCGCCTTCAATCGTAATCACTTTGCCGGCGGATACATCGACTGTCTCGGTGTAATAGCCAGCCGAAACGTGAATGGTATCGCCGTTGACGGTTGCGTTCACCGCAGCTTGGATCGTAGCATAGCCACACGGGTTCGCGTTAATGCTGACGAGGTTGGCATTAGGCGCGGCAGGCGAATGGAGTGCTCGTGGTTGGAGATCGGTCAGTGCGTCATGAATAGCAGCTTGGAGCAAAGGGTGGTTCGGATTGGGTTGACGCGCAACAAAAGTGAGGACGGACTGGGGGCTTGCGTTCCGCGCGCGATCGAGAGCGATGCTCAACAGCGCGTCGGAAACGGGTGGGGCGGGGGACACAGACGCGAGGGTGGCGCTTTCATTCTGGGCATTTTGCAAAGCAAGCGCACGCGGTTTGGGTTCGATCTGGGTGGGGTTTACCGTAATCCATTCGTCGCCTTCGCTGTTCAGGTGGAAACCAGGCGGCGGTTGGTTGGCGTGAACTAAAGTCGGCGCGAGGAAGAGCGCCACTCCCACGGTAAGCAAAACGAGGAGGGGGAGAAAGACAAATTGGCGGTTCATTGTCGGCTCCGTGTCATCGAGAGATTGTCGGCGTGTCATCACCGACGGATTAGTTAGCGCACGGAGAGTATAAAATAGGTACGGGTTTTGGTCAATACGCCTTTTGGGGAAGGTGTGCGTCACGATTCAGCTAAAATTTTGCGCACCCTCAGTCGATATTGATTACCCGCTTTTGTTCCAAGCCGCGGAGCATTTGCATCACGGGCTTGTCCGAGTTCATTTCTCGATAGCATTCGATGAGTTGAGTGAGCGTCGGACTAGCTTCGATCATGGCGAGCAGACGACTCTCTTCCGGCGAAAGGATGATGGGGTCAAGATAACGCTTGAAAAAGACAATGACCTGTTCTCCCTCCACGACCAAGCTATCCACCGCGCAGCCAGTCTGCACGCGCAGGCGGCATTCGATGTCGGTGCGCACCTCGCCTTGCAATTCGATCACCTTGCCTGCGATTGCGACGCGACGCACATCAAGGCGAATACAAGCGGCCAATAATTCTTCTGGCGTGGACGGTATTTCTCTGCCGTGCGAATCGTCTATCACGATTGTTCTCGTCCCCGCAAACCAATCAGGCGGGGCGAGTACATTTAATAGCGCGTAGAGAACTGCCCGCAGTCGATTTGAGTTTTCACCGAGGATTTGCGGCGCATTCTCATTTCGCGTGGCAAAGGTCGAAATTCCCCGCGCCAGTAAACCGCAGTCGATCCTAGCTTGCGGTGCTAGCTGACGGAACGCTTCAGTCGAAATAAAAACCGGCGAGGAAATCTCGCCGTGCGTCAACGACTCTGGAATTGGGGTTACTGGGATACCGGCTGCGTCGGCTGCTCCAAGAATCGAGTCGGTGAAGGATGCCGCGATGGCCTCGGGCAGAGTGCATCCTGGTCTTTTCTCCCCAAGAATAAAATTGGTGGTTCGTTCGCCCAATGCCTCTGGCGCATTGCTCGCTGCCCAATGCAATCCGGCGCGCATCCAGCAGGTGAATGCCTCGGCATCTTTGCCGCTGGACGCATACAGTTTCGCCATGACCACATTGGAATAGATGGCATCATTCGTGGAGCGAACACCCAGCGTCGTGTCAAAAGCATCGCGGAAATGTTGTTCGGCTTGTTCCAGTTGCCCACGGCGGCGTTCGAGCCGACCCAGGTTGATCGAATTGACGTAGGCAAGCCGCCAGTCCGGATCAGGCAATCGTGCGATTCGTTCTTTGATTTCACTTTCCATCGCCAGCGCCTGATCGATTTTTCCCGACTTGAACTGACAGAGCGCGGAGATGTTCAATAGATAGAGATACTCTCGAGGATCATGACTCGCTGGTTCCATTGCGGCTTGCGCTTGCCGAAAACATTCTGCGGCGCGGGGCAGGTCGTTGAGTATGACGAGTCCCCATCCTTTGGATAGCCAAAGAAATCCGCGAATATCGGTTGGCAACGTTGGTTGAGGATCGCCGATGCTGGCGGCTTGGGCGAATCTCAGCGTGGCTACTCGCAATCCCTGCGCATAGCATTGTAGAATCCCGACATCCAATCCGCTCTGAGCACACGTGATTGCTCGTTCGACAAGTCGCACCGTAATCCCGATGCCGCCCTCCGCAAATCGCTGTTGTGCTTCAGTGTAAAGAAACCATGGATCGACGTACATATTGTTCCCGTGGAACTGAGCATAGGCGTCTAGCCATCCACACGAATGCGCCAATGTTCCCAACTGATCGAATTCCAAACGTGGTATCTGCTTTGGATTTCGGCGACGTTCAGGCGGTACAAGCCAGTGACCATTCGCAAGCGGAGCAAGTTTCTCAGATTTTGACAGACCATTCGCACCCAAAGTATTCATTAATTCTGGATCGATAATCCCAGGTACGAGACTGACAACACCATCTTCATTTGCCGTTGGAGTGCTCAAGCTGCCGTGCCAGTCAATTTGCCAATCGATTGGAAGTTGAGGATCGGTTTCGTCTGTTGCGACCAGGACCAAAGTCGATGGAGTACCGCGTAATGCCTGGGAAAAGAATCGGATAAAGAGAATATCTTCTTTCTCTAACGGAATTCCATAGCGAGGCAGCAACACTACGAAGAGTTTGGAGGCATCATTCAGTACGCGGTTTCGAATTCGAGCGGCATGACCGAGGGCAATGAGAGTAGTTTGATCGCCGCGTCCTTCGGCATCGATGAATTCGCCGATGATGTCGGCATACGAAAGCTCAAGCGGCTGCTCGCTATTATTCTTGAGGGCAAGTGTCGCTTGAGGATGAGGAATGGCGAGCGCAAGTTGAGCCGCGAATTCTCGGCTCACCTGATGACCGCGCCACGCGCCGAGACTAGTATCCGCTACGACCCAGTCTCCTTTCAAATTCGCGCGCTGAATTTCTTGGCGGAGAATCGTTTCGCTCCGAGCGCGAATGCCGGTCAAGGTCAGCGAACCTGGGTCGCGGGTGAAATCAGCCACTTGCATCGGATACTCGGGCATCTTTTCCAATTGCGATCATGTAAATAGTGGAATGCGTCAGACCGTCCAGGTCAAGATAGTCGTCGATCTTGCGATCGTAATAGCCGCCGAGATTGATGCTGCCCAAGCCCAGCCCGAGCGCCGTCAGATTGATATTCTGCGCCACATGTCCCGCTTCGAGGAGAACAAAACGATAACCCCGGTCGCCGTACTTGAACGTGGAGCGATCAAAAACCGCGGTGATGAAGATGATCAATGACGCTTCATGAGCGATGGTTTGACTTACGAGCGCCTGAGCGATAATGTCCGATTGGTCGCCATCCCGAATCAAGCGAAGATGATTCTCCAACGGATTGTAATGATAAAGCCCGCTTGGGAATCCGTCGGTGTGTGAACTATGGAAATAGATTTCCAATGGATACAGCGCACCTCCGGAGGGTGCGGCGCGAAATGCGCGAGGAAACCCAAGCGAGCGCTGATCGTGCGTAATGCCATAGCCATAGTGCAGCAGCGTTTTCACAGTCAATAGATTTAACGGCGCAGCAAGCATCTGTTTGGTCGTGGAACGATTCGTAATTGCGTCGGAAAGTGAGATTGCCAAGGGTGCAGGTGATTCCGGCAATTCCACAATTGGGAAGCCATCGTAAGAAAACGATTCGGCGAGGTCTGCCATTCTTGCCAAGACCTCGTGATCGGAAGGAGGAATATCGAACATGGAGACTTTGGAGTTTTCGTGGAAGGTTTCCCAGATGAGGTCAGGATCGCCGGGTGAAATTGGCGGATTGATGAATTTGTTTTTATTTGTCAGCATAAGTTTATGGGTAGGGATGGGGCACCGGGTTGTCGCCCGTTTCGCGGGTGATTCCTGGATAGCCAAGTTTTTGTGGAATCGTCCAAAGCCGATTGCCGCCCAACGCTCGGATACTGTGACCGACGACGAGAGGATGAAAGCCGGGAATAATCGCGCGTACGACGGCAAGCCCTGCGTCTCGAACGTCGGGTGTGGTCAAATCGCAAAGCAGAGCGCGATGATTTACTTTCCGCACTTGGCGCAAGAGAATTTCCAAATCCTTGTCCGGATCGTCCGTTGCCAGATTAGGGATTTCGTCGAAATTTTTTCGCGCAGGCGAGGTGAAGAGAAAGTCGGCAAGGCGGGCATTCGCGTGATTGCACCAAAAATTCAAATGCCCAGTTTGATCCTCGACGCTTGCATAGCCAGGATCGTCGGGCAGACGCGGAAAATGGATCATGATCTTGTGGCAATATTCTCGTGTGTGTTCCAATTCCTCCAAGCTCTTGCGGACAGCTTCTTCCGGATCGAGCGAAGCGGAACCGGCTGGAACGAGCGGCGGAGCATCCAAGCGTGTGCTCCGCGATACAGCTAGAATCGTCGGGACGCCGACATCCAGGGTCATATCGAACAGAGTAACGGTATAACCGGCTTTCTCAAAGCGCGCGACCAAATCACGATTGCGCGCGCTCAGCGATTCGACGTTGATTTGGGGATGCGCGAGCATTGCTTGCCACGTAATCGTAAAGGCGTCGCGCTCGATCACTTCGCAGATAGCTGAGATCGCTGCTTCTGCATAGCTACAATGGCAGGCAAGCCCGGTTGAAATGGATTGAGCGATGGGACTGTCTCCTTGCCCACGATGAAAGATGTAGGGAACGTAGACCATCGCCGCAGGCACATGCCATCTCTCGTTGGTCAACGGGTCGTGGGCAGGTACCCAGCGAACGGGGGTGTGTTCCTCAAACGGTACAAAGAGCATGCCGGGTCTTTGATACTGCTCCGGGGAAAGCAACGCAAAATCAGATGGAGGCACACACTGAAATGGCGCATTGGCGTAGGAATAGAGTGGCAACTCTGACAAGTCGTAAATCGCGGCGCAATAGCGTTCGATGCCTTCTCCGATTGCCTTCGCCATGGCAGTCCCAGGATCAGCCGAAGCGCCGCCCGTTTTGCCGAAATTTGTCTGCGCGCAAAAAGACTGTGTGTTACACGCCTGAGCGAAATAGTGGAAAAAATCAGGACTGCCCGGCTGACGTGGTGCTTCTAGTACGAATTGAATGATCCCCACCTGATCGTCCACCAAATATTCCAACGAGTCAAACAGACGATGCAGGGATGTCCGGTTCGCTGTCATGATTCGATGACCTTGCTGGCGAGCGAGCTTTTTATGATCGAGGTAGAAGAGCGATGGATCAGATTGCTGCAAGCGGGGCAGCGTGGCACACGTAGCACTTTGCGTGAATCGATCCGCCCCGCCAAGAGGTTGATCTCCATCACGCTGCCCACTTTCCAGAGTGGAAGAGCGCGGCTGTAGAATTTCGTGAGTTCGATGGTCGCCAGGTCGCCGAGGATTGATGCCATGGATGGGTGAAAGCCCGCCAGGTGTTGTCCTTCAAAAGCGTTAAGCTCGCTTTGATATTTGGTTGTATCGCCGGAGAAATTCGAATCTAGCCGCGCCAGGAAGCATTCGAAACAGGCAGTCTCGCCGGGAATCATCGAAGGACCAATATATCCAATCATGTCTTGCAACACGATCGGAAGAAAATGACGGCCCTGTTCGATGCACAGCGCGTTCCACTGTCGCATCAAGCGCAAGCCGCCAAAATCTGATGTCGCGACGAGGCAATCAAACGAATTGGATGCAACCTGGGGCGACCAAGCATCGTAAGCGACCGGCTCGATCGGGGCGCGCCACTCGGCAGAGTGCAGAATACCGTGTCGGTCAAAGAGCGCAAGATTTCGAAGTAAGGGATAATCAATGACTTTAATGTTCGTCATGCCCGTACGAGTCAAAGAATTGGCGAGTTGATGTGAGACGTAATTTACTCCGACAATCGCGATCCGCACGGCATTGAGTCGTTTGGTAATTTCGCTGGCAGACGTACCAAAGTGCCAATAAAAGACATCGAGCGGTCCTTCATCGACGATAGGAACGGAATTTGGGTTGGCGGGAATCACGAACTGACGCGCTAAAAGATGTTCGATGAGTTGCGTTACCGCAGGTCGATCCGGCGCGGCGAAATGACTGCAAGCTTCGTCGATAGTCGCGCCGCCATCTTTCATCACATCGACGAGAATCTCAAGGGTTTCGAGCGAACGATCACCGCCAATCAAAACCTGAATGCTTCCGCGTCTTAGAATGATGCCTTCGGGTGACTCGATCAATTGGAATGGCAGTATGCTTAACCGTTGCTGTTCCGGTGCGGTCGCTCGCTCGGTAACCGCCATCTGTTCATATGCACTGCGAGAAATGAATTCATCAACCATGTGTATCTTCTTTGCTCGAACGAGCACGTTTTGCACGACACTCGTTCGAGCAATGATATGAGGTATGCCCAACCAGTGTGTGAGGATTATGAAGCAGACGGTAGGGCTTGAACGACAGCGCTAGCTTGGTCCACCGAAACCGCACAGCAGCAGCAACAACAGGCGATGCAACAGCAGCACCGAATGCCGCCGTCACCTGATCCGCCGCCACCTGTCGTCGTCTTGGCGGCTTTGGCAGCCAGTGCATGTAGCCCTTGCAAATCTTTGAAACTCAACTTTAGAGCGGCCGGAGCAGTCGTAGGATTTGCGGCTAGCGCAATCAAATCCTTTCGAGTTAGACTCTTGACGCGCGGTGAAAGCCCTCTCAAATCGTTGGCGGTGAATCCAAGTTTGGGTAAGGGCGTCGAAACTGGCAATCGAGCCATTTTATCCTCCCAACGTTATATTTGGCTGAAGAGAGGCAATTCCTCAGCATTGATCGTTGCCAATATCTTGCAAGAATTCGAGGATCTCATCGCTGCATAGAGGTTTTCTCCTTTCTGCGCCAGAGGGTGTCTAACTAACTGGAGCAAATAAAAACCGACCGTGAGTATATATTCACGGTCGGTTACGCCACTCGCTCCATTCAGCCCAGGCGTCCAAATCAGCGTTGGTATGCGTCAATGTCAAGACTGAAGATCATTGCGTCCGTTCAAATTTCGGTATGCAATTAAAACAACTGGGAAATTATCGACCTGGGGCAAACGTACGTTGGTTAGACTATACGATGAAATACAAGAATGTCAATTAAAATTGTAATAAGAATATATTAGAGTATCTTTGCTTGGGATTGATAATTCAGCCGGTTCCATTGATAAAAAAACGAGCTAGGATGGAATAGCACAAGATTGGCGGATCAAATTTCTGGTGGCGTCAGCTTGCAAGTGGATCGCGGTTTTTCCCTCATTCGCACGAATGGTCTGACATTGTCAATCCACTGGTGCGCCACGGCTGGGTGCGATCATAACTTGAAAAGAAAAATTGAGAGGCGAGTCGTATTGGCTCGCCTCTGGCTTTATTTGATCTGGCTCAAGGTTTGCACGAACGTACGGAGCGCGGCAGTTGTCGGACTGCCATCGTCGTCAAACGTGACCGTGTGTTGCAGACCGGCTTGAGCAACCGTGACCTCATAGTGTTGCGTATCTGCGCTTATTCCGCTGCCGGATACGGCGACGGGTAGACTAAAAAATTGGATGCTGTGCACGATGGTTTCGATTTGTTCTGCCATCGCGGGTGCAAGTTTCGATGTGTCCAGGTCGGTGATATTTTCCGTGACTCCGGTGAAACTGCCGGAGCGTTTGATCGAAATAAACATATATCCTCCGTGTTGCGATGTATATGATCGGGTTAAAATCTGTTGATAGTCAAGCAAACGATGCGAACAGAAATTGTTTCTGCTTTTTCCTGTTTCTCCTTTCTTTGCATTCGTCGCTGATGGATTTCAAAAACAAAACCGACCGCAGTTGTGGTCTACGGCCGGTTACGCCTTTGCTCCATTCAGTCGAGGCGTCCAATTGGGGTAGGACAAGGGATCCATGCTAACTGAATATCTTTGCATCCGTTATTTCGTTCGCTATTTACGTCAGGTGTTGAGAAACGAATATTGCCCAGACTATACGATGCAAGGATGGCAATGTCAATAGAAAAATCCTGATAAATCTGTTCCAGTTTATTGACTGCTTTTGAGTTGACGATTGGCGTGAAAGGTGAGCACGAGATCATCTTGCCAGCATCAATAATCGATTCATTGCTGCGCCAATGATTGTCGCTGGAATAATTCCGCACGTTAGAATGACAGCATCAACTCTTGCATTTCATCCCACAACTTGACGCCTTTTGCCCAGGCTGCGATCCATTCCTCAAACGATTTCTTGTGTAAGAACAAGCGCGTTGGTTTCGATTCCGCTTTATCTGACGATTGGATTTGAGGTCTGTAGGTCCATACAACTTTTCCATCCGCATCCGTTACCGTTGCTTCCAGGTTTTCGTCGTCCAGCACATGGAGTTCGGGATTGAAAAAGTACACGGGCGCATCAGCATGACGGCAATCGAGGCAGGAATAAATGCCGCAGCCCCAATTGCACACGGGCAGAATTTTCTCTGGTAACAAGGAAAAATTATTGCGCTCGATAGGTGAATGGGCACGCGCGTACAGTTGCGTCAGGGTGCTGCGGTCGTAATCGGGATTCCCGCCATCTACGCCAAACAACCCATAACCCGGACCGAAACCGCCATTTCTGATTTCGGTCAAGAGTTGTTTGAACACTGGAGGCAAAGCAAATCCCAGCGTTTTTTCAGCTGCTACAATCTGTTGAGTTGTAGCGGGTGGAAACAGTTTCGGAGTTGGAGACATGCTGCGCGCCATATCGTGAATCATTTTGGGCTTTGAGGCACGGGCATGCACACGCGCAATGAGATCATTCTTCGTCATGGAGGGTTTTTCTCCAGAAAAAGTCAATGGATTTTCTCTCGCGAATCTTCACCTGTCCACGCGAATAGATCAAAGGATTCGCAAAAATTGGCGAGGATGCGTGCGTGATTTGGGGAGTCCAACTCGTCTCTGTCAAGGAATCCCACTCCAGATTTTTATCGAACCGTCGTTACTGCGCGTGGCAAGCCAACCGGTCTTTGGATTGAACGGCGAATTCCCCAAGCTAGGAAATAGCCACGCATCGCCCAACGTTTTCATTAGTCCTCCGGTTTCATCTGTAAAGAATTCTGCCTGCGCAGATTGCGCGCCTTTACGCTGGGGCCAAGTCCACACCTCGCGTGCGAGAATTCTGCCGCTCGGCGAAAAGTATGCGAACCTAGCATCGCTATCGCCTTCCACAGTTGGCAGCGGCCAGTTTTTGATTTCGCGACCGGTGCCCGTTTCGAAAAGGTGAACCATTTTTTCGCGGGTCACCCATGCGGCAAAAATATTTCGATTCGGGATCGGATAGAGATAAATTGCGCCCGATGTCGAGGCGGGTTTCCAAGTGAATAATTCGTTTCCCGTTTGTGCGTCCCACGCTGATAGGTGTTGAGCGCCCATGACGTCATCGACCCAGACAGCCGTGATACTTGATCCGTCTGGACTGATTTGCACTGATGAAATCGGCAATCGATTTTTCTTTTCCCATAACAGCGCAATGCCAGCATCGGTCAATTGCATCACGCGCAACGCGCCCGGATGCCCACGCGAATCGCTATCTGCAATTTGCTCGCGAATGACGAGCGTTTTGTTGTCGGAAAAGAAAACGAGGGGAGCCGAATTTGCTCTGCCCACTACCTTCGTTACCAATTTGCCCGTTTTGACACTCCACAATTCTGTTAGCGCCGGTCGTCCTGGACCGGATTCAGTTGATTTATCGTTCAATTCGCCAGCGGCGACGAAATTGGTGTTGGGCGTGAACGCAATCGATCCGGGTTGAAACTCGGTGGATAACTTGAGCTGCAAATTCGCGGTCGTCGTGTTCCACAAGCGAACGGTGTTATCGGCATGTGCCGTTGCCAACCATTGTCCATCGGGGCTAAATGCCAGGACGCCATGTCGATTGTTGGGTGGGTCGCCAGCCGTGTAATCAGAAAAGCTGACCATGGGTTTATCGAACGTGATTGATTGAACCGGCTTGAAATCTTGCGTCTGGTAAATCGTCAGCCCGCGTTGCAAGCGCGCCAGTGCGAACAGCGAGCCGTCAAATGACCAAGCGGTCGCAACCGCTTCGATCGATGGGACTGCAAGCTGCGTGACGAGTGTTGGATTCACTGCCAGCGATGCCGTTGGTGAAGGTTGCAGAGTCGGCGATGGCGATGGAACCGGCGAGGGTTTAGTCGTTGGTGATGGCAGCGGCGTCACAGTGGGTACCGGCGTTGGCGTGCTAAACGCATTACATGCGGTAACAAGAGCTAGGACGATAACGACGAGTGGGTTGAATTGTTTCATATTGTCTCTTTGAAAATGGAGAGTGAGTTGGCAAGTAGCGCAAGTTGGAAACTTGCTTTACTCTAGCCGAACGTAACTTGATTTCTACCGCTGGTCTTGCTGTTATACATCAGCGTGTCCGCGCGTTCGATCATCGATGTGGCGGTATCGTCTGCCCGTGCCAGGGTCGCTCCCAGTGATGCTGTGACGACCACTTTATCTTTTTCGACCATCAGGTAACTTTGACTAATGAAAACTCTAACCCGATTGGCGATGGCTTCCAATCCTTCTGGCGTAACATTCGGCAAAATGATCAGAAATTCTTCGCCACCCCAGCGCTTCCTGCATTTGTCCATTGAGCAACGTAGCCGAGAGCGGACAATCGCTGTCGCACAGTCCATGCCCATTTGAATCAATGTGTTGCAAATTTCGACTCCTGGTCGGCTAGTATAAGCGGTCTGAAAAAAAGAGTCAATTTTGTGTTTCTTTGACATCCCTTTCACTGCGGGTTATAATCCGTTGAACAAGTTGAGCAAAATTCTAATTTGCTCAACTTGCAGCAAGGATGCTTGGATCGGGGTCTTTCTCATCTACTCTTTCACCGGTGAATTCAAGATGAAACCAAATGCCGTCATCGTCTTAATTCTGCTGCTCATTGTGCTAGCTTTTTCTGTTAGCTGTGCCGGTGCATCGCCGACATCTGTACCACCCTCCCCAACTTTTCAGCCGACGTACACTCCTTTTCCAACTTATACTCCTTATTCGACCCAGACACCGTACCCAACATTCACGCCCTTGCCAACTCAGACGGCGACGTTAACGCCGAGTCGAACACCAACGCCGATTCCTACACCGACCAAGCCATACACCTCCGCCTTTGGCATCGATTATACCCAGCCATCAAAATATCTCACGCCCGGCGAACAAAGCCGCATGTCGAATACGCAAGTGATCGATTCACTGCGCGGCAAGCCGCAGAGCATTGCTCATTTGGGGCAAATCTATTTTTGGATCAAAAGCGGATTCACCGCCTATGCGGCGGGCGGCGCGTACATCGGCAAAGTCACGACGGACCAACTTCTCACCGAACGACGACTCAGTGGTTGCCACGATTGGGCGCTCGTCTATGCATCGCTTGTTCGCGAACTAGGTTACCCAGCTGTATTGGTCGATGCAGCGGGCGTTAGTTGGGCAAAACGTTTTCGCGCCGGACAAAAGGGTTCGTACCTCGGACATGTCTTTGTCGAGGTGTTCGTCGCCGGCAAGTGGGTGCTCATCGATTCGACCAACAATTGGTATGTCGAAGTAGGTTATGATCCCACGCATGCCTTTATTCCCATCAAGATGGGTGATGAAACCGAAGGGATGTTTGTCATGCGTAAAGCGGTGGATACCTGGGGTTATGGTATTCACAGCAATGCTGAATTGATGCGCTTGATGGAACAATCTGCCAATGCACTCAAGTTAGAAACGATCAAATTCCCGCCATATCATTTTCTGCGCTTTCAATAAGTAGAGCAAATTTCCAATTTGCTCCATTCTGGAAAATTGGAAATCTGCCTTACAACTTCAAAGGAGGAGCGAATGGTAGAAACAAAACGATCCAAGGTGACTTTGCCGTATCTGTTTGAAAAGATGCGTAAGGGTGAACAGATTACGATGATCACTTGCTATGATTATCCGATGGCGGACTTGGTCGAAAAAGCCGGTGTCGATATGGTGCTCGTCGGCGATTCGATGGGCATGACGATCCTGGGTTACGAATCGACGTTGCCGGTGACGCAAGATGTGATGATGCCGCATGTGCAAGCGGTGCGTCGCGGCAGTGCCAATTGTTGGCTGATTGGCGACATGCCGTACATGACGTATCAACCGTCGGTAGAAACGGCGATTCGGTGCGCGGGACGTTTCATGGCAGAGGGTGCATGCGACGCGGTGAAGCTCGAAGGCGGCGCGGAGATGGCGGATCGAATTGCAGGCATCGTCAAATCGGGTATTCCGTGCATGGGACATCTGGGTCTCACCCCGCAAAGTGTCTCGGCGCTGGGCGGCTACAAAGTGCAAGGCAAAGGTGCGTTGCAGGCAAAGAAGATTATCGACGATGCTAAGGCGTTGGAAGATGCAGGCGCATATTCAATTTTGCTGGAGATGGTTCCCGACCGGGTATGCGAACTTATCACGCAGCGCGCCGGTATTCCAATCATCAGTCTTGGCTCTGGTCCGCACGCGCACGGTCAATTACTAATTTTCCACGACATGTTCGGTCTGTATCCTCGATTCAAACCCAAGATGGCTAAGGTTTTTGGCGACGCCGGCAAAACAATTGGCGATGGCTTGAAACAATACGTCGCCGAAGTGACCGCGAAGCAATTTCCGCAGCCTGAAAATTGGTTTGGCATCAAGGACGAAGAGTACGCGGAATTGAAAAAGCTGTTGGGTGAATAACTCACCCTCACCTAACCTCTCCCTCTCAGGGAGAGGAATCTAATCCCTTCTCCCTTGTAGGGAGAAGCGATAGTGCGTCCGTAATGCAGTGCTTGGCACTGCGTCAATGACGCACTATCGGATGAGGGTGGAATGGAGATTCTAATGGACGACAAAGTACTCAAACAACTGAAAATCCCCGCGAGCAACCTCGCTGCTATCAACGACTTTTTGCTCGACCCGAAGAACAAGCTCGTCAAAGATGTGCTGAAGGTCATCGCCAAGCACGGCACGATTGCCGAGATCAATCGCAAATCGGCAGAGGCGCGCAAGCTCCCTAGCTTGATGAAACGCTTGCGCGACATGAAATCGCCGTATGTGCCGGACTTGGAATGGCTGATCGAGCAGCGTGATCGCGGCGCGTTCGTCAGCGTTGACGATTATCGCCGTCAGGTGTTGGGCGATGCGGCGGCGACGATGAAATTCAAGAAATCATACGCCCCGACACTGGAGATTAGCGCCTTCCAGTATTTTCCGTGGCTTATTGACGAAGCCAAGCAAGCCATCGAGAAAAAGGAGTTGATGCCTGGGCGGTTCATTCGCGTGCGGTACATGAAAGAGTCGGAATCGGACCAAGGCGATTTGCTGGCAGGCATGGCGGCGATGCAAATCGTTGGCTCGTCGTACGTGGATACGCTCGACACCAAAGGGACGGACGGCTCGAACGTGCACCTCGGCGGAGCGGATACCATCGCCGGTTATTTCGGCGGCATCGGCGAGCCGAACGAGTACGCGCTGAAATGGCTCGACGAGTTTTTGTACTATTACACCCACTATGGCATCTATCAAGTGCTGAACATCAATGCCGGTACGATTCTCATCGGCTATCTCATTCATCGTCTCGGCATCGACAACGAGTTCAAGATTTCCGTGTTCGTCGGTAACGACAATCCGTACTTTATTTGGTGGACGTTGATGATGGCGAAATTGTTCGCGCGCCCCGACGGCACGACGCCCCTCATCGGTTTCAATCTCAGCAACTCGGTGAACAATGCGACAATTCAGGCGGCTGCCGATATTCGCAAGGCGTTCGGGTTTGAAGATGTTGTGCGCATCGAGCATCACATCACGGAAGCGTACAAGGCGATTGTGCGTCAGCCGTATGATCGACGCGCCGAGTTGATGGAACTGGCAGGCAAGGTCAAGAACATTTCGGCCAAGCACGAAGGCGGTGACCCCGAGGTGGAAGCCACGCGCGAGCATCCCTCGAATCTGCTGGAGTATTTTATTCCGAAAGCGGACGTGGAAGCAAAGGGGTTGATGCCGACTCTGTTTATGAATTACATGGACAAGCATGCCGCGCTCAACCACACAGCGGTGGAACTCACCAAATGCGGACACGCGTTTATCGCGGCGAGGAACTTGCACAAGTAACAGGTCGCAGGTCACAATTTGCAGGATACAAGATACAAGGCGGAGTCAAAGGCGACTCCGCCTTGTCATTACCAGTACATCACGAAATACTCGTTTGTCATTTCGAGCGGAGCGAGAAATCTCGATCCTTCAGTCGAAAAACGTGATTTCTCGTTCGCTTCGCTCCCTCGAAATGACAATTCGTAAAGTACTGATTACGAGGAGCGATTTGACCAAGTGTCCGCGTGAGCAATCGACAGAGCGACGAAGCAATCTCAGTCTTTGCTCAAACGGACCATCTATTTTAAAACAGTAACCGCAAAATTCCACCTACACGCCTCTGATGCGGTATAATGGGTTCTCAAGAACCCTACGACGCAAAGGTGTGTGGATGAGACGAGCCAAAGACAATTCCGAAGTTCCCAAGCGTTACTATCGGCCAGA
>JACRMI010000192.1 GCA_016215025.1 Chloroflexota bacterium
CGGGTACAAACTCATCGGCAGCGTTTTCGTATGCACACGCGTTCCGTCAAGCGTTCCAAGGCGCAACTCAAAGATATCGTGCGGCGCTGGAAATCACTCCCCGTGGATGATGTGCCCAAGTGACTTTTGCGCTAATGCGAACAATCCACGCAATGACGAGTCCAATCAGCGCGACCGGTGCCAACGCCAAAAAGAAATCGACAAATGAAATCTTCGACGACATGCCGATGAGCATGTTCTGCGGATTGCCGATGATGGTCGCGGTCGAGCCGATATTCGCAGCGGTAACGAGACCGATAAGATAGGGGATCGGATTGCGCTTGAGCGACGCCGTCACTTCGAGGACCAATGGCGTAAACATCAGCACAATCGTGTCGTTGAGAAATAACGCGGACAAGATACCCGATGCGAAAACGATCCACGCGAGCAAGACGCGCGGTGAACGCGCAACCGCCACAATTCGCAGCGATACAAAATCGAAAAAGCCCGCGAGCCGCAGATGCACATTGACGACCATCATCGCAAAGAGCAAGAGAATCGTATCGACGTCAATCGATTGCCCTGCCACATCGAATGGAATAATTCCCAGGACAATCAACGCAACTGCGCCGACCAATGCAATTGTCGCGCGATTCATTCGCAAGCGCGGATATTCGCCCACGGCAACGCCGAGATACGTAATCGCAATTAAGGGCAATGCAAGCGTACGAAAGCCAAACATCGAACCATCCAAATAAGAATTACAAACATGCGCTATTGTATGCAAACCACTGTCAAAGCGCAAGCATTAAAAACAGCCACGCACGAATACTCGCGGTGGCTGCCGAGACAATCCGATCCGAAAAGAAAGGATTAGGCCGCTTTAGTCACGTTCACTGCCTGGGGTCCCTTGGGGCTATCTTCGATAGAAAATTCGACGCGTTCGCCTTCGTTCAAGGAGCGATAGCCGTCGGTTTGAATCGCGGAAAAATGTACGAAAACGTCCTTACCGCCCTCATGAGCGATAAAGCCGTAACCCTTCGCAGCGTTGAACCATTTGACGGTGCCAATAATACGATCTGCCATTGTAATTCACCTCCTTCCGTGCTCGATTGTTTGATGATGGGATGATTACAAAACAAAACGCTCAAGAGGCAATACCGTCTTGAGCGTAATCGTTCGATGTACCCTAACTCAGACCTGCACTTGCAACCTTATTCTCCATACATTTGAGATTTTGTCAAATGCCCTTCTAGCGTATAGCGAATGGTTGATGGCATATTGCCGCTGACTATCTGTCAATGCCGTACGCTATTGGCTATCTGCCATTCGCTATTTACTCGGATACCCAGCCCCAACCTTTGCCGTGTTGATGGTATAACTCGACACCGGTCCGAACTGCCCTACCCATGCGTTGTCGCCGGTGGACGCATGTTCTTGCAAGCCCTGCACGTATGGCTTGATGAGATAGGCATTGTCGTTATTCCAAAGAAAAGCAGCCGCGATGTCGCCAACAAAGATACGTTGCGCCGCTTTGTACTTTTCGATTGCCTTGTCGAACTCTAATTCCTGGTCGGCTGCTTCCAATGCCGTATCAAATTCCTTGTTGCAATAACCGATGCGGGTGGCATACACAGCATCACATGTTTGCAAAAAGAGCCAGTTTTGCGGATGCGGATATTCCTCTTCCCAGGGAATGAGAAACACTTGTGGCGTGGTCTTGGGATCACGAATAATGATCGGCAAGGCATTCGCTTCCACGGGGTCGAGCAAGACCGGACAGCCAAAGACGCGCGTCAAGCTGCCCGCGATGAATTGGAACAAGAGTTGCGTGCGCGGTGTATTGGCGTACGTCAGTTTGACTGTGCCCAGTTTCGCGCAATCGATTTTCTTCCTGTCCGGCGTGCCGTAACCGGCATTGATAAGCGTTTGCAAAGCGTTTTGCGGATCGTACGCCGGAACGGTCGCCGTGGCGTCATAGCCCGGCATCCCCGGCGGAATCCAAGTGAGAAAAGGTCTCCCTAGCCCGTTGAGCACATCGCGCACAAAGCTGTCGCGATCGAGTGCCATCGAAAACGCCTTTCGCACATTCTTGTCGGTGAACGGCGCTTTTTTGACGTTGAATCCCAGGTACGTCACGCGCGCGCCTGGTGAGCGGAATAATTCTTTGCTCATCACCGGATCCGATTGAACTTGACCAACATTATCGGGCGTCACCCGCATGACCTCCAACCCGCCCTGCCGATAGGTCTCAATCGCGGCGTTATCGGCCAGCCAATAAAACTCAATGCGTTCGAGCTGAGATGGACCGCCCCAGTAATTTGGATTCGGCGCTAGCTTGATGACTTGGTCGTGAATCTCGACAATTTTGAATGGACCATTACCATTATGATTCTCGGGCTTGAGCCACCAAGCATCCAAATCTTTATCGACGCGAAGCTTTTCCGTTGGCATTCCAATCCAGGTGGAAACAATCGTCGGAAAATAGCCCGTGGGTTGTTCAAGTGTAAACGCGAGCGTGCTATCGCTGATCGCCGTGATGCCCACGGTGCTTAAAAGTTTTTCGACATCGTCGGGTTTCGATTTGGGATCGACCGAATAAGCAGACTGCGCGCCCCGCACATCGTCCATGAACGATTGGGACGGCGCAGCTACCCGCGGATCGATGGCACGCTTGAACGCGTATTCGAAATCTTTAGCGGTGAGAGGAGTGCCATCGGCACGCTTGAGACCGGTTCGAATATGGAACGCAATGGTCTTGCCATCTGCGCCAAATTCCCAACGGTCTGCCGCGCCGGGCTGGACGTTGCCTTTTTCGTCGATGCGCGTTAGCCCTTCATAAGCCAACTGCAAAATCGCAATCTCACTGCTAGAGAATGCTTTTTGAGGATCAAGACTATCGGGGCGGGTCGCCAAATTGATGCGCAAAACTTTGGGTCTGGGAACCGGCGTAGCGGTTGGATCTGGTAAAGGCGTAGGCGTTCGCGTTGGGGCAAGAGTCGGTGGCACAAATGGAGTTTGATCGCCTCTGGGAATTTGCGTTGAACAAGCCGTGACAAATAAAATAAAGAGACTGACGAGTCCAAGGAAAAAAGATCGCATCCAATACCTTTCACAAACCGTAGGACAAATTTCCAATTTGCTCTAGAAAGCAACCCGGATGAAGCCAATTGGAAATTTGCTCTTCAACATCAGCAGAGCACAAGCGCGGGCTAGTCTATCAAAGAGTCGGCTTTTAGTCAAAATGCTTGGATGAGAAATTAGAATTACGTGCGCATTTGCACCCACAGATTTCGAGACTTTGACAACGCCCTTGCGCCTGCATAAAATAGCATTGAATCTTTAAGGAGGAGTAGTGTGAAAACAATTTCATTTTCGCTGGTGGTCATGGCGCTGATGTTTGCCGGGTGCGGAACTCCAGTGCCTACGCCGGTCCCTACATCGACACCCATTCCATCGATTGTTCTGGCAGGCGGTTACCGTCCACCGCAGCAAAACGACCTCATCGAAGGAGCGAAGATCGGCTATCATTATGTCGTACCATCGGATAATAATCCGGTCGGCGTGCTTGCCTTTGGCAACGGCATGATACAATTAATGAGCATCAAAATGGAGTTGAGCAATGGCTTGGTGGCGTATCTTCAAGATATTGCAAAAGAGAACAAACCGGTATTAGCATTTGATGAAAAGGATCCCAGTCAAAAAGATGCGAAGGTGCTGTCGTGGGATCCAAAGAAACCGATCGAGATTATTTTTATCAAGCTGCCGGACAATAGCCCTAGTCTTTGGTCCGTCCGAGAGACGGAGGATGGCGAACTCCGAACGGCCTATAAATTTGTGATCCGCAAAGACGGCGGGTTGCGGTTTATCGACGGTTATGATTTGACGACACTCAATTCTCTCAACCAGCTACTTACGCTCAACGGCGGCGGCACCGGACTAGGATTATCGTCGCGGCTCGCGCTTTTGCGCACGATCATAAACACTCCAGCGTACCAAAACGGCGTCAATGTAATGAACACCACGCCGCCGACGGTTAGTCAGTATGATGCTCGAATATTGAAAATCGATCCAACGCAAAAGGGATTGGCTCAAGACTTGGATTGGGTCATCATCTCACGCCCCGGACCCGGGGGCGGCATTCCGATTTCGCCTTAACCCCGACGAATAACAAAACCAGGTTTCCCCAAAGAGGGAGAACCTGGTTTTTCATTTGGCAACTTGAGCGCGAGCGAGCCGCTCGCCTTACTAGCTCGTGCCCTTCATCATGGGATCGAGCGCATCGCGCAACCCATCGCCGATGAAGGTAAAGGCAAGCATAATCAATGCAACGCACAATGCAGGAGCAATCAAAAGCCAGGGTTGTGCATCGATAGCCAGACGACCATCATTCAACAAGTTCCCCCAACTCGTCGGGAACGGAGCCAGTGGATTAGTCGTCGGGCGAATGCCAATGCCCAGATAACCCAACACGGCTTCAGTCACAATCGATTGCGGGACGAGAAATGCCGCCGCGACGATGATGACCGCCAGCGAGTTTGGTAAAACATGCTGAAGCATGATACGTGCTGGAGTTGCACCGATACTACGCGCTGCCTCGACAAATTCTCTTTCCTTGACCGAAAGGACTTGACCGCGCACCAAACGGGCGACCGTCACCCATGAGACCAATGCCAGCGACACAAAGAGCAAGACAAAACCATCCAACAATCCGCCGATCCAAGTGTCGCGCAGTGCCGTAATCATGATGATGAAAAACAGCAAATCGGGAAACGCATAGACAATGTCCGTCAAACGCATTAGAAAATTATCGACGCGTCCGCCGAAATAACCGGCGATCATACCGATCGAAGTACCAATCAATAGAATCAAGATCATCGGAATAAAGCCAACCGCCATTGACGTGCGCGCGCCAAAAATCACGCGGCTCAACACATCGCGACCGATGGTGTCCGTTCCCAACGGAAAGGACCAATCTCCTGTGCGAGTCGGTTCGTTTGGTAGATTCACCCAAGCCGCCTGACGGTATGAATTGTTCGGATAGTTTTCTAGTGGCGGATGTAGAACTATCCATGGCGCAAAGATCGCAAGCAGAGCAAAAAATGCAATGATAATCATTCCAAGAATAGCGCCTCTATTCCGAGTGAGCCGCCGCCACGCATCCCGCCACAAATTGGTCGGTTGACGCATCGCAAATTGACGTTGCAGATCTGCCATTTGGTCTGTTACGACGGCGGTTGTACTTGCCTGAGCCATATTATCCTCCACCTACCTTGATCCGGGGGTCTAGAAAACCATACACCAAATCCACCACTAGATTTGCGAACGCAACCAAAAAAGCGTAGATGAGGGTAAGCGCAAGAATCACACTATAGTCTCGTCGGCTAATGGATTCTACAAACAAGCGACCGATCCCACTGACGCTAAACTGAGTTTCGATTATGAACGAACCCGTGACCAACGTCGCCAACGCTGGACCGATAAAGGTGATGACAGGAATCAGCGCGTTTCGCAAAATATGACGAAAAACGACCGCACGTTCCGACAACCCTTTTGCACGAGCGGTCCGAACATAATCTTGGCGCATGGTTTCAATGACACTGGACCGGGTTAGCCGAGCGACATAGGCAGCAGTTCCAATCGATAAAGTCAGAGCAGGCAAGAGCCATGCTTGCCAATTCTGCCAATGATCGATTTCTAACACCCGAATCCATCCTAGCCAAACTGCAAAGATGATAAGGAAGAAAATCCCAGTAACAAAGGTGGGAATGCCATAGAACGCCGTCGCTACAAACAGACTCAAATTATCGATGATCGTGTTCTGCTTCAATCCGGCAAGCAAGCCCAACGGAAAACCGATCGCCAGCGCGAACGTCATCGCAATGATACCAAGCATTACGGTGGTGCCAAAGCGACTTTGCCAAAACGGCTTGGTTGCATCACTCGGCTCAAACAAGACATCATTCACGCTCATGCCGCGATAGCGATAGGATGGACCCAGATCGCCGCGCAAGAGATTCGATAAATAAATTGGAAATTGAGCGTTGAAAAAAGCTCCAAATGCATCTGCTGGATTGCCACCAGAATTTAATACTTCTTGCGCCCCTTGCGGATTAAGATAGAGCGGCAAGTCTAGTCCAAATTGTCTATTCAATCTTTCCTGCATACGCGGATCGTTCGTGCGGCTGCCGGGATCAGTGTCCCAGGGACCGCCGGGGGTCGCGTGCATGATGATAAACGTAATCAGAGTCACGGAAAACAAAACCGGAATCAACCACAAAACACGTCGTATAAAATAGCGGCTCATTGCAGCCTCACTCTTTTAATTGAAAAGCTCTACTAACATACAGATTGGCTGGCGGCGATAGTCCACCGCCAGCCAATTGTCAATCAACGAGACCTGACAGGCGCTTGCGCGAAACCTGTCAGGTCTAAAAACCTTACTGCTTTGGATAGTTCGCGGGCACTTTAGTCAGGTCGATGTCGTACGTCCAGACAGGACCCCACTCGCCAGCCCACTCTGCATCGCTCGATCCAGTGTGATCCTTTGGTCCGATGACCCATGGTTTGACGAGGTAGAGGTTCTCTTCGTACATCAGGAACGCGGACGGAACGTCGTTGACCAAGATGTCTTCCGCTTGCTGGTACAATTTGATCGCGGCTTGCAAGTCTAACGTTTGGTCAGCCTTGGCAGTCGTCGCGTCAAAGTCCTTGCTGCAATAGCCATAGCGCTTGGCAAAGCCACCGCAGACCCAGTACACGCTCAACCAGTTCTGTGGGTGAGGATAGTCTTGGATCCAGCCCTGCAACGAGAACAAGGGTTGCGTCTTGATGTCTTTGGTCAAAGCTGTCATGACAGTCGAATCGACGGGATCGAGTGTAATGGGGCAGCCAAACACCTTCAAGAAACTCCCGGCGATGAATTGATACCGAGCGTGGTTCGTTGCGGTCGCTGCATACGTCATCTTGAGGGTGCCAAGCTTGGCACAGTCAACTTTGGGCTTGTCGGCGGTACTGTCCGCGGCGGCAAATCCATTCTTGACCAAAAGGTCAACTGCGACTTTGGCATCATAGGAGTTCACGCCAGCTTTGGTATCCTGCGAACCAGGAACTCCCGGCGGGACCCAACGGGTATATGGCTTGCCAAGACCCTTGAGAACGTCACGCACGTAGGTCTCGCGATCGAACGCTGCCGAGAACGCCTTGCGCGCATTCACATTGTCGAATGGTTTGAGGGTGTTGTTGTACGCCATGCCGCGCGTGATAGCGGCGGGGAAGCGAAGGAATTCCGCTTTTAGGGTCGCGTCCGCGTTGATCGATGCGAGATTTTCCGCTACGATGTAGGCATCCATGTCGACTTCGCTCTTCTTGTACGCTTCGAACATCACCAACGCATCATTCGAGTAGGTAACTTCGATGCGATCAAGCTTGGGCTTGCCGCGCCAGTAATTGGGATTGGCTTCGTACACAATACGTTTGCCCTGTTCCATGGTTTTTGCAATAAAGGGACCATTGCCATTGTGGCCGGTTGCCTTCGCCCACCAGTTTTCTGGATCGGCATCTACTTTTTTCTTGTCCGCGGGATAGGTTACCCAGGTGTAAGCGATGTATTGCCAGAAACCGATCGGGTTCTTGAAGGTAACTTCGAGGTTGCTGTTGTCGAGCGCTTTGACGCCATAGGCGGCCCAAGCGGCATCCAATTTAGCGGCGTCTTTCTTGCAGTCCAAGCTGTCGAGGTCCTCTGCACCCTTGATATCGTACAAGATCGAGGTGTACTGCTTACCTGCGACGCAGGGATCGACTTCACGCTTCAAAGCGTATTCGTAATCCTTGGCAGTGATGGCAGTGCCATCGACCCGCTTCAAACCATCGCGGATGTGGAACGTCATCTTGGTACCGTCTTTGGACGCTTCAAACTTGTCGGCACCGCCAGGACCAATGTTGCCCTTTTCATCAATCGCGAGCAAACCTTCGTACGTGAGTTTCAAGAATTCGATTTCAATACCGTACGAGGATTTCTGAGGATCGAGCACATCGGGATACGTGCTGCGACCAAGACGCAAAACCTTCGGACCCGCGGGGGCTGCCGCTTTGGTCGGTTCGGGGGCTTTGGTTGGCGCGACGCTCGACGCTACGCTGCTGCTCGAGGACGCAGGCGCGGCGGAGCTGCTCGATGAAGCGGGCGCAGAAGTGGGAGCGGGCGCTACGGAGCTGCTGCTCGATGCGGCGGGTGGAACAGTTGGAACCGGTGCCGCGGTCGGAGCGGCGCAAGCCGCGACAAATGCAGCGACAACCAGAGCCAACACAACTAACACTACGTACTTTTTCATCTTCTCCTCCTGAGAGATTTTAAGCACAGAAGTAAACAGCGTGAATCATCTTTGAAACTTTCGCTTGAGCTGACTACCACCTCCTTCCGATTCGAGATATTAGAATTATGGGGTTAGTAGGATAGAGTCTGGGGAAGGTTCAACGTAGATGCAGCAACTATATCACAACCTCCATACAGTGTCAATTAAACAAGGTGACAAGCGACGTAATGCTCGTTGCCCACATTGCGAAACTCTGGATCTTCACGCTTGCAGCGATCAATCGCAATGGGACAACGCGTATGGAAGCGACAGCCGCTGGGCGGATTCACTGGGCTAGGCACATCGCCAACCAGGATAATGCGCTCGCGCTTTTCTTCGACGACCGGATCCGGGATCGGTACCGCCGAGAGTAACGCTTTGGTGTACGGGTGCAATGGATTTTTGTACAAAGCGTCGCGATCCGTTAACTCGACGATCTTGCCCAGGTACATAACCGCGACGCGATCCGAAATGTGACGAACCACAGACAAGTCGTGCGCGATGAACAAGTAGGTCAGGTTGAATTTTTGTTGCAACTCTTCCAACAGATTGATGATCTGCGCTTGAATCGAAACATCGAGCGCGCTGATCGGCTCATCGCAGACGATAAAGTCGGGATTGACCGCCAGCGAACGCGCCACGCCGATCCGTTGCCGCTGTCCGCCGGAAAACTCGTGTGGGTAACGATTGACAAAGTACGGATTCAAGCCAACGATCGTCAAAAGTTCTTGAACACGTTCCTTTTTCTCCTTGCCTTTGGCGATGTCGTGTACTTCAAGCGGCTCGCCGATAATGTCACCCACGGTCATGCGCGGATTCAACGACGCGTAGGGGTCTTGGAAGATCATTTGCATATGGCGACGCATCTTGCGCAGTTCTTCGCCCTTTAACGACGCAAGGTTTTTGCCCTCAAAGATCACGTCACCTTCGGTTGGACGATAAAGCTGCAAGATCGTGCGTCCCGTTGTAGATTTACCACAACCCGATTCACCCACCAATCCTAGCGTTTCACCTTTACGAACGAAAAAATCCAAGCCGTCTACCGCTTTAACGTGCGCCTTGACTCGCTGAAAAATGATACCCTGTGTAATTGGAAAATACTTTTTTAGTCCTTTGACTTCAAGCAACTTGTCCTGTACATCAGGCATGTTGTTCGACTCCTTAATCATATTCCTAGTTCAAAATAAATCTCTAGTAATCCGCCTTCGGTATTCAATCAATTCATCGCCGAAAACTGAACACTGATTACTGTTTACTGGCAGTTGTGGCGGCACGTGACTTTTGTACGTCCTGCCAATTCCAACACGCGACCCAATGCCGCACGGCGACCAACCCTAGGGGCGGATTTTCATTTGCGCATTTCTCCGTGCGGAAACGACAACGCGCATAGAACGGACACCCTTTGGGCATATCGATCAAATCCGGCGGCAGACCTTCGATGGGTGTCAACTTTGCCTTGTGTGTCTCATCCAAGCGCGGAATCGATCCGAGCAAACCAAGCGTGTACGGATGCAATGGATTCGCAAAGAGTTCTCTATTCGATGCGGACTCGATCACGAATCCGGCGTACATCACGTTAATGCGATCCGCCAAACCAGCGATAACACCCAGGTCGTGGGTGATCCAAATGATCGCCATACCCAACTCTTTTTTCAAGCGTTTTACAATGTCGGTGATCTGCGCTTGAATGGTCACGTCGAGCGCCGTCGTCGGTTCATCGGCGATGAGCAATTGCGGCGAGCACGACAGCGCCATAGCGATCATCACGCGCTGGCGCATACCGCCGGAGAATTGGTGCGGATAATCGTCGAGCCGCCCTTCCGCTTCGGGAATGCCCACCATCTTGAGCAAATCAATCGAACGCTTGCGCGCTTGTTCTTTGGTCATGCCCAAGTGCAGTTCCAACGCTTCGCCGATTTGCGTGCCAATCGTCAACACGGGATTCAGCGACGTCATGGGGTCCTGAAAGACCATAGCAATTTTATTGCCACGCACCGAACGGATTTCTTCGTCGTCAACCTTGAGCAAATCACGTCCTTGGAAAAAGACTTGGCCACTCGCGATTCGTCCGGGCGGTATTGGAATCAAGCGCATCACCGACAACATCGATACCGATTTGCCGCAGCCGGATTCACCGACCAAGCCCAACGTTTCACCTTCGTCTACTGAAAACGTAACGCCATTCACTGCATGAACTATACCATCTTGAGTACGAAATTCCGTCCTTAGATCTTTAACTTCTAGTAATGTTGCCATTCGACCCCCACGCGTAATTTAAGATTTATGATTTCAGATTTATGATCTAGTCTATTAGTCTTTGGTCGAATAGTCAGATAATCAAGATCATTCGACGAATCGACTAACTGACTACAAGACTATTTGACTATTCGACTAATCGACGATCTCCGGATTCAACGCTTCGTTCAACCCATCGCCAAAAAAGTTGAATGCAAATACAACCGCGGCAAGCACCAAGCCAGGAATAAGCACCAGCCAAATCATGTCCGGAAAAGTTCGCCAATATCGCCCGGCATTTTCGGACAAGATATTGCCCCAGCTTGGCGCGGGCGGCTGCAACCCAATTCCCAGATAACTCAAATACCCTTCAGACAAAGCAATGTCGCCCATCCCCATTGATAAGGCAACAATTATTGGTGGTAATGCATTTGGCAAGACATGCCGCATAACGACGATCCAGGTCGGGGCGCCAATCGCTTGGGCACCGATGACGTATTCGCGTTGCTTGATCGTCAGCACTTGAGCGCGAATCAATCGGGCTAGCCCTGCCCATCCAATCACGCCCAGTGCCATGATGACCACCGCATAATCGAGATAACCACTCCGCGCCAAGTCGTTCAAGCCGATCGATCTTGCCCAACTCAGAATCCCTGGCTTGATCGTCGCCGCAATAAAGAACACAAACAGCAATCCGGGGAACGCAAAGAGGATATCGGCTACCCTCATTATAACAGTATCTACCCATCCGCCCAAATAGCCCGCCGCCGCTCCAAGCGGGATTCCGATGACAAAACTCAGCACCGTCGTCATCACAATGACAAAAACAGCGGACCGTGCGCCCCAAATGATTCGGCTCAACATGTCGCGACCGAGATCGTCTGTGCCAAGCAAATGTACGGTGCTAGGTGCTTTGCGCGCCGCCGACAAGTCTTGCTTGTCGTACGCGTATGGCGCAATGACCGGCGCAAAAATGGCGACCAACACCATGAGGATTATGACCATCGCGCCCAATGTCGCCGGAGGATTTCCCAGAATGCGCAGCACTACCCACACAAACGGCGAATGCGCCCTGCCTTTGATATTCGTCTGAGTCGATGCAATATCGATTGCTAATTCTGCCATGACCATTCTCAGTCGTCATTCTGAGCACAGCGAAGAATCCCAATCCATGGGGCGAGATTCTTCGCTGCGCTCAGAATGACAAACCAACATTATGACTTGCGAATGCGCGGATCGAGAAAGCCGTACGTGAGATCAACCAGGAGATTCGCGAAAACGTATGCTACGGCAATGAGCAAGACATCTGCCATGATAATGTAATAATCGTACGAAAACAACGCATCAAACGTAAGCTGCCCGATGCCCGGTATGCCAAACCAATTTTCCACCAAGAACGATCCCGCCACCAAGCCACCGATCATCAAACCGATAATCGTCGCAATCGGGATGAGCGCATTCCGCATCGCGTGGCGCACGACGACGATGCGTTCACGTAAACCTTTGGCGCGCGCCGTCCGAATATAATCTTCGCTCAAGACTTCGATCATCCCCGCGCGCATCTGCCGCGTGAGAATCGCAATCACCCCAAGCGATTCGATGAACGCCGGCAAAATGACTTTGGCGCTAAAGATGCCATCCCACTTGCCCTGCACCATTGGCAGGATCGGTCCAATCGCCACTGAGAAATTCGCCGCGCCCAGCACAAGCTCGTGGCGACGCGAAAATATGAACGTGAGGACCGGATTGAGAAAGATGATCGGAAATGAAATTCCCGCGATGACGATAGCGCGCACGATCAAATCGATCCAGGTATCGCGTTTGAGACCGGCGATGAGACCCAATGGCACGCCGATCACAATTCCCAGCATGATCGCTACCAGATTGAGTTGAAGCGTGACCGGCAAGCGTTCGGCGATGAGCATGCCGACCGGCTGATCGCGGTATTTGACGAGCGAATAGCCAAAGTTACCTTGCAGTGCATTGACGATATAGTTGACGTACTGGACGTAAAAGGGTTGGTCGAGACCGTACTCGTGGCGAAGACGTTCAATCGTTTCGGGGTTGGTATGCAAGCCAAGCATCACCTCCACCGGGTCGCCAGGGCCGTAAAACCCCAGCGCGAAGGTGATAACAGAGATGAAGAAGAGTAAGACCGGCAGCCACAGGAGCCGCCGCAGTACAAATGCCGCCATTGGCTAAACCTTCTAGGTAGTTTAGGCGAGCGACCTTGCTTCCCACCGTTGGAGAAGCAAGATCGCTCCGTCTATAAACAATCTAGTTACTCACCGAAACGTACTTGAGACGCGGAATAATCATCGGAGGATAGACCATTCCTTTGACGTACGCTTTGGTTAGCCAATACTGCCGTTCATAGGTCAATGGAATCACGGGAGCATCGCTGAGAATTTTTTGCTCAGCTTGCGCATACAATTTGAATCGCGCTGAGGTGTCCTTCTCTAAACCAGCTTGATCGAGCAGTTTGTCTACGTCAGAATTGGAATACGCTGCCCAATTTTGCGTGCTGCCAGTCCGGAAAAGCACGTTCATGAAATTCTCTGGGTCAGCATAATCGCCGATCCAACCGATATCGAAGATTTGATAGGGGTTGCGCGACGGATCATTCAGTTGTCCAATGAACGTCGCCCAATCCGTTTGCTGAATCGATATGTTGACACCCAGGTTATCCTTGAGCATCGCCGTCATCGCTTGGATATCTTGCGCGGCCGAACCGCCCGCACCCACCGTTGTCCATGTAATCTCCGGTACCTTGCCTGCATATTTGGACTGCGACAAAAGTTGCTTGGCTTGCGCCGGATCGTATTTGGGTTTGTCTGAAGGTTCCGTATAGCCCGGCATTCCCGGAGGTAAGATCGAATTGGCAACCAACGGCATCTTTTGGAACACAACCTCAACAACTTTTTGGCGGTCAATCGCCAACGCAAACGCCTGCCGAACTTTGGCATCGTCGAATGGCGGCTTGTGCGTATTCATCACGATGAATTGAGTCGAAAGCGCCGGACCGACAAATAGTTCTTTGTTGAGGGGACTGGACGAGTCCTGCACGCGCTCAATATCCGTGATACTGACTCGCGCCGAATCCAAATCGCCGTTTTCGTACATCGTCATGAACGAGCCACCGCCGAGGATAAAGTCCACTTGTTCGATTTGCGGTTTTGGATCGCCATAGTAATTTGGATTCTTGACCAAGATCAGGCGTTGTGATCGAACGTACTCTTGCAACTTGAACGGACCAGTGCCATTCGGTTTGTCTGTCCACGTCCGCCCACCGCGCTCGACATTATTTTTGTCGACGATGTATGCGGCGGGGAACGTCATCTTGGCCAAAAAGTACGATTTGGGCTGATCGATCGTGATTTTCACCGTGTAATCATCGACCACTTGAACGCCTTTAACGTCTGCCGCCTTGCGATTGAGTTTATCTTTTACGCCGATGATGTCGCCCAGATAGGTGTCCGCGGTCGCCGAAGTCGTCGCCGGATTCGCCGCGCGTTCGATGGAGTATTTAAAATCCTGCGCGGTCACTGGTCGTCCATCGTGAAACTGAACATCCTTGCGCAAGGTAAACGTATATGTCATGCGGTCGTCACTAACTTCCCATTTCGACGCAATATCGGGCTGGACCTTGAGATTCTGATCAAGCGTAACCAAGCCGCTGAAAATTTCCGCAACGTATACTGCCGATTCAGCATCGCCCGCCAAGGCCGGATCGAGTGTGGGCGGATCCCCGCCGCCGCCATTACCGCCGGGCAAGCGCAGCACTTTTTTGCCACTGGGTGCTGAGGCACGCGTAGGTGCTGGCGCGCGTGTACCTTGTGATTGCGATGAACCTGAGCCGCTGATAGATGGCGTACTTCCACCGCTTTGGGTTAGCATATACACGGCGGCTGCGCCAAGGCAGACAGCACCGCATAACGCTACAACAAGGATAGCAACAATACCCATCAGCCATCGATTGTTGCCTTGACTGTTTGACATTTTTCCCTCACTACCTAAGATTATCGCGGAGTGTGATGATATTGGCGGCAATGTTACACGGGGTTGGCTTTCTTGTCAAGCGGTAAAGCAACCCAGGTGTTGAAACGAGTTTTTTTGGATAACAAAGCCAGGTGCCACTAAGAATGAACCAGTCCGAGTTTGAGAGTTCCCTCTAAAGAATATACGCAAGCAATGCTCTTAAAAGATTCCTTCCAAAATTCGCCTACTTACCTTAGGAATTTTGAAACTCATATTCGGTAATCCTCTGGAGTCGAGTCCTTCGGATTCCCTCAGGACGGGCTGTTTACGCGGTTATTGGCTTGGCCAGAAACCCGCTCGAGCGTCGAGTCCGTAACTCCATTACCGATTTTGACGGTCAAAACTCATTAGGGCTAATTTTCACTGACCCCCGAATGCGAGTATGTGTCCCGCCATTCGAAACAGAATCCACAAATCGAGCCAAATCGATTGATGCTTGATGTAATACAGATCATATTCCACGCGCACGCGCGCATCCTCGACGCTGTCCACGTAACCGGCATTGACAATTGCCCACCCTGCCATGCCCGGCTTGACCGCATGTCGCAAGCGATAGAATGGAATCTGATTTTCCAACTGCGATACAAATTCAGGTCGCTCTGGGCGCGGACCGACGATGCTCATCTCACCGCGCAGAACATTCCAAAATTGCGGCAGTTCATCGATGTGCAACTTGCGAAGATATTTTCCCAACCGCGTAACGCGCGGATCGTTCTTGGTTGCCCACACCGCTTGACCGTTTCGCTCCGCATTTGTGACCATCGTCCGCAACTTGCGCACGCTAAAGATTTTGCCACCCTGCCCCACGCGCGTCTGCGAGTAGAAAATTCTACCGGGCGAATCCAATCGAATTGCCAAAGCAATAAAAGGCATAAGGAGACCAAATCCAACCAATCCAATCGATGAGATGAAAATATCAAAGAGACGCTTGATCGCCAAAGAATAAACGCTTGCCGTTTTGTCGCCCAGAGGCAACGCCAAATACCAACTATCGCCGATGTGCTCGACCGGCACACGCCCGGTCAATTCTTCATAGAGCAATGGCATCGGCGTCATTTCGATGCCTTGCTCTTGCGCGTGTAACAACTCGCGGAATAGTTCATCTTTTATATCGTGCGTGACTGCCAAAATAATTTCGGCGATGCGACAATCTTTGACAATTCGCACCAAATCATCGCGGTCACCCAACACCTTCAACGTTCCAAAATTTTTCCCACGCTTGGCTGGATCATCGTCGATGAAACCGATCAAATCATAGTAGACGTGGTACTGTTCTTGAATGACTTGGGCAATCGCTTGCCCTGCCCAGCCCGCGCCAACGATCAACCCGCGTCGTCGAAACGGCGCGCTCTTGGCGATTCGGATAAATACGCTGCGCCACATCGAGATCAAAATCAAGGCGGCGATGCCGTGATAAACAACGATGCCGCGCGGCAACTCGGTCGGCACAAAGAAAAAGAAAATAATGTAGGCGAGCAAAACGATGAAAAAGGTTTGCATCAAAGCGCGGGCAGTCGATTGCATGTTGACGGCGACGCGCAAATCATACATGCCGCTGAGAAACTCAAACAGAAACCAAAGCACCGACAACAACCCGAACCAGTATGCCTGGCGCGTAAGCAGTTCGTTCAAGCTCACGTCGCCCCGCGCCGACCACACGACGAACGCAATCACGACCGCCGCGTTGATGAAAACTAAATCGATGAGAATCAAAAACAGCCGTCGATCTTTCATTGCATTCGCCGTCCGATCATTCCCAAGACAATGCCGGCGCCGCCACAAAATGCCGCGAGTCCCGCCAATAACGGCGAGAGAAACGCAATGCGCCAATCTTGCCTTAGGTAACGCTTCATAGATGGAATCATCGTCACACCAAAGGCGACAAGAATTAAAAGAGAAAACCAAGCCGACTCGCGCCAGATTAGAATGCCAAGCAACGATACCGGAAATAATAGCGCGAGCACGCCTTGGATTTTTTGCGTTTGCGGCGTCCGTGAGTCCGATGCAATTTTGCGTGGATGACGTGCATACACTATCGACCGCCAGTACGCATAAACGAATTTTCGCTTCAAATATTCAAACAACGTGCTAGGATGTTCGTGATAAACAATTGCGCCATCGGCGAATGCCATGCGATAACCTTGCTCGGATAATCGATACGACAAATCGGTGTCTTCCGCATCGGACAGCGTCGTGTCAAAGCCGCCGCATTTCAAAAACACATCGCGCCGATATGCCGCCGTGCCGCTATCGATGAAATCAATGTAATGCAGTCTGCGCTCGTTGTCGTAGCGGTAATCGAATTCCATTTGAATGAAGCGTGGAATGATGCCGCGTTGATGCGTTCGCTTCATCCCGCACGCGCCGACAATTTCGGGATCGCGCAACGGCGTAATCATCGCCTGCGCCCAATCTTTCTCCGGCGCACAATCACCATCGATAAAGAGAAGAATGTCGCCGCGGGCATTCTCTGCGCCGAGATTCCGCGCTGCCGCTGCGCCCCGATTCGGCGTGATAACGCGCGCGCCGCGCGGCTCTGCAATTTGGCGAATCATCGGGGCCGTCTCATCGTCGGCGACGACGATGATTTCGTAATCCTTGAGTGGACACGCGAGCAATCCATCGAGGCACGCGCCTATCGTTTTTTCGGCGCGATACGCGGGAATGATGATCGAGACAACCGAGGTTGCAGGTGTCACTGCGCAACCTCAGATTGAGCTGTCGTGATACGTTGTAAGTTCACACCGCCCCACCACAGCGACAAAACACCCAGGACGACAGGCGTCCCTAGTGCGACAAGATACAAAAGAATACCGTAGGTCAGCCCAATGCTCTTGTCCACCCCGAACAGCGCAAGCGTTAGAATGCACAGCGCTTGAAACACACCAACCTTGCCTGGCGAGGATGGAACAATTCCGCCGACTTGTAAAACTGCAAACAACAAGAACCCACTGATCGGGGGTAGATTCAAGCCCAATGCCCAAAACACAAAGAAATTTACGGTGACTCCAAGCAGTGAAATAGTGATCGAAAGAATCTGAAGCCACAAGTGCAAGTCCCACCGTTTGAGGACATCGAGACTGTTGAATGCCAAGCTGGTAATTTCGCCAATCGATTTCTTGCTCCAGGGTAAGTGAAACCGAGACAGCAATTTGATAAACCTATCTTGGAAAATCAGCAGCACCACGGCAGCAGCGCAAAATGCTAGCGTTAGGAGGATGAATCCTTCACGTGGTCTCTCAAGCCAATCCGGCAGTGTCATGAATGGTGGAATGAGCAACAGAATCAAAAACATCATCAGCGTGTCGAAAAGCTTTTCGACGCCTAACGTGGCGAGCGTTTGCGTCCGGCTTTTTTTCTCCACTTCGCCCATCAGATAGATACGCGCCACTTCGCCCATTCGCCAGGGTACGATGACATTCAGCATTTGGCTGATAAAGACGATGCCTAGCATTCGTTGGGCGCGCAGACCTTTTTGCTCCGGATAGTACAGTTCCACCCAGCGCACAGTCCGCAGCCACGACTGCATCACCATGCCACCAACCGCAAGCAAGATCCAAAAGTAATTTACGCGCGTCAACGCCTCGAATACTTGATCCAGCGGAACGCCTTGGATGGCGAGAATCAAAAAAACGAGGCTGATGAGCGTGCCAATCGTCACGCGAAACCAATGTGTTTTCCAGAAAGGAATGTTCATTGAAAACCCTAGACCGCCGACCGCGGACCGCCGACCGATTCAAACGGCGGTCCGCCGTCTGTCGTCTGCTGTCGATATATCACCATCGTAAATGCAAAAAACACCCACAGCAGCACGCCAGGTTTCGTGCCAAGTATAAACGCATCCGTCAAGCCAAACACTTGATGCGCGAGCATTCCGAGACCTAGCCCAACGATCAACGCGCGAACACCCGTATCGATAGTTGCACGATAAGCGCGGGTCGCCGCGACAACAAAGCCGGTCAGTAACGCGATGTACGCAATCAACCCCGGAATCCCGACATCGACCGCGACCTCTAGCAAATTGTTATGCGCGTGTGCCACCACTTCGTCTGGCGCAGCGATGAAGAATGGATAGAGCAAATGGGCAATCGAATTGTAGGTACCGATGCCAATGCCGGTGAATGGATAGTCCTGCACCATCATCAATCCGCGCTGCCACACTTCCATTCGACTTGCCAGCGTACCACTGCGCGCATCCATTTGCAAAACGAAATTGACCAGCGCGTTGCCATAACCTGTCGCAACCAAGACAGCTAGCCCTATCGCGCCGATAACGAGCAACCAAGCGAATCGTCGCTCGCGCCAAATCGCAACGCCGAGCAAACCAACTGCCGCACCGAGCAATCCTCCGCGAGATTGCGTGAGCGCAAGCGTGCCAATCGCGAGCAAGAAAGCTGCCATTACAATGAATTTGAATTGGACGCGGACTGACTGTGGCGCACTTCGCCACAGCCACGCGGATGAACGCTGAAAAAGAGAATTTGTCCGCGTTGGTCTGCGTTCGTCCGCGTCCCATTTAATTCTTGCCAATGATAAACTCGCTAACAATGGAACGACAAACGTTAGCGTGCCGCCGACGCCGTTGCGCGCAAAGCCGCCCGCAATCGAACGCGGGATTCCCTGAATGAATCGCGGCAATCGGTCGTAGATGAATGACGCCGAAATGATTTTATTCTGTGCCCAATCGGTGCCGACTAGTCCCGCGAATGAAATCGCCGCACAGACAACGACGAGCCAAAATACTGCCCATGACAAATCGCGTCGCGATTGAATGGTATTCACAATGGCGTAGAAAAACGTAACGCCGAGAATGACGCCATAGACTTTGGGCAAACTTTGCCACGTGTAAATCGAAACCGATAAGCTGAGCGGCAGCCACGCAAGCAAAAGAAGAATCGGCAGATCGAACGGCGTGGTGAG
This sequence comes from Chloroflexota bacterium, assembly GCA_016215025.1. Taxonomy (GTDB): domain Bacteria; phylum Chloroflexota; class Anaerolineae; order UBA4142; family UBA4142; genus JACRMI01. The sequence continues at coordinate 19,524 of JACRMI010000192.1, forward strand.
CGTCAATCGTTTCGTTGTCCACCATCGTGCGAGCCAGATGAGCAAAAGCAATCCAAACGCGGCAAGCGGAACTTGATCGCTGATGACAAAGTAAACATAGATGGCTGTGAGAATCGGAATCTCTAGCCGCACCAGCCAACGCGCAACAATCATAACAAAATCTTTTCTTGCTGCGCGATCCATTCCACTGCGCTCAACAAATCGTCGACAACGCAAAAGCCCGTCCGATTTTCTTTCAGCATTTGCGCGTGCTGCTCCTGACCTCGCCCCGTCAACACCAAAATTGGCTGCGCACCAATCGTTTGCGCCGCAGAAATGTCCGACCACGCATCGCCGACGACAAACGATTGCGTCAAGTCCAAATCGAAATCGTCTGCGGCGAAATGAAACATGCCGGGTTCTGGTTTGCGACACGCACATTTTTCGTCGGGGTGGTGCGCGCAAAAATAAACGGCGTCAATACGACCTTCCGCCGTTTGCACCGCGGCGATCATGCGGGCGTGAATGTCACGCACAGTGGCTTCCGTCGTGAGACCACGCGCAATCGCCGCTTGATTCGTCGTCACGACAATCACGAAATCGCTGGGGGCAATGCGACGGAGTGCCTCAAACGTGCGGGGAAGAAAAATAAATTCGTCCCACGATTTAACATAGTCGGAACGATTGACGTTGATAACGCCATCTCGGTCGAGGAAAATCGCGCGGCGTTGACTCATTTTGCGAACAACAAGACTCCAAGAATAATTCCGCCAATAGTGGCGACGGCAAGACCAAGCAGCACATTCGTCTCTACCAATCCAATCGCAACTAGCGAGACAAATACCCACCAAAAAATATTTCTGATTTCTGATCGCTTTGCGTGATTTCTGATTTTCGACACATCGTCTTCCTGAACAAGTGACCCATGTGAATACTGCATACTGATTACTGGATACTATCTTTTGATCGCCGGTCGCACGCCTTCAAATAATCGCCAGGCGGTTTGCAGAAGGATTTGGAGATCGAGCCAGATCGTCCAGCGGCGAATGTAATATAAATCGAGCCGAATCTCATCTTCCAACGTTTGCGCTTCTTTGCCCGCAACCACCCAGGGCCCCGTGAGACCAGGCTTGACGGTGAGCAACGTCGGCAGCCATTCCTGATAAATTGACGCGCGCGCCACCGGCACTGGCCGCGGACCGACAAAACTCATCTCACCGCGCAGCACGTTGATGAACTGCGGCAACTTGTCGAGACCTAATCGATATAACGGTTTCGCAAACGCATGGTCTTCGGTATTATGCTCGGGTTCGTGGCGATGCGTGCGAAACTTCCACGTCGTGAACGGTTTCTGCCCCGCGCCAAGAACATGGTACGGCTCGAACACGGATCCGCGCGCCGCCAGCCGCACGAGAATCGCCGTGAGCAAGAGCAGCGGACTGACGACAATCGCCGTAATGACGCCCAGCGTATAATCGAGCGCGTTCTTGAGCATTGCATCGACGCCTGTGATTCGATTTTTTTCCAGCGCGAGCAACGGCACGAATCCGTCCTGACTCAGCGTGACGCCCGTCGCCATGATTTCATAAAAACCGGGCGACAGTTTGATTTCCATTTGGTTCAAGAGCGATGCGCTGTTGGAAATAATTTCCATGAACGATTCCCACGCAATCGCGCCTTGTACGACAATCGCTTCGGTCGCGCGCATCTCGCACGCAACCCGCGTCAACGCCGTTGGTCGATCCAGCACACACAAGTCTCCCAACACGCGGGAATCGAGCGGCAGATAATCGTCGACGAAACCGACGACCTGGATGCCCGACTGAGTCGCCGGGGAAAACTGGCGTGCAATTGCTTTGGCATGTTCGTTCGCGCCGACGATGAGCGCGCGCGTGAGCAAAAATCCGCGCCCACGCATAATGCGCACAATGCGCCGAATGACGAATCGACCGGCGCTCACAAAGATGATCGAAAAGAACCAACAAAAAACGAGCCACCCGCGCGAGACGGCGAGGTTCGGCTCCAAGTAACTCAGGACGATGAGAATCAAAATTCCCAGCGTACACGAGACGACGATTTTTCCGTACTCTTGCAAACCGTTGATGAGATACCGTCGGTCGTACAATCGATTGAACGCAAAGACGACGAGCCACAGCGGAATCGCCGCTGGAATGACGACGGCATAACGTTCCGTAATCGGCGTCAGTTTTTCGATGAGCGGAAACCACGTGATCGAGTAACGCACGTCGAACGCGAAATTCAACGCGGCGTAGATCGCAATGGCGTCTGCGACGAACCACAACGCGACGAGGTAAACGTATTCGTTACGGCGCATAGGCGCTCTCGGGAATATGTAAGCCAGCATTGACGAGCACGCGCGCACCTTCTGTCTCGAAACGAAAATCCATCCGCTTGAGTCCCTTGCTTTCGAGCGCCTGCGTGACTGGAGCTTGACATAGCGGCTCGCAATAGATCATCAAGAATCCGCCGCCGCCCGCACCCGTCACCTTGCCGCCCACCGCGCCATTCTGCAGCGCCAAATCATAACACTCGTCGATCAGCGGATTCGAAATTCCCTTCGCAAACTTTTTCTTGTTCTGCCACGACGCATCGAGCATCTTGCCAAACGATGCAAGATCGCCGCGCTCCAATTGTTCCTTGACTTGAAACGCCATCGCTTTGACCGCATGATGCGCCTCTAGCACTTTTTCCTCGCTTTGCTCCGCCGATTTTTTTTGCTCGCGCAGAATCGCCGATGCTTGGCGTGTCGAGCCGGTGAAAAACAGCATAATATTTTTTTCGAGCAAGCGACGCGTCTCCGGTTTAATGTTGATCGGCTCGACCGTGACGCCATCTTTGGTGAACTGGATAAAATTGAGTCCGCCAAACGCCGACGCGTACTGGTCTTGCTTGCCAATCGGCTCGTTCAGCTTTTCAAGCTCGATATGACACGCCAGTTCGGCAATCTGCTGCTTGGACAAGAACAAGCCGCGCGCCGTGGTCACCGCTTTGATGATCGCAACTGCGACCGTGCTCGACGATCCCAGCCCTGTGCCTGGCGGAATCTCCGATGCCAGAAACATCGCGATGCCGCGCATCAGACCAAAGTGATTGAGGATCGCGCGCGGCAGACTCAAATCGCCGTCGAACATCATCGGCACATCGCCATCGTGGCGATAAAACGTGCGATAGTCCGACGACGTGATTTGAATCGTGTTGTCGGCGTTGACGTTGAGGAAAACGTAAAAGTGTTTGTCGATGGTCGTGCTGACGACTGCCCCGCCAAACCGATTATAGTACGACGGCAAATCAGTACCGCCGCCAGCAAAGCTAATGCGCACAGGCGCACGCGTAATCAACATTGTTGGCTTCCAGTTCTATCCAATACAGATTGTAGATTGCGTGATACGTGATGCGTGTTCCGTCTCACGCAATACGCATCACACATCACGTTTCACGGATCGTTCCCATTTTCTTCATAGCGACTTCAGCTTCCGCATAGTAATCACGCACGTCCGGTTGCTCGCCCGCCCACGCGATGTACTCTTCTACGATCTCATCTATCGACACTTGTACCGACCAACCGAGCGCGCATAGCTTGCTAATGTCCGAGACGATGTGACGCGTATCGCCAAAACGAAATTCGCCGGGGATCGATGGCTCGATGCTCTTGTTGAGCTTGCTGGCGATCAAGCGCGCGTACTGTTCGACCGTAATCGCGCGACCGCCGCCGATATTGAACGATTCATAATTCGCGCGCGCATCTTCCATCACCAACACATTTGCGCGCGCCACATCATGCACCGAAACGTAATCGCGCAGTTGCTGCCCATCTTCGTAACAAACAGGCGCATGATGGCTGATGAGTCGCGTGGTGAAAATCCGCAGCGCGCCCGAGTACGCGTTGCGAAACGATTGGCGGGGCCCCTGCGTGATCGAAAAGCGCACGGCGGCGCTGGGGATGTTGTAACGCCGCCCAAAATTGAGCGCGAGCATTTCTTGCGTGTATTTCGACATCGCGTACTGATTGTGCGGATTGAGCCGCGCTTCGTCGGTCACCACCGGTTTCATCGTTTTATTGCACACAGGGCAATGTGGCTCCCAATCGCGCTGCATCAACTGCTCGACGGGACGCAGTGGCGGATACTGAATACCGTCGGTTTCGCATTGATACTTGCCTTCACCATACGCCGCTTGCGAACTCGCAACGACGATCTTTTGAATCGGCAATTTATTTGCGACGATGACTTCGTACAGCATTGCCGTGCCGACCGTGTTCACGTGAAAGAATTTCGAAAAGTCGGTGAGATAATCTTGGTAGGCGGCGAAATGAAAAACCGCATCGACGCCCTGCAACGCGCGTTCCCAGGCAGCGCGGTCGCGCACATCGCCCAAAATAAATTCCGCTTCGCGCGGCACATACGCTGGCACTTGTCCCTCGATGTGGACGGGCGGAGTCAGGTTATCGAGAATCCGGACCTCATAGCCTTTTTGCAACAACAGATCGACGGTGTGCGACCCAATAAATCCCGCGCCACCGGTAACAAGAACGCGCATTTTGTAAATGACCTCGTAGGACAAATTCGCGCAAGCGTTTGTCCAACCTAATGATTTTTTCCTGTAATGACGATGACCATCGTCCACAAGAGTATTTTGATGTCGAGCCAAGGCGACCAATGATCGATATATTCAAAATCGAGTTGCAGCCACTCGTTAAAATCGGCGGGCTTGCCGCTCACCTGCCACAACGACGTCATGCCCGGCTTGACGGACAACTTGCGTTTTTGCCAATCCTCGAAACGATCGTACTCGGATTGCAGCGGTGGGCGCGGTCCCACCATGCTCATGTTACCAACCAAAACGCTCCACAGTTGCGGCAACTCGTCCAGACTATATTTGCGCAGAATTTTCCCAATTGGCGTAACGCGCGGGTCGTCTTTCACCTTAAAGACGGGACCGCCACTCATTTCGTTGAGATGCGACAGCTCTTGTTTCATATAATCTGCCCCACGCACCATCGTTCGGAATTTGTGTCCGGTGAAGGGCCGACCAAATTGTCCCACCACTTTCCAATCATACAAAATCGGGGAACCGCTGGTTAAGCGAATCGCAATGGCAATCAAAAGCAAAATGGGCGACAAGACGACGAGCAAGGTCGCCGAAATGAACACATCGACCGTGCGTTTAAATAAATATCGTTTGCGGCGATTTTGCGTCATGGTGGGCCAAATGACTGCCATTTTTCTCCAATGAAATCGGCGATTTGTTTCTGAAACTGAGTCTTACTAAATCGTTCGGCGTGCGCCCGCATTGCGCCCGCATCAAAAGAATGAATATCGGTCTCGCGCACAGCCGCCATCAACGCGTCGGAGGTTGACTCGTTGAAAAATCTGCCGGTCACGCCGTCGATAATCGTTTCCAACGCGCCGCCCGCAGCAAAAGCAATCACGGGACGTCCGGCCGCATTCGCTTCGAGTGGAACAAGCCCAAAGTCTTCGACGCCTGGGAATATGACGGCGCGACTGCGCGCATACAATTCACTCAATTGATTTTGCGGCACGTGACCCAGGAATTCGACATTGGGTTTTGCCAGAGCGCGCAAGCGCTGGGCATCGACACCTGCGCCGACGATTTTGAGCGGCAGAGCCAATTCGTTGAACGCTTGCACCACGAGATCGATTCGTTTATACGGTGCGAGCCGCGAAACGACCAAGTAGTAATCGCCGATGTCCCCACAAATCGAAAACGATTCCACATCGATCGGTGGATGAATGACGACCGACTCACGGCGATAGTTCTTCTGAATGCGCTGCGCTGTCGTTTGCGAGTTGGCGATAAAATAATCGACGCGTTGTGCCGCCACATAATCCCATTGGCGCAAAAAATGTACGATCAACTGAACGATCGACCGTTTGACGCGCCCCATCTGTTCTTGCGCGACGTATTCGTGAAAACGCCACGCAAACCTTGACGGCGTGTGACAGTAGCACACATGGAGGGTGTCCGACGATGTGACGACGCCTTTGGCAAAACCCGATGCGCTGCTGACGACGACATCATAATCGGAAAGGTCAAAACTTTCAAACGCGACGGGAAAGAACGGCAGCAATAATTTATAGTTACTTTTGCGTACGGGTAGTCGTTGCAGAAACGACGTGCGCACATCCATCAGATTGAATACGGGAAACGTCGTTTGGCGATCAATCACCGATGTAAAAATCGGTGCGTCAGGGAATTGCTCATGCAACGCAATCACTACGCGCTCCGCCCCGCCTGAATCGACCAAGTAATCATGCACGATAGCGACGCGCGGGTTCATGCGCCGCTCCGCGTCTTTTTGGCAAGCCCGGCGTTAATGAGCGCACCAAGTTCTTGCATTCGCGCCGACCACGAATACTTTCGCGCGAATTGCATCCGCGCTTCAACGCGCGCCGCGTCCTCGGTCAACGCCGAATCGAGAGCGTGCACAAACTCGTCTCCATTATGCACCGGATAGAAGAAATCGCGAAATTCAGCAAGCGTCGGAAGAGCGGTTGCCACGACGGGTTTGCCTGCGCCAAGATACTCAAAAAATTTCATCGGCAGACTGCCGCGATTCGATTCGTTTTGATTGTATGGAATCAGGCATATGTCGAATGCTTTGACATAGCGCGGCAGTTCTTGATACGGTCGATCACCGAGCAAAACGATGTTCGGCTGTGCGCGCAATTTGGATACATCCGTCGATGGATCACCTCGCCCAATGGGACCGATCAAAATAAATGGCATGTCCAATTTCCGCTGCGCGACCTCGCACAATAAATCGACGTTGACTTTGTATGCCGAAATATTTCCGACGTAACCTGCCATCGGATGTGGAAAATCCGCCAAGTCGTCTGGAATTGGCAATGATGCATCGCGCGCTTGCGCAAATAATTCTGTGTCGGCAACATTCGGCAAGTAAAATGTGTTAGGATTGAACGCGCGCTTGGCTTCGTAAAGTGTTGACGACGAGGCGAATACCAAGTCAGCAATTTTCAACAGTCGTGCTTCCCACTCACGCACTTGTTGCGCCGGCACATTCGGATTCGCCGCATGTTCGTCGATGCAATGATAGACGACGAGCTTTTCATCGAATCGCCCTACCAAGCCGACGAGCGATGGCAAGAATAGCCACAAAATCGGTTTCGACTTTTTAGGCAGCGCCAGCCGAATTTGCTGCGCGAGCAACATCGTGTTCAATTCGCGTGCGCGTTCGCTGCCATAAATCGGCAAAACAAACGGCGACAACACGGTGAGATTTTCGCGCACGATGCGCACACCGCCCGCAATCCGGCGCAAACGCCGCACGATCTTGCTGAACTCGCGCGGCGCGGGTGTGCGTCCACCAATCGTATCGACAAAAAGAACCTGATTATTGTTTGCCAAGCGCGCGGCGATGTGGTGACAGTTGACGCGCGTGCTCCAATCCCACTCAGCATTCGCGAGAATCAAAATAGTTTCGCCGCGCAAAATTGTATCTGTCATGGCTAAACCGACTCAACGAATATTGAACCGCGAAGCGTAAACGAATCGATGCCAGTCATTCGTTGCTTCGTTACCCATTCGTTGAGGCGACATTCTCAAACACCTTAATAAATTCATCAGTCACGGCAGACCACGTATATTTCTGAATCGATTGCGCGGCGCGTTCGCCCATCGCCCGCGTCTCATCTCGATTTGATAGCATTCGGCGCATCGCATTTGCCAATTCATCCACTTTCGGTTCGACGAGCAATCCATTCACGCCGGGCTGCATCAAATCGATCACCCCACCCGACCGCGTGGCGAGCACCGCTTTGTGCGCTGCCATCGCTTCGGCAACCACAATACCGAACGGTTCGAGCCGTGATGATAACACAAAAAACTCGCAACCCCAAAACAGCGCGATGGAGGTTGCGCGGTCAGCAAAGCCAAGAAGCTTGACCCGGTCGCGCAATTCAAGTTCGTCGATCAAGTTTTCCAACGCTTGACGTTCTTCACCATCGCCGGCAATCAATAGCTGGAATTGCGGAAAGTCGGTAGCAATAAGGGAAAATGCGCGGATAAGGAGATCGAATCCCTTTTTGTGAACGAGGCGTCCCATCGCCAATAGATACGGCGCTGGATTCTCGTACGCGCATGGCGATTTGAATTCCTCGGGATCGAATCCATCACCAACGACGCCAACGTATGCGCGCGATGACACATGTTGCAAGTATGGTGCTGCGTCGTGCTGAACGTTTGATGAGCAAAATAAAACCGCGTTGGCGCGGCGGAATAAATTCGTGAGCATCCAGCGTTGCAACGATGAGCGCAACGGAATACCTTGGATGTCGTTGCCGCGTGCAGACGCGATGAGCTTGAAACTTTGAATGTAATGCAAAAACAAAACGTCCAGCGCATTGATCGTCAAGAAATGAACGTAGACGAGATCAGGCTTGAATTCACGAATTGTGCGCGCCATGCCGACAAGTGTCTGCACCACGCGGAATGGCAGAGACCATAGCGGACGCCTTCCCCATGGAAAGCGATACACCATCACGCCATCGACTAATTCTGTGGCTGGCACATTGCCCTGCGGCAGAGCGCTCAAGATGACAACCGAATGCCCGCGGCGAAACAAATTGCGCGCGATGTGTTTGACCGCCGTCTGCACTCCGCCGACAGTGGGCGCGTAATCGCTGGCGACAATGGCGATTCTCACTTGGTCACCTTGATGACATCGTCGAAAAGTATGTGATCACCCAACTCTGTTCCGCTCATGGATGTGACGCCAAGACGTACAAGACTGGGGTACTCGTACATGCCTAGCTCGATGCGATAGTCGCCAGGCGCGACATCACAGGGAAGCGCAAGCGCAAGAGTATCACTGACAACCTCACCCACGCGCCAAACCGACGTAGGGTACATACCATTTAGCGGTTGAATATCAAGTTGCGCGACTACCTTGCCTGTTGAGTCGAGCACATGCAGAAACACCGTGTAATCTTTTTCGATTGCGGCAATTGTCTTCCAATAAACTGTCGTCTCAATTTTTCCGCACATGGCTACGGTTTGACTTGTGGTCGAATAACCCAGCAAAGTGAGCGCATCGCCAAATCTAACATTAGAGGCGTGTGCGCGCTGCAATTCATCGGAAGAAATGGGAGGTGGCGATACTTTGATCGGGCCGACAAATAATTTATCGGAAATTTTTTCGTACGTGCGCGACAAAACCGGAATACGTCCTTGTCCCTCCGCATCGACATCCAATTCCAAACGATATAACCCCGGAGCAGCTGGCGTACTGATCCTCCATGGAATGCGAATAATTCTATTCGTCGCAGGCTCGTTGCTAAAGAGCGCACCACTCGTTGGCGCAATTTCGTGATCGTTGCGATCTAACAAGCGCACGGTGAGCGTCAACGGTTCATAGCGTGGTTCTAATATCCGCCAATATAAGGTTGCATTGATCAGTTGACTTTCAATGGAGGGTTTTACATCATAGCCCACAAACTCTAGCCAGTTGGAGTAAATTCCAAAGCGAGCCGCGACCCGATTCGACGGCAAGTTGCTAACACCGGTTTTGTAGATTCGAATCTCAGCCCCGCTATCTTTAAAGCGTTTGACTTCGGTGAATCGATTGAAGAAGGCATCGTACTGCTGCGCCGCATCCGAATAGCGCGTTGCATTTTCAAAAAAGCGTCCGTATGCGCCATAGCTAAAGACGAGATACTCAAATCCGTTTTCGGTATACCAATCGATTGGATGCGCGATCATGCCATCGACACCTTCGACGACATAGCGGCGCGGATCGACGTACGGCGCGTACGCTTCGACGGCAATCCGCGCGCCTTGCGGCAGATTCTGCTCGATCCATTGTCGCGCGATATCAAGATTGTTAGTGACGTTCAATTGCGCGTTAGAAGCAATCGCATTCTGCAAAGGCACGAAAGAGAACAACGCGACACAAACCAGGCTCGCCGCTATCGCTAATCGACGTGAAAGAATGCGCTGGCTGACGATCCATTCGCCGAGTTGAACCACGAAGCACGCGGCGAGCAAATCCAAAAAAGGAAGAACCGGCAAAATCGTCCGGTCGTTGCGAACGGTCAGCACACTGATGAAAACGAAATAAGTCAACGGAAAAGACAATCCGACCCAGCCGCGTTTTGATCGCGTCAGAAAAATATGGATCATTCCAAGCAGAGCAGCAATGACCAATATTCCCTCAACGCTCTTGAGGTAATCAAGGTACCACCAAAGTGTATTGCCCTCTGACCCAGTATGACCCCCGGAGATTTGCTTGGTTGTCTCATAGCCCATGTCGCGCAAAAATTGCTGAAAATTGATAAAGGCAAACGGCGTGGTGAGGGCAAACGCGAAACCGCTGACGATCAATCCGATATAGACTTCTTTGCGACGAAGGCCTGCCCAGCCCCAACGCAGAAAATGTGCGACGACGAGCGGCACGACGATCAACGGAACGTTGTACTTGGACGAAACCGCCAGTCCCGCAAAAATTCCCGTCCACACGTAATTCGATAAGCGTGGATCGTCGAGAATCTTGAGCGCGTACAAACAGGACAGCAAAACGAAAAAGACGACAAAGGTATCCGGACGAATCAAATGGCTGTTAGATACACTCGCGGGCGAAATCGCCAGGAAGAAAGCCGCACCATATGCCACCGCGCGATTTGAATGTAATCGGCGCGCCAAGAAATAAATCACGATGACGGCGCCGACACCGATGAGCGCTGTCAGTCCGCGCCCCAAAAGAAACTGGCTCGGCATCAATGATTTGCCCACACCGACGGTTATAGAATCTGGATAAGGAATGTCGAATGGAGTATCGACGACACCCAGCAATTTGCCGAATACAAAAAACGGAACGTATGCCAGCGCGTTGAGATAGAACATCAACGTAGGATAATTCAACCAATGTGGATCCAAATCCAAGTTTCGGAACATCCGCAGAGCGATGGTCAAATGCCACGGCTCATCGGGCGCAACTGTGTAAGGCAAGCCAAAGTCAATGTTCCACCAGCGCAGACCCAGCGCGAGTGCCACAATCGCAACGAGCAACCAGTTGAATTTAACAAGCCCCTCAAATTGTTTCGCCATTTAGAATTTCCCTGCCAACGGCGGAACCGCGTCGCTTGTCGAACACGTAAAGCGCAAACACGGCAACAAATAGCACATAGGACAAGACAATCATTTGGTTAGAGCCATACACGCCCGTAATCAAACGCGGGTCGGGAATGCCATAACGCGTAAACCCTGATCGAGTTGAGACCGCATAGACAAAAGCGACCCAACCGCTCGAGAGCCAAACAGTCGCCATACGCCCAACCCTCGCCCAGTTAATAATCAGCAAAAGATGAAGGACGACGATGGCCAAGTGCACCGGATCCATATCGGGCGTCCACAAAACGCCGACCATAACCGAAAGTGCAATCGTTTCAAAAATGTCGATGCGCTTGAACCAAAAGAGCGCATAGATCAATAACAACGACAGCGCGAGAACGACCAGCAACAGATTTTTGTCGAACAAGCCGATGGCGTTCAAGAGAACGGCGGGCGCGGTATGAAAGGGTGTCGCCACACGCCCCGAGCGGAAGGTATACACATAGAGCCAATCCGGTATCCACGGCAAATGCGACAGACCTACGACAACTCCGAACAGCGCTCCATACTTGATCAAGTCACGCCAATCCCGCGAAACGAATAACAGCAATGGAAGCAGATAAAAAACCGACAGCCACTTGAACGATGCGAGAATGGCGGCAAGGAAAATGACAAGCGTTCTAGAAGACAATCGTAATTTTTTAAAACGAAAAACATCATCTCGTGGCTTGAGCAAGAGATAGAAAATGGCAAACGTGAGCGTCAGCAGAATCGTCTTGTCGGCAGGGACCAACACGAAATTGTACAGCGTTAACGGACCAAACGCATAGAAAACTTGGAACGGCAAACGCAGCGGCGAGTTTCTAAGCAAGACACCTAGCAGTCCAATATTCATGGCGTCGAACACGGCAAACAGAACTTGGATCGCACGCGCATCATTCCAGATCGCCACTGTGGCAACATAGACAACGAGTTCGAGCGGAGCCATATCGGAACGAAATTCGCCCGACTGCCCCATTGCCCAAAGCACATAGGGATTCTCGCCTTTGAGAACTGCTTGGGCGGGCCAATAATAATTGCGCAAGTCCGCCTTGTTCGCAAAGAATTCAACTTTCGATTCAAGCGGACCGGGAAAGATTAAAAACAGTCGAATGAGAAACCCGAGCAATGCAAGCAATAGTGTCTTGTTGTTCATTCGGTTCGATTATTGGCTCACGGTGATTTTCGTCAATTCGGCGTCGCCCAAGATTTCACCGCTGGCAATGTCCCTCAGTGCTGCGCGAAGCGTATACATCCCAGGAGGCAGTGTCGCTGGCATTGCCCAATCGTGCCAATCGAGAAGGACTTCGCCTGCGTTCCATTCCGTCGTCGCGTAATTTCCTTTGGCGGGACGGTCGGCTTGCTCAAACGCAACGCGGTTCGTCGAATCGATCAATCGAACGACAACGCGATAATCATCCTGCGGTTTGCCGCGTGCGCGCCAATAGATACCCAACTGCGCGACGTCATTTAATTTGAATTCGGATTGATTGAGTTCAAAGCCCAACAGGCGCATTTCGCGCATATCGACGAAGAGACGCTGTCCCATTTGAATCTGACTCGCTTCAAATGATTCCTTATTCTTTTGCACTGAAATCGATCCTGCCACAATCCCCGTGCCGACCATGGTCGATTGCGCATCAAACACGGGAACATCGATTCCATCCATCGATTGGACAGAGAGCTCGATTTGATATTCGTCCGCTGGCATCGTTGGCGGGAGTTTCAATGTGTATTGATCGCCCATCGATTTACCCACCTGCCATCGATCCGTTGGCATTGCGCCATCCATCGGTTCCGCGCTAGACCTTGCCCACACGTGCCCCCATCGATCAACGACTTGGAGTGTCATGGAATATTTTTGAGCTAGCGGTTGCGCCGCTCGCCATTCGGCAATTGGGCGCAGCGTCGTTCCGCCTCTCCATGACGATGCTGGCAAAACGCTGAATCCACGCAGCGTCAGTCCATCGCCAAACCGGTAAGGTCCAATGGCTTGCGGAGATTTGCGCTGGTAAAGAATAAAGGTATCGCGATCAATGATTGGATCGAAATAATCTGTGGCGACCCAGGTTTGCCAACTCCCTTTGTGAAAATCGAAAAAGAAAAGGTCGCGCTTTGCCACCCAATAATCCACGCGGCGATAATCGGAAATGATGGGAAAGGAATAGATGAATCGACGTGCGGAAAATTGCGGAAGTAATTCTTCTTGCGCGATAAGTAACGCATCGCGCGGAATGCGCTCGATGATTTCTTGCAAGGTCGCTGCTTGCGCGCCCAAGCCCTGGTAGTGCGACGGAGCAAATCGTCCGCCTAATGGACCTGAACCCAGGGTCCCGTAGCTGGCGAGACCTGAACCCGTCAGCACTAGACCGACCAAGTTCTGCATGGGCAAGCGTCTCAAATCGATAGCCAACAATCGCCGCAAGCCGACGATGGCAGCGAAAAACACGCAGGCGATAAACGCCGACGGGTATTGCGATTCGATTGACGCAGTCGAGGTCAGAATTGCAATGCCAAAGCTGGGCAACACCACGAACAAGAGATCGATTCCCAGCAAAGACACAAACGCGAGCGGAGCCAAAAGCACAAACACAAATTCCACCTGATGTGGTCGCAGGATCAAGTTGAGCACCAAAGCAGGCTGAGTAATCGACGTCCAGATAATCTCAGCGACATTCGTGCCCAGATTGCCCGACAAAAGAAGGCGTCCTTCAAAATAGTTTCGTCCGAGCAGCCAGGGAAAGAAAACGCTGAGCAAGAACAAGAACCACAGAATCGACGCGCCGATGAGCGCAGCGCCCAGCCAACGCCGATTCTTGCGAAAGAGCAAAAGGTAAATGCCCAAGCCCATCACAGCAAACAACGCTTCTTCTTTGACCATCAGCAAAAGTAAAACGACGACCAAGAGTGGTTTGATTCGGTCCTTGAGCAGAAAATAACAGGCAAACGCCATAAGCGGAACGGTCAAACTAATCATATGAAACAAGCGCAAGTTGATAAACTGCAACGGAGGATACAATAAAAATATTCCCGATACGATCAGCGCCAACTTGGTGCCCAACTGGCTTTTAGCGTACAAGTAAATCGGGAAAACAGCACTTGCGGTGAAAACCGATTGCAGCACAAGCAAGGTGGGTGCCCCCGTCCACAGCGCGTAAAAAGGCACAAAAATGATTGCCAGTGGGATGAAATAAAAATTCCAGATCTGCGTCGATTCTGCCATGCTCGTCTTGAGAAACTGACCAATTGACATGCTCCACACATACTGATCGTAGATCGCCAGATCGAGTCCGGTGCCAATGGAATAATGCTGAAGCAGCGAAAGCGCTGCAAACACGACGGCGTAAACGAGCCATAGAAAAAACAAGAACAGATCCGCTCGCTTGAAAATCCAGGTTTCTCGGAGAAACCTGGATTTTTCTTTCATCATGGGAATCGATTTCTCCATTTCAGATAATCATCTTTGCTTGCCACATCCACTGAATGACGCTCAGACTTTTTTGAGGACTGCCTTACATCCGCCTGCGGCAATTTCCTGCACGAAAGGAACGAACACGAGCGGCGCTAGCACACTCAGCAAGAAAAATACCAAGAGCGTACCTAAATCAAATTCGCGGCGGGCGCGTCGCAATACCTGACGCACTTGGAGCATTCGTGGCGGATGGCGCAATGCGCCAATAAACCCCGCCGTGAGCCGCATCCCCGGATGCGTGAGAAATGGTCTCACCCGGAAATATTCGAACTTGAGACCCGCTGCGCGCGCGTATCGCTCAAAGTGAAAAACAGTCAAACCATTCAGCGAAGCGTAAACCGCGTAGGAACGCTCGGATGTCAGAATCCCTTTGCGCTGATTGAGCGACATGAGATAACGTTTGACCACGCGATGCGGCAACAAGTGAAACCAGGGAATCATCACATAATCGTCGATGTGTCCTGAGAGCGGTCCATAAAATGGTGGAAAGACCACAAAAACAATCCCACCGTTTTTTACAATGCGTGCGCATTCGCGCAACAGAGCCGCGGGATCACTCACATGCTCAATCACACTGTCGAGCAAGACCGCATCAAAAGTACACTCTCCAAAAGGCAGACGAGTCCCATCACCCGCTAAAAAATCGATGCAAACTTGATGCTCCTCTGCCGTGGCACGCGCCAACTCTAACGACTGCCAATCGACATCCAGCGCAGTAACCTGCATACCTTGGGCAGCGTACGTAATTCCCTTGCCCCCATAGCCGGTGCCAAGCTCAAGCACATGTGCGCTAGAGGTATCAAAATAGCGCGAGAGGAATGCGAGCGCACGGTGCGCTTCCTGCTTTTGGTACTCAATGTACGCTTGTTGCGTATCCAGACGCGCATCCACCGAATCCATATAGTCGTTATCGATTAAGGATTCAATGTCCACAATTGCATCATCCCGGAATCAAACGGTGCAGATTTTGAGCTTTAACTGCTCACGATAAACCTGTTCCATACCATCCACCATCGCCTCAATGCTAAAGCGCGCGGCAATTTTTTGGCGTCCGAGTTCGCCCATCGATTGCGCCAATTTTTGATCGCCGAGCACGCGCAGGATTTGACGCGTCAACGCCTCGTTGTCGCCACGCGGAATGAGAATGCCGTCGCGCATCGTCGCTGCATCGATCAAGGTTGAGTTTGCGCCAACATCGGAAACGATCACCGGCTTGCCACACGCCATCGCTTCCGCAATCGTCAGATCATAACCATCCGTGCGCAGCGTTGGATCGACAAAGATGTCGCACACGTTGAAATAGTCGGCGCACTCGGCGAGCGATTTTGTGCCGATGAAATTCACATGATCGGCGACACCTTGCTCGCGCGCGAGTGCTTCCAGCGATGAGCGGTAATCGCCATCGCCGACGACGATGAGACGCGCGTTGATTTCCTTGAGCAGACGCGGCATCACGACGATGGCATTCTGCACGCCTTTGTCTTTTTGCAAACGCGCGAGCGCGAGCAGGATTTTTTCGTCCTCGCGAATCTTCAACGATGCGCGTAACGCGCTCACATCTTGCAACGGCGCGAACAAGTGCGTATCGATACCGTTATAGACTTTGCGAATCCGTGCCACTTGAGCACCGTAAAGCTTTTGATATTTCCATACATCGGCATCGCTCGTCGCAATGAGAATATCCGATCCGCGCGTGAACCACACATCGCGCGCCAGGTAGCGATAAAACAAATCGATTGAGATTGCAAAAAAGCGCGCGATGCCAAGCGGATTCGTCAGCGCAAAATCGGTGTGCCAGCTCGTCGTGAATACATCGAGGTGTGTGCCGTGAAATGACGTAATGAGCGGCAGATGATATTTTCGATGCAGACTGCGCTTCCATACGCCGTACGCGCCAACACTCTGACTGTGCAATAGATCGAACGGCTGCGTGGCGTGCAATTCCTCGAACTTGCGCGCGGCGTTAAACCAATACTCGTTGGTGTTGCGTCCCAGCGGCGCATCGTTCAGGAAATAGACGGCGACACCGTCGATGGTCTCAAATTCTTTTGCCTCATGGTGCGCAGTCGTGATGACGATGACCTCGTGTCCTTTACGCACCAATCCTGCACTCAGTGTCTGCACGTGGTCTTGCATTCCGCCCGCCGAGTGAATCGGCAGAATGCGCGAAAACATCGCGATTCTCATCTAACCCCTTGCAATGCCCCACAAGGGGCAGGTGTGACCTCGGTCATTCTGCCGCCTTGCGTCGCCAGAATCCTTGCAGAACGCGCATGAGCATTTGACTTTCAGGCACCTGCAGTGCCAGCGACAAGACCAAGTAAAGCAATACCCCAATTCCCAGGAACGCTACGCCCACCACGCGCGCGTTCAGAGTTTCGCTGTCGAGCTGCATTACCGAAAAAATCCAGACGACAGGAATCAAGCACATGACCGATATAATTGCGCATCGAATTGAATAGCCAATCAAACTGACGCCATCGATTTTTGGAATGCGGTGCGCGAGTAAGGTCGTTAGCACGATTGCGCCAATGATCGTGCTGATTGACGCCGAGAGCGCTATGCCTGCGTGCGCCATCGATGGAATCAAAGCAAGGTTTAAGAGAATGTGCAATATCATCGTTCCTACGCCGACGATAAATGGCGTAACGTTGTCCGCCATCGCGTAAAACGCGCGCTGCAAAAAGTAGACGACGGCAATCGCAATCAAACCAATGGCATACATCATGAGCGCCTGTGCCGTCAGATCAACTGCGCTCGGATCGAATTTGCCGCGTCCTAAAATCAGACCAATCGTCGGCACGGCGAAGGGAAAAAGCAAAAATGTCACAGGCATCAAAATGAAAATCAACAATCGCACTGAGGTCGTGATCGTGCGACCTGAATTTTCTAAATCATTGTCTGCCGCCAATCGGCTCAACATCGGAAATGCGCCAATGCTGAGGCTCGTGCCAAGTGTGTAAAACAAACCCAGCACCGAATCGGCGTAATAGAGCGCGCTGACACTGCCTTCAGGCAACCCGGTTGCCATCGTTCGATCCACCAGCAAATTGATTTGCGCGACAATCGACAAGGCGGTAATCGGAACGAGCGCGCGCAAAACTTGCCCAATTGCGGGATGCCGCCAGTTGAGACTCCAATGGAACTGCGGACGCTCCAATCCCAATTCGACAAATTGAATCGCAACTTGCAACGCAACGCCGATCAAGAATCCCCACGCGACGGCGTAGATGCCAATGATCGGCGTCAGCACGACAACTGTCACAATGATGCCGACATTCAGCGCGAGAAAAATCAGCGCGGGCGCAGTGAATCGATCCAGCGAGTTGAGCATCGCCATCAGCATGTTCAAGAGCGCACCTAACACAAGCGTCGGCATCATGATGACGAGTAATTGCGCTGCGAGTGCTTGAGTCTCTGGCGGAAAACCGGAACCGACAAAGCCAATAATCGGCGAAGCGAACACCACCGCGATCAACGTGATGATGCCGGTGATGACCAAGAGAATGTTCGTGACCAGACTGCCGACGTACCAGAAATCGGCGCGCGCATCCTTCGAGAGGTAACGCGCAAACACCGGCATCATTGCCGCCGTGATTGCACTGCCGGCGATGATGTTGTTGATGATTGTCGGCACGGTACCCGCAACAAAGTACGCGTCCAAGTCCGACGATAAACCGTACTGTGCGCTGACGACGATTTCGCGCACGATGCCGCTCACCTTGCCCAGCAAAAATCCAAACGCCGTGATCGTCGCAAACGACAATACACGCCCGATAGAAATATGTGGTTTGTGTTCTGTGACTTTGGGCTCTGTTGATTCCACAGTTAGGTTACAAATCTTTCCCGCTAATCTCGCGAATCTTCACGAATAATTTACCACAAAGGGACAAAGACACCAAGAATCACAACTGCGCTGACGAGTTTCGTTATCCCCTTCGTGCCTTGGTGTCTTTGTGGTTTACTCTTTTATTCACGTGATTCGTGGGAAAAATAAGGAATTGCAAACGTCAGACCAATCAACGCGCCGAGCAGCATTCCGTTTTGATCGGTCGTCAGTGCAGCTACAGTCAAATTCCCAGTGAGAATCGCAGCGATAGCCGCTAAGACTCCGATCTGAATCGGCGCAAATGTTTTTGCATTTAGATACGCTTGAACGAACACGACACCGACAAACCAAATCAACGCACCAAATCCGACGATGCCAGTTTCGATCAACGTCGCGACGTATGCGCTTTCCGCGGCGGGAGTATTGAACACGTATGCGCCGCCGTTCATACTCGGCAATACCGGCACGAGCGAAATCGCATTGTTCAAGCCAAAACCAAACAACGGTCGCTGTGGTAATTGTGCGATGAGAGATGCCCAGATCGCCGTGCGTCCCGTTTCCGTTCGCAAACCTAGCTCACGCTCGACTAGAAAGAAAAGGCGTTGGGCGAGAGGCTCGGAGAGGATGAATGCGCCGACAACTGCAACAATCGCAAGGAGGACAATCGTCATTTGTGCCCGCCATGAGAGGCGCGGAAAGTACATCAATGCGACGACCGCAATCCCAGCCGCAAGCGCAATCATGCCCGAACCTTTGAACGTTCGAAGTAATACGATGCCAAGCAACGCCGCGACGATTAATAACGCAATCGCTTCATCGCGACGGCGCGCGCCAAGTAACCAAGCGAACGCCAGGCTTAGAATCGCAGCGATGAAAATCGCATAATCGATTCCGTTGATAAAGGTGCCAAACGGCACGACACGACCATCGAGCACCCAGTTGAACGAAAAATCGGCCAAGCGTTGGCGCAGCAAATTGGGCTGAAAGAAAATGGGCGCGATGCCCGATTGAAGCGCATCGACCACGTTACTCAATCCAATCACCGATTCGATCAAGCCAAGTGCCGCTTGCACTACGCCGCCGACAATCAAAACGATGATGCTGGCGCGCAGCAATCGTTCCGAATGCACAATCTCGCCTACGACAAACGCCGTTGCGAACACTGGCAGCCAGTCATAGATGCCTTTGAGCGCGGTGTAACGATTGAAAGCGGTGAACGATGCAATGAGCGCGGCAAGCATGAACAACGCCGCGGGAATGACCCACGTATGCCAACGCCACCAGTTTCTTGTGGCAATACGCTGAAACAGCAATCGCATGGCGGCAGCGATCACAAAGACGAATGCGCCGCGCATGTTCAGTGATCCGCCAAATGGAAAATAAATTTGCAAGGGTATCAACGCGGCGAGCGTGAGTACCACCATTCGAAACGGAAGCACAAACGCGAGAATAGCAGAGAGAAACAGCGCAACGACCGTGATGAGCAAATCTTGCGAACCGAGTGCAGCAAATGCGCTGAACGCAATCGTCGCCAACGCGCATAGGACGACGATGGCGCGTGCGCGGGTGGAATCGGCAATGTAGCGCGGGCTGCTAGCCCGCGAGCGCGGCACCTTTGGTGCCGAAGCCGCTCGCCCTACAGCTTCTGTCATTTCGCACTCAACTGAGTAAGCGCGCGCGAAATCGCCTGCAGGACATCGGGGCGCGTTTCGTATTTGAGCGCCAGCGTCAATGTGTCTTTGCCGTCGCCGATTCGTTTCTGCCGCGCGTAGAATTCACCGAGCGGAAAAAACAAGCGCGCATCGTTTGGGTTTTTGCTCAAGCCCGTTTTGTACCAATTTTCGGCTTGAGCTAGCTCACCATCTTTTTCCGCAAGGTTGGCAAGCAAAATGTAGGCGTCGATATACCACGATGAATCGGTGACAACTTGGGTCAACAAATCGCGTGCTTCGGAAGTTGCCGCCGGATTGATTTTCAAAATTGTGCGCGCGTAATCTGTGCGGGGACGCGCATCAATCGGCGCAACCTTCCGCGCGCGGGTAAAATATTCGATGGCTTGCGAATACTTGCCTTGTATTTCCAACAACTCGCCCTGCCGCGAAAGAATCGTCGATAGAAATTCATTGTCGCCACCTCCGACGATTTGCGCCGCGCGCTCCAACTCGCGCATCGCTTCGTCATCGTTTTTGCGTTGATTGACCAACGCATCGGCGAGCAGAAAATGCGAATCAGCGTCTTGCGGTGCAATGCCGATAGCGATACGCGCATAGTTCTCGGCTTGCGACCAATCGTCGCGGAACAGCGCGCGGTGAGCTTCCTCGGTGAAATATTTCAGCGCACCGGCTTGGCGCCAATGTTCGAATGCCGCAGCGTGATTTCCTGCCGACCATTCCGCGTTGCCCCACACAAACTGCGCCATGAAATCATCGTGAAGTACATTGCCTGATGTTTGCAACGAATCGACAGCACGTTGTGGTTTATAGTGTTCAAGCCATCCGCGGGCAAAAGCCAACGCAATGCGTGGATTCTGCGCCAAGCCAGAAGCTTGCGTCAGTTGTGCATTCGCATCATTCAACGTGCTGACGCGAACCGGCGAGTCAGCGGGCAATGACGCTGCACGTGCGAGCTGGGCATTCGCTGAGTTAAAAAACCAGGCGCTGGCAGCAGATGGCAAAAGCAAGACGAGGATAATCAGGCAAACGATTATCACACTGAGAGGTAACAAGCGGACCGGAGATTTCATTCCTTGCGTCGGGTCAATTCTAATGTGAACGCGCCCAAGATTCCGATCAATAATCCAATTGCCGCACCGATCAAAATATTCTGGTTCAACTTGGGCGAGACAGGCGCAGTTGGCACCGAAGCAGCAATAATCGTCGGACGCAGAGATGTGTCGGCGAGAATCGCGGATATGGCGTCGTTGCGCGCCAGATCGAGATGGACCGAATCGGCGAGATCGCGCGCGCGGCTGAGGTCTGAAAATTGTTTGCGCTTGTCCAATGATAGACCCGTCGCCGCGCTTGGATCAGTTTCGACGAGGTTATTCTCGCGCATGAATTGATCGAGCGCTTGTTGCGCCGCATCGAGTTTTTGTTTCGCGAGTGTAGACTCGGCGCTGTTCGGCGTGAGGAGTTGGCGAATGCGTTCTGCGCTCGCGTTGGCGTAATTGTTGGCGGACTCGACCGCGATTTTGGGATCGTCGCTGCGTGCAGTGATGGCAATGAGCGAGCGGTCGCCGCTATCGGCGGAAATCGAAATCGTTGCGCGCGGCTTTGCCGCATTTACGACATCTGCACCTTTGAGAATCGCAATGTAATACGTCGGCGTGTACGCCGTGGGCAGATGGCGCGGCGAATCGACCATGAGATAGTACGGCGGCAACTGATTCGACAGCGAAATGGAAACGGTCGAGGGCGCGAGTGCAAGCGTTGTGGTCGCTTCGTACGTTGGCTTGATCGCGAACGTCACACCAACGGCGACGATTATCGCGAGCACTGGCATCGCGAGGATGATTTGCCATCGGCGGATGAGAACATCGATATAGTTGTGGAGGTCGATTTCGTTGGACATGAAAACACAATCGTTGTCATTCTGAGCGAAGCGTCTCTCAACGCACGATGTGAGATTCTTCGCTCCGCCAACGCTTCGCGGCTTCGCTCAGAATGACTATTGGGAACTTATGGACACACGTTGAAGTTTGCGGCGGGCGG
This sequence comes from Chloroflexota bacterium, assembly GCA_016215025.1. Lineage (GTDB taxonomy): Bacteria > Chloroflexota > Anaerolineae > UBA4142 > UBA4142 > JACRMI01. Next base: position 41,659 of record JACRMI010000192.1, read on the forward strand.
ACCAGCTTGATCGGGCTTTATAAATTCCGTCACCTGCTTGCTACCTGGGTCTTCCCAGAAAACACGCGCGATGTATGGCGTGCATTCGGAGACATTGATTTTCCAATCAGCAGGCGCTTGGAGCGTGGTCGTTCCCGGCGGAAAAGTGCTATTCAGCTTGGATGTCTCGCCTTTGGAGTTGCGCGCATCGGGTTCGTAAATTTTGATGAACCAGCGAAAACCTTGCGGTGTTGCCGTCGTGTTGAGAAAAGTGACATTAAAGCTGACGAACACGCCACGTTTAGCCGATGCTGGGTCGACGTTGATTGCAACGGCCCAAATGCCGGGCGGCGCATTGATCGTCGGCGATGACGGCGGGCGCGTCGGTGGACGATTGGTCGCGGAGGCCACCGGCGTTGCACCGGAGGGTGGCAGCGTCGGCAAACTCGATGCGGATGATGCGGATGAGGATGGCGTCGAACCGAGCGGCAGCGGAACCGTCGGCAAAATAATTGGCACAGTCGGCGCTTCGGCGGCAGCTACCGTAATCGAAACAAGCGCGGGGTCGCTTGCGCCGCCGGACGCATTGAACGCACGCACGCTCAACGTGTGCGTGCCCGCAGTCGCCTTCCATTTTTGAGCGACGGTGAATGAAGTCTGTCCCGTTGCAATCGGTGGCGCATCAGCGCGCACGGTTGCCCCATCGACCAAGAGTTCGACACGGACGACGCCGGTGTTATCGGTAGAAATCGACTGAATGGTAACATCGTCGCCTTCGCGGAATTGAGTGCCCGCAGAAGGCGATTGAATGGTCACCTTTGGCTTACTAGCTTGCGCGAGTCCGAAAGAACTGAGGGAACTGAGGTCGCACGCCAGCGTGCCGAGGCTGCCGACGAGAAGCACGAACAACGTTGCTCGAAGCAGACGGAAATACATAGGGTTCTCCTTACTCCGAAAGGGGCTGCGCAATGAATATAACATACATCATGGGGACGGGCAAATTTGCGCGACCCTCAGGGTGTTATCATCCCTCGAATTTAGCGCGGGCAAACCAAGGAGCAAAATAAATGTCGGCGACGCGCCAATTTAATCACATCGGTTGTATTCTCACTGGAGCAGCGAGCGTTTTATTGTTGGGCCGCTAAATGCGAATCATTGGTTTCTTTGCCGCATTCGACGGTTCACCCCCACGCATGTGGGGACAACTACCCAACGCGCTAACCGTTCGCCTACGTTCTCGGTTCACCCCCACGCATGTGGGGACAACGATTAGCCAACCCCTAATCGTCCCGCGCCGAACGGTTCACCCCCACGCATGTGGGGACAACGACAATGACAGACGAACAAATCAAGCGGCTCCGGTTCACCCCCACGCATGTGGGGACAACTCCGTCTCGAATCGACGAGCGCGCATGTAGCTACGGTTCACCCCCACGCATGTGGGGACAACAGATTCGAGCAACGTGGCAATTGTCGCTACGTGCGGTTCACCCCCACGCATGTGGGGACAACATGACTTGATTTACAATCTGGGCAATATCCATCAGGTTCACCCCCACGCATGTGGGGACAACCGCGGAGATGACAGCCGAATTCTCGCGCATCTCGGTTCACCCCCACGCATGTGGGGACAAC
>JACRMI010000193.1 GCA_016215025.1 Chloroflexota bacterium
GGCGGGATAGTACTGCGATCGGTCGGGTGCAAAGACATGGTTGACCTCCAGGTCATTGGGTGGAGGCATCATATCACGTTTCGGACAGATTTACGCAACACGTGAAGAATTGAACTTATACAGAATCATAGATAGAGTATTCAGTATTTTACTTTCTTACTTCGAGTAACTTGTCTGAGATTTCTTTGCTATGCAAACCTTCGTGCCAGGCTATAACGTCTAACAACTCTCTGAGCGAAATATCGCCACGGATCGGATGCTCGCCCCGATAATCTAGTTGCGGCGCGCTCACTGAGTCCATGAACGCAAGCAAATCGACACGGGACGCTTCAAGTTCGGCGCGTGCCTGCGCGTAGGTAAGCGATTTGCGCTTTTCGACCTGCCGCGCGTTATAGACATCATTGTTATAGCCCGCAGGTAGTTGCGGATTTGAGCCAGTGGCGAATTGCTGCGCCATGCGCGTCATGCCGCGCTCTGCGCCGGTCAAGTGACCGACAATGTCTTTGACCGACCACTCTGGATTGACCATCACTTGCGCGGATTGGATTTCTGCCAGTTGGTCCAGCAAGCGCATGAGCGTCGCGCGTGATTCGTTTAGCTTTGCCACCATCGGCTCTAGTTCAGCAAGCATCATTACCTCAAATTTCCAAACCTGCCAAATGATTTTTGATTTGGCGTGTTTGGCACGTTTGGCTTATTTGCCTAGTGCCACCATTACGACCGCGGTGATAAAAATGTTCAAAAGTGCAAGCGGGAACAAGACCTTCCAACCAAAGCGCATCAATTGATCATAGCGGAAACGAGGCAGCGTACCGCGCACCCACATCAAAATGAAAATAAAGAATGCCATCTTGAGAACGAGCCAGAGCGCGCTGGGAGGCAACCCAATCGGTCCTTGATAACCGCCGAGAAACACGGTCGATGCAATCGCCGTGATGGTAATCATGTTGATGTACTCTGCCATGTAATATAACGCAAACTTGAGTGACGAATATTCCGTCTGATAACCGGCGACGAGTTCGGTTTCCGCCTCTGGCAAGTCAAAGGGCAAGCGATTGATTTCAGCCGTTGCCGCGATAAAGTAGATGATAAATCCCAGTGGCTGCAAGAACACGTTCCACCACGTCGATTGCTTTTCGACAATGTCCACCAAGCTGAGCGAGCCAGTCAGCATCAACACGCCGACGAGCGCGAGACCGAGAGAGATTTCGTAACTAATCATCTGCGCGGTCGAACGCAGCGCGCCGAACATGGAATACTTGTTATTCGATCCCCAGCCGCCGAGCACGATGCCATACACGCCCAGCGATCCCGTCGCCAGAACGTACAACAGCGCCACATTGACATCCGCAATCTGAAATTCGACGTGGTAGCCGAAAATCGTCGCGGGGGGATTCAGCGGAATGACGGCCCACGCGATGAGCGCGGTCGCCACCGCGATGCCCGGCGCAATCGTGTAGATGATCTTGTCGGCTTTGTCGGGCCAAATGTCTTCTTTGAAAATCATCTTGATCGCGTCCGCAATCGGCTGAAGGACGGCGATGCCGCCAATCGCGCCCACCCGATTGGGTCCAACGCGCGATTGAATCTTCGCCACTACATACCGTTCGACCAGCGTAAGGTACGCAAACGCTGTCAATAGCACGACGATGACCACAATCGTTTTGACAAGTGCTTCGATTATTGTAACAACCAATGGATCCACATGCGCCTCAACGCTTACGATTTCTGCAATCGCTCAACAATCTCGTCGATTTTTTGGTTCGTCAAATCTTGCTGATGTTCTACGCCATCGATGAGCATCACGGGAGCGTGATCGCAACCACCCAAGCATTCCGCTTCCTTCAACGTGATTTTCCCGTCGGCAGATGTTTGTCCCGCTTTGCAACCCAGCTTATGTTCGAGGTGTTCCAACATCTCTTCCGCGCCACGCAATGCACAAGGCAAATCGGCGCAGAACATGATCGTGTGCTTGCCCGGTTTTTCGCGCGCATACATCGTATAAAATGTCGCGACCCCGTTCACTTCCGTTTTGGACAAGCCGATCAAATCGGCAATATCTTGCACCACGTCGTCGGGCAACCAACCCACTTCGTGCTGCGCTAGATGAAGTGCGGGCATCACCGCCGAACGCTGGTCGGGATATGTTGCCATCAACGTTTTAATTTCAGATTTCGCTTTTTCAGACAACATTCATTCCTCTGATAATTAGCCACAGAATTTCACAGAAACACACAGAAATAAAATCTATTTAACCCGACGCTGGAATTCACATTTCTTTTCGCCAAAATTAATTAGTAAACCGAATCCCAGCACCTTCCACACTTCAAATGCCGCGCCGATTACTTGCTCCGTCACTTCCTCGTACAGAAACACGCTCATTTCGGCTCCTTTTATTTATAGAGTTTCTTCCGTGTGTTTCTGTGTGATTCAGTGGCTAGTACTCAATCCCAGTCGAAGCCGCCTTTGCGCCAAATGTAAACATAGCCGACCATGAGAATAATGACAAAGATCCCCATCTCGATCAGCCCGAATAATTTCAATTGCTGGAACAAGACCGCCCATGGATAAAAGAAAATGATTTCAATGTCGAAGAGAATGAACAACACTGCCGTCAAGTAATACTTGATCGAAATTCGGCGGCGCGCAGAACCAAAGGGTGGCATACCAGATTCGTACGGAGCGAGCTTAGAAGGGTTCGGGTGGCGAGGACCAGTAATTGCAGAGACAAGTAATGCAATCGCCGCAAAGGCGAAGGCAACCACCACCATCACAAGAATTGGCAAATAGTCGATCGGCATCGAGGACCTGATTCAAGAGGATTAGATTTTACTTTGTGAACTATATTACATTTCAGCCAGATTGTCAAAAAATTGGAAATAAAAACGCGCGGCACAGGGTCGCGCGCTCATTCGAGAAACCCGTTTTCTCCACCTCATCATTCGCTCGATTCCGAGAAACAAGAAAACGGGTTTCTGGGTCACCATCTAATGCTTGTGCGGCATGTCGGGCATGTGCATCGTCGGACCACCTTTGATATATTTCTCCGGGTCCTTTTGGAAAGCCACCATGCAACCCTTGGCGCAAAAATAGTACGTGGCACCCTTATAGTCCCACTTCCATTTCGCGGTGCTTTCCTCAACGGTCATACCACACACTGGGTCTTTGTGCCCCATCTGAAACCTCCTGGTAATTTTTTGTTGGGCAAATTTCCAATTTGCCCTCATCGCTTGTTTTATTGACTGGCAAATTGGAAATTTGCCCTACTTGTTCGCATCGATTCCAATAAATATTCCTCCGATATGCCGACTCACATTGTGCACCTGAAATCCAGCTTGCTTCACCACCGCCAATGTATCGCGGTTGAGATGACAATTGCCGGCAACGTGTTTCCACAACGGCGTCACCGCATCCTGCATTCCGGCGATCAATCGATTCTCAACCCGCACATGCTCGACCAAGCGAAATATTCCGTTCGACTTGAGCACTCGACGCGCTTCGATCAAGCCGTGCATCGGATCGCCAACGCTGCAAAAAACTAATGTACCGATCACGACATCGAACGATTCATCGGCGAAGGGCAGCTCCTCGGCACGCGCTTGATTCAAAACGATTTGCGTCCTTCCATCGCGACGCGCCAACGCACGTTGAAGCGAATCGATGTCGGGATCGATGGCCGCCAGGGAATCCACCGCGCGATAGTGCGACAAGTTCAAGCCGGTGCCAACGCCCAATTCGAGCACACGACCATGCGCCGCGCTGACTGCCCATTCCCGCCAGCGCCGCAAGCCAAATTTATCGAATGGAACCATGATGGGATCGTAGATGGAAGCAAGAGAAATGATAAGTTTCCTCATTTCCCTCAGTTCCGTTAGTTCCCAGGGAAATGAGGGAACTAATGGAACTAGGGAACTCAAATAGCCGGAGCACGAAATCCGCGCAATCGTAGTGAATTCGTCACGACGAACACAGACGAGAATGCCATCGCCGCCGCTGCGATCATTGGATTGAGCAAGATGCCAAAGAACGGATACAACACGCCTGCGGCAACCGGAATGCCCAAAACGTTGTAAAAGAACGCCCAAAATAAATTGCCCTTGATCGTGCGAATTGTTTGCTTGGACAACGCAATCGCCGTGACGACGCCGCGCAAATCACCCGACATTAGCGTAATCTCTGCGGCTTGAATCGCAACGTCGGTGCCCGTACCGATGGCGATACCGATATTGGCTTGCGCGAGTGCGGGCGCATCGTTAATGCCATCGCCCACCATCGCCACGATTTCACCCTTCGCTTGCAACTCTTTCACCTTGTCGGCTTTTTGATGCGGCAACACTTCGGCGAAATAATGATCGATGCTAACTTGTTTGGCGATAGCGGCAGCCGTGCGCGGATTGTCGCCCGTCAGCATATAGACTTGCACGCCCAGCTTTTTCAACTCTGCTACGGCAGCTTTTGAATTTGGTTTGAGCGTATCGGCGACCGCAATCAACCCAGCAGGCGCACCATCGATTGCGGCAAATATCGCGGTTTTGCCTTCATCGGATAATTTGCTCGCCTGCGATTCCAAACCATCAAGCACGATATGCGAATCGACAAACAACTTGCTATTGCCGATCAACACGTCATGCCCATCGACGCGCGCACGCAAGCCATGACCGGCGACCGCGCCAAATTCCGATGGCTCCGTCAACGTCAGCCCGGATTCTTGCGCGTGTTTCACAATTGCTTGTCCCAACGGATGCTCGCTATTTTTCTCTGCGGACGCGACCAAGCGCAAGAATTCATCTTTACTGACCACTGACCACTGACCACTGACCACTGTATCTGTCACCGCAGGCGCTCCGCGTGTCAGCGTTCCGGTTTTATCGAGAATGATCGCCGTGACCTTGTGCGCGGTTTCCAACGCGCCACCACTGCGAATAAGCACACCGTTCTCTGCACCCTTGCCTGTTCCAACCATGATCGCCGTGGGCGTTGCGAGACCCAGCGCGCATGGACACGCGATAATCAGCACCGCGACGAAATTGACGAATGCGTTGCTAAAAACGGGCGCGGAGCCGAAGATCATCCAAATCGCAAATGTTGCAAGCGCAATGGCGACGACAATCGGCACGAACACCGCGGCAATTTGGTCCGCGAGTCGTTGAATCGGCGCTTTCGATCCCTGCGCATCTTCGACCAAGCGAATGATTTGCGCGAGCGCGGTCTCGCGTCCAACCTTGCGCGCTTCAAACTTGAACGCGCCAACTTTGTTGATCGTTGCGCCAATCACCGTATCGCCGATATTTTTTTCGACAGGCAAGCTCTCGCCCGTAATCATCGACTCATCAATCGACGAGTAGCCTGCGACCACCATCCCATCAACGGGGATTTTTTCGCCGGGGCGCACGCTCACAATATCGCCTACGCGCACAGCGTCCACCGGGATTTCGATTTCCTGTCCATCCCGTTCAACCCGCGCGGTCTTGGCCTGCAACTTGATGAGATTTTTGATCGCCTCTGACGTTTGCCCTTTGGCGCGCGCTTCGAGATACTTGCCTACTTTGATGAGCGTGATGATGACGGCGGCGCTCTCAAAGTAAACATGGTCGGCAATGTAGATGTTGAACAATCCAGCGACGACGACGATCACACTGAACCAGTATGCCGCGTTCGTGCCGAGCGAAATGAGCAAATCCATATTGGGCGCGCCCGCGCGCAATGATTTCCACGCGCCGCGATGATAACCACGTCCGACGTAAAATTGCACCGGCGTCGCCAACATCAGCGCAATCCAATTCAGCGTATCGGACATCATCCACCAAGGCAAGACTTGGTGCATACCAAGGGACTCGATAATGTCGTGCGTCATGACGAGGACGAAAAGCGGAGCAGTAAAAATGATGCCGATGATAAGGTCGCGCCATTCGCGTTGGCGTTCTTCTTCGCGCAATGCTGCCTCGCGATCGACCAATTCTTCTTGCTTGCCGCCAACGTCGAGCACCTCATAGCCGGTGTCCTCGACGGCGTGTTTCAAATCGGCGAGTGTCACCGCACCCGGAATCATTTCGACCGTCGCGCGTTCCGTCGCCAGATTGACGCTGACGTTCAGCACGCCGGGGATATCTTTCAGTCCATTTTCGACATGCATCACGCACGAAGCGCACGTCATGCCGCCAATCGGCAGCGTAACTTTATCGACGACGACATCATAGCCGACATCGCGCACGGCAGCCACCATCTTTTCGACATTTGCCTTTTCAGGATCGAACTGAACGGTGGCGCGTTCGTTAGCAAGATTGACGACGGCGTTTTGAACACCCGCGACCTCTTTCAAACCACCTTCGACATGCATCACACACGCAGCGCAAGTCATTCCGGATATGGGTAGGGTTACTTGTTGGGTAGACATCTAAACTCCAGTGAACAGTCATCAGTGAACAGTGAACAGTAGCCGCCGCGATAGACTGTTAATTGTTCACTGTTATCTCTTAACTAGATTTTGCTCGTCGTTTCAAACACGTCGAGCAGTTCTTTAATCACGCGTTCGCGTTCCTTCGGCTTGTCGCCGCGAATAGCAGTCGTGACGCACGAACCAAGGTGGCGCTCGAGCAAAAGCGAGTTGAGCTTGTCGAGCGCCTTTTCTATCGCTTGCGTTTGCTTGATAATGTCGATGCAGTACGCGTCTTCTTCGATCATGCGCGCCACCGCGCCCATATGCCCTTGAATACTGAGGGCACGATTCTTGAGTTGTTGTTTTTGTATCTCTGCCATACGATTCCTTTACCTACCCCTCTCCCCCCCGGAGGGGGGTAGGATGTTCGAATTATACTCAACCGCGTGGGATTTGTCAAAAAACGACAAAGCCCGAAAGGTCTGCGGACGACCCTTCGGGCTTTGTCTTTTCTGTCAATCCATATCACTTTTGGCGCTTGAATTTCCGTTCGTCCGCTGCTGCTCCTGCCAACGTTCAAAAAAGAATCGCCCCATTGCCCAGAGGACTCCGGCGACCGGAATTCCAAAGAATGCGCCCCAAAATCCCGCTACCCGCACACTGACGAGAATTGCGAAAAACACCATCAGCGGATGTAAACCTAGCGAATCGCTCAAGACGCGCGGCATAAACACATTCACCACGACGAATTGATAGATGAATAAGATAAGGATTAGAATCAGCGTAACATCCGGTGATTGAATGAGAACAACTAGCAGCGGAGGAAGCAACGCCAGGAAAGGTCCAATCAAGGGAATCACCATAAAGAGGAAAACAAACAAGCTGGCGACCAAGACAAAATTCAAGCCAAAGAGCGTCATCGCCAACGCGGTCCCAATGGCGACGAGCGCCGATTGGATCAATTGTCCGCGCAAAAAGCCGCCAAAGGTGTGATCGACGCTGGCAGAGAAAAAACGAATCTCGTCGTGATACTTTTGCGGAATACGAATCACCAAGGCGCGGCGCAAACGCGGTCCATCCAGCGTCAAGATGAAACCAATGATCAACACGAAAAAAAGGTTGGCAAGCCAATTCAATAGACTGGTAAAGATGCCGAGCGCATTCTGAATGATCGAGGCGGCATACGTTTGCAGACTCGCCAGTCCTGCTTGGACAGTCGCATTAATATTCACATGAATACCGACCCGCGCGAGCTGCGCTTCAATCCAGCCGCTGGCTTCGGGCGCTTGCGCGACATATTCCGGCAGGTGACGCCCCAACGTCGTAAGCTGCGTGATTGCGGTAGGCGCTAACACTGCAAAGGCGGCGATAACCAGCAAGACCAAGACCAAGTACACGATCACGACCGCCATCTCACGCGAAAGTCGGAAGACCATTAAGCGCTTGGTGTGTACTTCACCCACTGTTCTTTTTAAGAAAGGTTCAAAGCCGAAGAAAATAGGTTGGGCGCTCAGTTGAAACACAATTGGATTAAGGACAAAGGAAACGAGCCAACCCAGGATAAACAAAAGGAGAATATCGGCATAACCGCTAAGGACTTGCCAGATCAATTGCGCTATATAATAACCGGCAAGCGCAATTAGCAAAATCAAAAGGACATTAATCAGGCGCTCACGGAGTTCTCGTTCCATCAGCTCCTTTTGGCGAGACGTCGAGTTTGCCGCCAACTGCGAAAAAACATGATGACGGAAATAATAATGAGTCCGCCGAACACAACCACCAAGCCGATGGGAAAGTCCGGTGAGCTATCGGCGGTAACGATAAAACCATCGAGTGCTACATCCCCGCTCTGTGCGACCACCAACTCGACGGTGTGCGTGCGCCGCGGTAAGTTTTTTGCGATGGGAATGCGGACTTGCCATTCGTCATTCGGCGACGATAGATCGATATAGCTGTTGCCATTCACGTCGAGCGGAAGCCCAGGAACTTTTTCCCCGTCGATCGTAATCCAACCGCGCCCCAACGTCGGCCCACGCTGCATGATTAGATCGAAACCATCACCCCAAAATTTGATCGTAGCGCGCGCGCCGGGTTGTCGCGTGATCAATTCACTGCCATCAGTGGCTCGTGAATTCAATAGCGGTTGCCACGGACGCGGATTCTCGTTGGGACCACTCAATGTCACGGCGACATTGGTCTCTTCATGAATGCCGGGTTGCGCCACCTGTGGGAACGTGGCAACTTCTTTCAAGCGCAAATAAATCAAGCGCGGCGTGAAATCGACATCGACCATGCGAAAATAATAATCGGCGCGATCCGGCGTAATGTCGCCGACTTGGCGAAAGTACCAAATATTGAAAACGCCAACCCATTGCCAGTCGGTACGCGCTTGCGTGATTCCGCGCACCGTGTAATCGGCTTGCTGTTGTTCGGGAACGCGTCCCCAAATCAACTTGTCGTTGGGAAAATCGGCAGGCGCAGCGTTCCAACCATATTCGTTGATCCAAACCGCTTTGTACGCATCGCCATTTTCTTCCATGATCTGACGCGCCAATACGACTCGTTGAAAATTCAATCGATTAGGGTCCGGCGAATCGTCCGGCGTGGATTTCAAACCAAACGCATTCGCCGACAAAATATCAAAATTATCTTTTGCGCCTGCGGCATACATCGACCGCAGATAATCCAAATCGTTCATGTTGCGCCAATAAGGCGAATCGGCGGACCAACCTTCGCCGAGCGTAATTGCGAGCGGCGCAGACAGAACGCGCACATTCGGATTCGCCGCTTTGGCGCGCGCATAAGCTACTCGAAGTAGTTCCGCATAGCCCCACGGATCAACCGGACGATTGCCCCATTCGGGGAAAATGTTTGGCTCATTCCAGATTTGGATATAGTTGACGCGCCCGCGATAGCGCCGCACAAACGCATCGACAAAATCGCCGTAATCGTTGAGATCATCCGGCGGTGCTTGCGGAATCGATTTATCTTTATGCGACCAGGCCGGCGGACGATCCAAGCGCGCGATGATTTGCAGCCCGTACTTTTCAAACGTCGCGATCATTTGATCCGACTTGTCCCAGTCGAATTGGTTCTTGCGTTTCTCGATTTCTTCCCACGAGAATTGTTGCTTCGCCCAAATAATGCCGGCTTCGCGCGCCATTCTTACGGTGCGGTCGCGCTTCCACTCTTCGACTTCGCGATCTAGAAAGAAATTGGCACCGTACGGATTTACATCCGTATCAGGAATGACACGCGGTGGCAACGGCTCAGGTGCGGGAGTTTTGGATTCGACCCAACTAGCAACGGTGAGGGATAGAGCGGCAAGTGAGCCAAGTACGACAATCATGAGGAACAAACGAAACAAACGCGCTTTCAATGCTCAGCTCCTGTAGGGCAATTTTACAACATTGTCCTATGGGCATCATAACACAACGCCGCTTGAGCGTCAAAAAGCACGAGTTCGGAGTGTGCGATTCAGCACGCTAAAGCGCGCTCCAAACCCCGGTCGTTTGGTCTAGGTGCACTCTTGTGGTAAGATAGCGCCACTTTTCCAGAGGTCTGATCCATGCTTGGTCAACTGCGCCAAAAAATAATTCTCTCGCTTGCGTTCGCCGCGCTGGTCTACTTTGCGCTCACTCTCTACGGCGATGCGCCAAAACTTGCCGATGCATTCCTCGGCTGGGACTGGCGCTGGCTGCCGGTCGTCATCCTCGCTGTTCTTGCGAATTACGGTTTGCGTTTTATGCGCTGGCATTATTACTTACTTGTGATCGGCATTCACAATGTCCCCCTGCGTCCTAGTCTATTGATTTTTCTTTCGGGCTTTTCGTTGACGATGGTGCCGGGCAAGCTGGGCGAATTGCTCAAATCGGTTTTGCTCAAATCCCATTACGATATATCGATCAGTTATTCGGCGTCCATCGTCGCCGCCGAACGCCTAACCGACACAATCGGCATGACGCTTTTGGCGGCTGTTGGCATCAGCATGTTTCCGAATGGCGTCCCCGCATTGGTCTTGATCATCATCGCGCTCGTCGTCGCCGTTGTGCTCTTACAATCACGCACCCTCGCCGAAAAAATCATCGGCTTGTTTGAGCGATTGCCCATCATCGGCAAATTCGCAAACCTCGCCAAGAACATGTACGAAAGCGCATACCTCATGCTCCGAATTCGTCCGCTCATCATTTCGGTCACCTTATCGATTGTGGCTTGGTTTGGCGAATGCCTTGCGCTGTTTCTGATCTTGCTCGGCTTTGGACAAGCGCCGACCGGACTCCTCTTGCTTCAATCGACCTTTATTTACGCCAGCGCCAGTTTATTCGGCGCGATTACGTTGCTCCCTGGCGGACTAGGCGCAACGGAAGGCACCATCACCAGTCTCACGCAACTATTCGTCAACACGAGCGCAACCATCGCGGCGGCGACCACTCTACTCGTTCGCGTTTGTACACTCTGGCTCGCCATTATCTTGGGCAGCGTCGCGTTGTTCATCCTTGGTAGAACGGGCAAACCTGCCAACCTGCAAGAATTGTCGATTGACAAGTCTGCACAACCAACCGACGCTGATATTCGTGCAACCTGAACATCCTCGCCTAATATCTCACTTTCGAGCGCACGCCGATTAGGTAAAGTAAAAATTTCTAAACTATCAAATCCTTGACATGAGGCGCACGAGCATTATATACTTTGCAGTGCAACTAGTCTTTGACCCGCGGGGTGCGGATAATGTTCACGAAGAATTGTGGAGCAATCGATGCGTACCCTAGCCCACTTGCGAATAAAAAAATAAAGAGCACCTGAGTTTGACATACCTACGCGTTCATCAGGTGCTTTTTCTTTTGATAAGCAAAGACAGTACTAGAGTCTGGGTTCAAAGAGGTCTCACCATGAAACAAAGCTACCCAATGCTTGAGATGATGCTGGCTTCATTTATTTTGCTGGGCTGCGCTCGCACACCCGGTAATTTTGCAGCGGTTCCACCACTTGTGCAAGCACCGCCAACTCCCACACCTGTGGTCGGTCATTGGGACATTTTTCTTAGCAATGGTCGAGAATGGGACGACGAAAACGGGTGGAAAATTGTCCGAATCGAAATAGTGGTGGGTACAAAATTCGCGGATAACCTCCCCATCAACGTTTATACCAAAGACGCAATGTTGTTCACCGATGCGCAGCATCCCTATCCCGTCGAAACTCTCAAAACCACCGGAGCTAAATTGCTCGCCAAAACGGATGCAATCGAATTTAAAACGCGTTTACCCATGGGATACCGCATGAGAGGCGAGTATGTCGATGATTCAGTCATGGCATTTTCATTTCAGGCAAGGATTCCTCAAGTTGCCAAACCTCATTCTGTGCGAATCCCAGGTTATCCCGACATACCGATTCAGCCGTACTCTGGCAGCTTTTTAGGCATCGCGCCATCTGCACCACCCTTAACGCCAAACGCCCAAACCGATTATGGTCCAAAAGCCAAGCTCACCGTCGGTGCCTTTGAACGCAAGTCAGGTTGGCCCAGCACGCAGGATTTGATCACTGCCAAAGTCACGTTAACGAATCGAATCGCCACCGTCGACTCAACCATCGAACTAAACTATGCGCCCATCAGCGATGAGGGAATCGTCGGCGCTGCCTATGCGGCTACGTCCGACTGCAAACCCAAGTTGACCGTGGGACCTGCAACCGCGATTGTTACGACTATATGCGCGTTGATTCCGCATGGCAAAACAAAAATTCACTTGATCTTTTGGGGAGATGGGCAAGCGGTCTACGACACACAACTTTGATATGGTTCCCAGATTGCGGTGACAAATCAGAAATCCGTTTTCTGCCTTTGGCGGAAAACGGGTTTTGTCGTGTCTGTCGCCGACAAGCGGCTATGCTACGACTCGCAGAATTTTGTTGGTCAATCTCTAGTCGAATAGAACCAACTGCTCGCCGCGCAATTTTTCTTGAATCTTTTGCGCGATCAAATCTAAGTGATGACCATTCGCTACAAAATCCAAACGGTCGGCGGGAACGATCAACACGGGACACAACGCAAAATCGGCGAGCCATTCATCATATAAAACGTTCAATCGCACCAAATAGTCCGGCGCGATATTTTTTTCGTAATCCCGTCCGCGCAGCGCAATGCGTTGCAGCAACACCGGAACAGATGCGTTCAAATAAACGACAAGATCGGGTGGGGGTAATAGTTCCGTCAACACCTCGTAAAGTTCGCGGTACGTTTCCCAATCGCGCTCCGAAATAAAACCCTGGCGGTATAAATTCTTGGCAAAGATTTCGGCGTCCTCATACACGCTTCGGTCTTGAACGACCGTCTGCGGGAAGTCCATCAAGCGGCGCAAATCGCGCAAACGGCGCGAAAGAAAAAAGACCTGGGAATGAAATGCCCACGCCGGCATATCTTGATAAAAATCGGCAAGATAGGGATTATCGACCACGCCTTCAAAGAATGGCTCCCACCCTAATCGGTCGCACAGCATTTGCACAAGCGTAGATTTGCCGACGCCAATGTTACCTGCCACGGCAATAAATTTCTTCATGCGCCGCCTCCACCATTGAACAATTGCGGTTGGTGCGGTCCCAATTCCAATTTTGCCTGAATCCGATTGAGGACCAAATGCAAATCGTCAGAGCGACGAACAAAGTCGAGTTCATTGGTATCGATGATGAGCACCGGCGCGTTCGTGTATCGTCTAAAAAAATCATCGTACGCTTTGCCCAATTGCGCAATGTAATCGCGTTCCATCTCCCGCTCGTACGGTCGATCGCGCAGGGCGATGCGTTCCATCAGCACATTCGTGTCTGCGCGCAAATAAACGACCAAATCCGGTGCGGGGATTTTGGTCGCAATAATTCGATGGACGCTTTCGTACATCGTCAGTTCGTCCCCTTCGATGTTGAGCTGCGCAAAAATTTGGTTCTTGTCGAAGGTATAATCGCTGATCAAATTTCCTCGCGCTAGCGCGGCGGGAATTGTTTCATGCTGTTGATGATAGCGGCTGAGCAGAAAAAAAATTTGCGTTTGAAAACCGTAGCGTTTGCGATCTTGATAAAACCGGGCGAGGAATGGATTCTCTTCAAAAACCTCAAGGAGGATTTCAGCGTTAAAGGCGGACTGCACCATGCGCGTCAAGGTTGTCTTGCCAACTCCGATGACGCCTTCGATTGCAATATAATAGTTTGTCTGCAATGTTGTCTCCTATGAACCGTAGAGCAAGTTTCCAACTTGCCGCTGGATGGCAAGTTGGAAACTTGCTCTACATGACCACCTGCACTTTGATGACACCCGGCGCGATGGCATGCTGGAATGCCTCAACGCTCTGCTCGATTGGAAACTCTTCGCTCATCATCGCATCGACATCGACGAGTTTCTTGTCCAGCAAGCGCAACGCCGGTTCGAACGGACCGCAGCGCGAACCGATGATCGAAATTTCATCGATGACGAAGGGCGCAAACGCTGTCTCCTGCCCACCGTGAAAAGTCGATTTGAGCACCAGCGTGCCGCGCGGACGAGTCAACCTTCGGGCAAGCTCAAATCCGCTCGCATGTCCGGTGCAGTCGACGACGAAATCAAATTGGCGATGGATCGAACTCGCATCGGTGGTCACGCGGATGCTTTGTCTTTGCAGAATCGCCAATTTGTCGGCGTGGCGGCCGACGACGAGCAAATCGCAACCGGTGAGTCGCAGAACTTGAGCGCACAGCAAACCCAGTTTGCCATCGCCAATCACGCACACGTGATCGGTTGGACGAATGTGAATGCGGTCGGTGATTTCACATGCTGCCGCTAGTGGCTCGGTAAAAACAGCTTGAGCGTCGGTCACACTGTCCGGCACGCGATGCAGGTTCCGTGCTGGCAAGGCCAAATATTCAGCGAGTGCGCCATCGCGATTGACGATGCCTAGCGTGGTTCGATTAGGACAATGCGTTACGTCGCCGCGTAAACATGTGGGACAGGTCTCGTCGTACGCGTTGATCTCGCCGACCACGCGTGCGCCACGCATTTCGCCATCTTGCACGACGCCGACAAACTCGTGACCCAGCACGCCGTGATAACCCATATAGCCCTTGACGATCTCGACATCTGTGTTACAAATTCCCGCACGCAAGACACGAACCAAGACCTCATCAACACGATTTGGTTTTGGGTAATCGTGCTTGAGTACGAGTTCTCCGTCAAAGACCAATGCTTGCATGGGAAGCTCACTTGTTATTAGAGTCGTCGAGGTTGATCAAGCCTAATGCGCGCGCTTCTTCGTAGGTCAGGACATGCTTGGGATCATCCAAAACTTCGCGCGAAATTTGAGGAGGCGCAGGCGGTTCTTCTTTGAGTGGTTCTTCGCGCAATGGTTCGCGTCGTCGAAGCTCGCTAAAATCAAACGTCCGCCGTCGACGCGGTTTGGGCGTGGGTAAAACTTGATTTGCCGGGGGAATTTCAGGTTCAGAAAAAATGTCGGGCGTGGGCGTAATTTCAGGTGTGGATGCAAGTGATGAAATAGAGGAAGTTGGCGAAACGGATGGCGTTGTGGGGAACAAATCTTCATCCATGCGGCTGATCGCTTCGTCGAATGCGTCGCTGACGGCGCTTTTTATTTTGTCGCTCTCGGCGCTGCCTGACTCTATCATGGCTTGCTTCAACAATGACCGTAGTTGTGTAACGGTTCGTCGCAGCGAGAGCCAGATCATGCCGACCCGGCTGGAACCAGAGTGGCGTTCAAAGACCAATGTCAAAAAGATGCGGTCGTCAATGCGCGCGGTGTGCATATCGTACGTCTGCCCTTCGTGAAAGTGCAGATCGAAGGCGCCTTCGTCTTTGAGCAAATGAACGACGGCATTCATCGCCGACATGGCATTGCCCAGGAGCGTCAGGAATGTGTTCAACTCCAGATCGGCATGGTGTCCTGATTCAACGAGCAACTCACCGGTTTGGTCGAGCAAGATTGCGCCGGATGCGCCGAGATCGACGCGCAATGTTTCGATTCTTTCTTGGATCGCTTTGAGACCATCTTCGGAAAACGCGACTAGTTTGTGATCCTGCATTCTTGCCTCATCTTCATTAATGAGCCGAGCAATCTTGAATCTTCGCCCTCTGCTCATTACGAATATACCACGCTCTATCCGAGGTTGTCAAAACGCGAACGCGTGTAACCTATTTGCCAACTAAAACGTAGATAGGAATGAGAGAGAAAAGGAGACTTCAAATGACACACCGACTTTATCGTAGTGAAAAAGAAAAAATGCTAGGCGGCGTTTGTGGCGGACTAGCCGAATACCTGGATGTCGATCCAACCGTGATGCGCGTGCTCTTTGTATTGCTTGGGCTCCTGGGCGGACATGGCGTTTTGCTTTACATTATTCTCTGGTTTATCATGCCGCCTGAAAGCCGCATTAGCAAATCGCCGTAATGCCAAGACCCTAAAGGTTTTCTTATTCATCCAAGATACAATTTCGGCCAAGATAGACTCGTATCGAAGTAAAGTGTGGCTCAACGAAAACCTTTAGGGTCTTGGGGTCAAACCCAAAACCCGTCGCGTGTGCGACGGGTTTTTTCTTTGGCTCCTCGACTAGGACTCGAACCTAGAACATCACGGTTAACAGCCGCGCGCTCTGCCAATTGAGCTATCGAGGAATGCTACTCAGTTACGCCCATATTATATACAAGATTCGAAGTAGGTCAAATTTGAATGGGCAAAACGAAATTTCGCGGCGAAACTTAGCCCAAATAATCTCGCAGCTTGCGACTGCGCAGCGGATGACGCAATTTACGCAGCGCTTTCGCTTCGATCTGGCGAATGCGTTCGCGCGTGACGCCAAATTCCTTGCCCACTTCTTCGAGCGTGTGCGTCTGGCCATCGCGCAGACCAAAGCGCAACTCTAGCACTTCGCGCTCGCGCTTGTTCAGCCCTTCGAGCACATCTTGCATTTGCTCTTTGAGCAACTGACGCGACGCTTGATCGGCGGGACCTGGCACCGATTCATCTTCGATGAAATCGCCGAGCGATGAATTTTCTTCTTGACCAATCGGCGTTTCCAGCGACATGGGTTCTTGCGAAATCTTGAGAATGCGCCGAACCTTGAGCGCCGCGCGCTTTAACCGTCGATCCAACGCCGGATCAAGCGGCTCGCCGCGCGCTTGTGCTTCCAAAACGGCGCGCCGATCTTCGGGCGGCAAGATTTCCATTTCCAGCGCGATCTCTTCCGAGGTTGGTTCGCGGCCAAATTCCTGGGTCAAGCGGCGCGACACCCGAATCAAACGATTGATCGTTTCGACCATGTGAACAGGAATACGAATCGTGCGCGCCTGATCGGCGATCGCGCGCGTGATCGCTTGCCGAATCCACCACGTCGCGTACGTCGAAAACTTGAAACCTTTCGAATAATCGAAACGCTCGACGGCGCGGAGCAAACCGATGTTGCCTTCTTGAATCAAATCGAGGAACGACATGCCGCGCCCGATATATCGTTTTGCGACGCTGACCACCAAGCGCAGATTCGCTTCGGCGAGTTTCAAGCGCGCGACTTCAGCTGCCTGAATCGTCGATTTGAGCTTCATTTGCGTTTTGAGACTGATGTTGGGTTTGGCCAGCTGCTGATGCGCCACTTCGCCTTTATGCACCGCTTCCGAGAGTTGCGATTCATCGCTGGCATTCAAGAGCGAGACACGACCAATTTCGCGCAGATACATCCGCACCGGATCGCTGCCCACTTCGACAGGCACGTCAATCGCGATTGGCTCATCGACGATGTCTTCGCTAGGTTCATGTTCTTCAGCCCGCTCGTGGGCAGGTGCCGGTGCGTGATTATTGACGATCTTGATTCGCATTTCGGCGAGCAGACGTCTTAGGTCTGCCGCTTGGTCTGGGTCATCCTCCAATTCTGGAAAGACCGTGCGAATTTGTTCCCAGGTTAATCGTTTGCTTGATCCCGCTTTGTGCACCAATGCATCGAGCGCCGCATCTTGATCGGGCAAATCTTTGGCGCGAACCCATGCGCCATTTTCCTGTTCACCTTGCAACGACGTAGCGAGGGCAAGCAGCTTTGATTTCTTTTTCGATTGTCTAATTGAGGATTCTTTTTTGATAGGCGTGCTAGCTTTCTTTTTTGGCATCTTTGCTTCAAATCCGCCCGGATACTGATCGGGCACTCAGTGCCTTTTGGCTATCCAATTTACGCTTTAGCAAAATCCCAACACGTGCTTGAAGCTTTAGAGTATCTTCATTCGTACGTTCTTCGTCGTTATCGCGAAGTAGAACTTCGATCTGGGATAACTCACTCTTGTCGTGTTGTAATCGCAAACGATGCGCTGTATTCTCAAGTTCACGTGCCAACTCGGGTTTAGGCAAATCCGGCACATTCTGCTCTCGCTCGATCAATCGATCATACAATCCAGCCAGCGAACTGTCGAGCGTGGCGCGGAAGAAATCTCGATCAAATCGATTCGCCCTGCAAAATTCTCGTAGCGCCACAAAGAACGCGCGACAGTCTGGCTCGTCGAACACGTCGGGGTCAAGAAATGCGATACGCGGCAAATGCTCAGGCGAATGCAGCGCCAGCGTCAAGCAATACTCTTCTAACTTGGATGCCGTCCGCGCTTCGACGGATGGTTCGACGGGTTGAGCCTGTTCGCGCTTGGCACGTTTCCTCTGGTTGATTTCTTGCGCAATCGTTTGTTCAGTGACTTGGACGAGTCGCGCTAGCTTTTGCGTGTAATGCGTTCGCTGAACCGTATCACCGATTTCGCGCACGATGGGCACAAGCCGCTTGACCGCCACCGATTTGTCGCGCGCCGATTTTAAATCCAGGTCTTGCGTCAATACGCGAAAATAAAAATCAACCAAAGGTTCGGGATGGGTAGTTAAATCGATCCACTTTTGAGGATCGTCGTGAATCAACTCGTCGGGGTCTTTGCCATCAGGCATCGGAATAACGAGCAGTTCCGCTTCCAATCGCTCTTCAAATCCGACCAAGCCCGCTCCCATCGGGACCGGTACCGTCTTGCGATCCAACGCCGCGCGCGCAACTTCCAAACCACGCTTGGTCGCCTCTTCACCCGCCGCATCCGGATCGAGCGCAAGCGCATATCGATTGGTTAATCGTTTGAGCAATCCCAGTTGCTTTTCGGTGAGTGCTGTACCGAGCGATGCGACGACGTTTTTGAATCCGCCCTGATGCGCGCCGATCACGTCCATGTAACCCTCGACGATGACGGCGAGATTCTGTTGCCGAATCGCATCCTTCGCCAGATCGAGTCCGTAAAGCGTACTGCTTTTGTCAAAGAGCGGTGTCTGCGGCGAGTTCAAGTACTTGGGTTCTTCGCCGGTCAATGTCCGCGCGCCAAAGCCGATCACTTCGCCGGTGCGATTGCGAATCGGAAACATGAGGCGTCCACGAAAACGGTCATAATGTCCGCCGCCTTCGCGCTGGATCACGAGTCCCGCCGATTCCAACTCGCGCGTGGTATAACCCTTGCCGACCAAGTACGTTTCGGTCGCGTGCCAATCGTCAAGTGAATAGCCTAGCTCGAATTGGTCAATCGTATCCGCTGAGAGAAATCGCTTGGCTAGATAATCGCGCGCAGCTTGCGCCGCCGGATTATTTTTGAACAAGTAATGGTAATGTGCGGCAACGGTGGCAAGAATCTCGCGCAGCTTTTTGCGTTCCTGGTCTTCACCAGGTCCTTCGCGAATCAATTCGACTCCAGCGCGCTGGGCTAATTGGCGCAACGCTTCGCCAAAGTCGATATTCTCGCGTTTCATCAAGAAGGAGAAAACATCACCACCAGTACCACATGCGCCGAAGCAATGCCAGGTTCCCTGGTCTGGGAAAACAATAAACGACGGAGTTTTTTCGTTATGAAACGGACAGAGCGCCTTGAAGTTGCGCCCTGCTTTTTTTAAGGTCGTATATTGTCCGATGACATCAACGATGTCAATTTTTTGTTTGACGTCATCTACTACTGACATTTGCCTAGTACCAAGAGAATGCGCGCATCACACGCTGGTCTCGTGCGACGGGCAATATATTGTCACAACTTATCCAGAATGTCAAGATAGGGCGAGAGAGTTTAGAATAAATCGACGCCGCATTGCAGGTTCATCACCCACTCGATAAATCGATTCGCCATCGTTTTGCCTTCGAACATCGCACCGTGTTGTGGAACGATGCGGTCGATGTCGAGCGCACGGATCATCATCGCCCACTTGGCGCACGCTTTGTTCGACGCCATGTAGCGACGATGAAAGTCGAGCATGTATTTCACGTGCGCATCGAAATCAGTAACGGTCGCATAAATTTTGTCCGGCGGAAACAGCGAAGCCCCCAGGTCGCCGGTGAACAACGTTTTGGAAATCGGATCATACACTTGAAAATTACCGGGCGAATGTAGGAAATGCGCCGGAACGAGCAACAGATCGACCTTATTCAAGGTAAGTCGCATTCCTTCGTCGGGAATTGCAATCAGACGCTCTGCCATCATCCGTTTAGAAGTAAACGACGGGACAAATCGTTCCCAGACCGCAGACACACAAACCTTCGCGTCAGTCACGAGCAAGTAACCATTCAGCCCTGCGCCCACATCTGGGTCTTGATGCGACAGAAAAATATATTGCAGTTTTTGCGGCGGAAGATATTTCGGCATCTCGATCATCATCCGCGAAAAAAGCTTGTTGCCGCCTGGCTCAAGCAACATGCCCTGATCGCCATTGATGATGAGACTTTGATTTGCCTGAACGTCGCCTTCTTCGTAAAGATCATCAAAGCGAACGCAACGGTGCGTATCGTTCTTGAAGAATTCGATTGCCAAGGTACCTTGCTCCTCTCACGGTGATGTCAATTGCGATGAACCGCTTCAATATCTATTATATCAAACTCTGACGCACAGTCCAAAATCGTTGATTGCGAACCGGAGTGCGGGCTGCTAGCCCGTACTCCTTCGACTTGACTTCGTTCCGCTCAGGATGCTTGCGTGCGCAAATTTGAAATTTGCGTTACGAAAAATTGTATTGTAGGGCACATTTCTAATTTGCTCATGGTGGCGCAAATTGGAAATGTGCGCTACTAAAATCTCTCCAACTGAAATGCCGTTAAATCGAGTGTCGTCGCTTTGCCATCCGCGATGAGTTCCGCGATGAGTTTGCCGCCAACTGGCGCATGCATCACCCCATGCCCTCCCCACCCGCACGCGTTTATAAATCCATCGACGTTTGGCACACGACCCAAAATTGGATAGTCGTCGGGCGTGAGCGAACGCATACCTGCCCAGCCGCGCATCACGCGTGCGTTCGCCAAGATCGGCGCCCGATGTAGCGCACGTTCGATAATCGCATCGAGAAATTCCCATTCGAGTTGAGGCTCGTACGTGGTGCTCTCTTCGCGTCCCATGCCCATGAGAATTCCCTTGCCCTCTTTGCGAAAATACCATTCAACCTCGGCATCGTTCACGAATGGCGCATCATCGGCGATGGCGTCAAAGCGGTCGGTGATAAATACCGTGCGTTTGTAATTGGTGATTGGTAATTGGACGCCTACCCAGGATGCGACTTGGGCTGCGCGTGCGCCTGCTGCGTTTACGACAATCGGCGTTGCGACAAATCCATCGCTTGTATTCACGCCAACAACGCGGTCCTTTTCGAGAACGATGCCGGTCGCTTCAACTTTTTCGCAAAACTCGACGCCAAGCTTGCGCGCATTCTGCACGTACGTCTGCATGACCATGTGCGGATCGATCACACCATCCTGCCAGCACACCGCGCCGAATTCGACATCATCGACGTTGACCGCAGGCACGCGCCGCGCAATTTCCTGCGGCGATAGCATCTCCGTCGGCACGCCAAAGCGACGCTGCAATTCAACTTGGGCACGCAATTCATCGGCGACTGATTTCGTCGCGAGGTTGAGATAGCCAATCGGCTTGTAGCCAATGTCCACACCGAATTCTTGATCGAAATTCAAGTATTCCTTGAACGATTCTTGCGACAATCGAATCGTCATCTCGCGCGACATTTGCAGCAAAATCATCGCCGCGCTCCGTCCCGACGATCCGCTGCCGACTAGATCGGCTTCGACCAGGACAACATTGCGCACGCCGCGTTTCGCCAAGTGATACGCGATGCTCGTGCCTTGAATACCTCCGCCGATAATCACCACATCTGCCGTTGATTTCACGATTCACTGTCCATAAAGAGATTCGAGATTGCGCGTTGCGATGTTCGCCGCGACGTCGGTTGGCAACTCTGCGAGCCAGCCGCGCGCCGACAAAATGAGATTGGGCAAACCGTCCCAGCGACTTTCGACCCAGGTATCGGAACCGTAAACAAAACGATTGGGAAACCGCAGGAACAACGCGCGCCACTCCGGCGTCAATTTCCCATTCGACGCAATGTCGGAGCGATACGAAAGTTCCGCCCACAGATTCGGATTACGCTCCAACATCTGCGCGACGTCGTCGGGTGACACCGACATGCCGGTGTGCGCCCACATGATTTTCACTTTCGGATTTGCCGCGAAGAGATTTTCGATGGCCGCTTGGTTGGAATGCGCGTGCAAAGGTAAATTGCGCTCGACCGCCAAATCGACGATGCGCTGGACGACCGGCGTCTTGGCATCATCGCTGTTCAGGTGAAACTCGCCGATGCCGCGATAAATTCCGCGCTCTAGCTCTTGTTCGACGAATGCAACAATCTGCGGATTGGAAAACCAATTGCCCATGTCATCGCGCGTGCGATATGGACGCACTTCGGGAATAATTCGATTGGGATCCGCTTGATACAATCGCACCGTACCTTCGTTGGGTGTGGATGAAACCAGCGCGCGTTTGATGCCAACTTGATCGAGCAAACTCTTGATCTTGCTCACCGGATAATTCGCCCACACATCAGAACTGTAGTGAAGGTGACCATCGTATAGCGCAAGCGTCGGACCGTTCGATGTTGGACTCTCTGCGGTTTGAGGTGTCGCTGTTGCCGCGGTGACCGGCACAGGACGTTGAGTTGGTACCGGCGTAGGTTGCGCACATGCGGCAAGCAATGCAATTGCAAACAAGTATATGAAAACGACGGGCAGTCGTCGAAAGATATTCATCGGTTGACCTCCTCTCGTGCGGCAAATAATAGCGTGTGCCACAAGTTTTGGCAAGGGCACGAGAGCTGGTGATTACCCATAACTGTCATTTCGAGCGAAGCGAGAAATCTCCCTCCATGAAAGCAAGATTTCTCGTCGCAACGCCATCAAAGATGGCGCAAACGCTCCTCGAAATGACATAACCGGCTTTTAGGTAATCACCAGCACGAGAGAAGGTCGAAACGGAAAAGGACAAAGACCTTTGGAAAAATAAGGTTCCTTGCGTTAGGATTAGGACGCAGATGAACACAGATTTTTTCTATCCGCGTTTTGTCCGCGTGGCTGTGGCGAAGTGCACCACAGTCAGTCTGCGTCCAACATATCATCGATCAAAATACGGACTCTTGCCTCCCGCCGACAACGGAATGCCCATCACAAAATCGGCATCGACCAATCCCATTTGTCGCGCAACCACACCCGCGCGATACATGATACGATTATCGACGTTGAGTAAGCTCGCGGTCTTGACCGCCGATCCCAACGCGATGCCCATATCGAGCACGCGGATCGCGCATTGCGCTCCGGCAAATTCGGCGTGTTCAGCCACAACGCGATCATTGCACAGATCGACACCGCACGCGCCACAGTTCAAATCGAGCGACTTTGCATCTTTGAGTCCAATAAACACAACCGCTGCCGACGCTGCGACGTTGCGTCCATCGCGATCAAAATTTTTCTTGCCGGACTTTTGTCCGTACTTGCACATCTCATCGCCCAGTCGTTTCAAATCTTCGCCTTCGATCACCTTGACGACGACGAAATCTTGCCCCGCGCCTTTGGGTGCTGTGCGCGCGGCGATAGCCATGAGTTCAGTTACAGTCTGCGTCCAAGACATTTTCCTCTCCTCGTTGAGTTTGTTGCAACGATGATAATGCAGATGGAGCGTTTTGGCAAAACTTTGACTTGGTGCGCAATCAAGCTATACTCTTGGCTATCGGAGGTGACACCATGGCTACATTGACCGATTGGCTGCTCGAAGGTCCTGCTTGGATTCAGTATCGCACGCGCATCGATTTGCTCAAGCAAAAAGAAAATCACGCCGATGTCATCGCCGCGCGGCAAGCGATGATCGCCGATTCGCAGATTCGCGCGCTCGTCCACGACCTCGCCGATTTTCCGGGGCCTGTGCTGAATAGTCACAAGAGCGCGGGACATCCCCTCCATCAACTCGCCTTCCTCGCCGATATCGGTTTGCACGCCGACGATCCTGGGATCGACAAGATTATCGCGCGCATCGTCAAGCATCAAGCGACCGAGGGCCCGTTTCAAGTGCTGATGAACATTCCAAAGCATTTTGGTGGATCGGGCAAGGATGAATGGGCATGGGCATTGTGCGATGCGCCGGCCATCACTTTTTCGCTGCTCAAATTCGGGCTGAGCGATGACGCACGCGTGCAACGCTCCGTCGATTACTTGACCGGTCTCGTGCGCGAAAATGGTTTTCCATGTGCGGTGTCGAAAGAGTTAGGCAAGTTTCGCGGACCTGGCAGCAAAGCTGATCCATGCCCCTACCCCAATCTGCTGATGCTCAAAGTGTTCGCGCAATCGCCCAAGACGCGCAACAGCCGCGCCGCGCATATCGCCGCCGAAACGTTGCTGACATTATGGTCAATTAGCAAAAAGCAGCACCCGTACATGTTTTTCATGGGCACGGATTTTCGCAAATTGAAAGCGCCGCTGGTGTGGTACGACATCTTGCATGTGCTGGATGTGTTATCGCAATTCTCCTGGCTGAAAAACGACAAACGCTTGCGCGACATGGCAAGCGTTGTGCAAAAGCAAGCGGACGAGAATGGTCGATTTACGCCGACGTCAATTTGGAAGGCATGGGACAAGTGGGAGTTTGGGCAGAAGAAAGAGCCATCCCGCTGGGTTACCCTGATCGCGCAGCGAGCGCTCAAGCGTATCGGAATGGCAGCATAGGACAGTAAGAGACAAGTATGCGACAAGAATGAATTTGATATTTATCAAAGACAACTGGAGCGATTCATGCTATCTTTTACCCGCATGGATTCAACTCAAGGTGGAGAATGCCTTTCAGACGCGTAAAACGTTTGATGGGCATTTTTATTTACCAATTTGAAAAGGAGAACAAGTATGCAAGACAATTTTCGATTAGGCACATGGATCGCCATGATCGGTGCAATTATTGGTTTGAGCGCGCTCTATGTTTTCCCGCAAGTCTACAACCCAATGATCGATACGATGGTCAATTTGAATCGCGTCCACGAGTCCTGGTCGGTTCGGCTCGTGTTTCCGCTACTGGGTTACCTGGCAATCACGAGCGGTGTGCTATGGTTACTCGCCTTGTATGGCTTTGTCAATCGCGAAAAATGGGCGTGGCTGCTGGGCATCGTCGCTTGCACGTTCAGTCTGCTCGCTGGCTTTTTCCCGATGATCCCCGCCATGGATGCCAAAGTATTTCCGCTCACCGTTGTCCTGTTCGTTCCCAGTCTGGCTCTGTGGATCGGAATGTTCTTTGTTCGCAAAACCGAGCCGCGCATAGCCGTGCTTGCATTCGTCGCTGGCTTGGCGTATGTGCTTGCATTTATGAACGGCGTCGCACCGATCGCCAAATTTGTTGCTTCGATGGGACAGGATTTCATCAACGGTCTCTATGTGATGACGCAAGAGATCAATTGGTGGGGCAGCGCGGCGTGGGCAGTCTTTATCTTTGCATTGCTAAGCCACAAAGAATGGGCGCGCATTGTGGGAATCGGTGCGGGGTTAATGGCGATTGTGGGTGGCACTCCGCTAGCTGTAGCAAATACACTTGAGGTCCATCGTTTTTCGATGTTCACACTGTCGCCGTTATTGAGCGCCGCACTGGTTATCGTCTTGTTGTTGCCAGCCCCTCGCCGACTGATTCAAAATTGGACGATCAGAGCAACCGCATGAGTGTTGGTTCTGTCTTTGCGATCGTGCGAATCGTGGGTGGAGTTCTAGCGGCAACGCTGGTAGGCATCTGGCTAGGCGCACCGCTCGCTGCCTGGCTGGATGCGCAAATGCCGCTGCGCCTGCCTTTCGATTTGCGCTGGCTAGGATGGCTGGTCATCGTCAGTGCCATCGGATTGATTACGAGCGCCGAGGTTTCGTTCGTGCGATTTGGCGGCGGTACCGGTGTGCCATCCGATCCGCCGCAGCAACTCGTCGCGCGTGGAGTGTATCGCTGGGTTCGCAATCCGCTTTACCTCAGCGGCAATGCACTAGTGTGGGGCACTGCGCTCGTACACCATTCGGCGGGATTGCTTGCGCTCGCGCTCGTAATTGTGATTGGATTTCATCTGTTCGTCGTTTTGTTCGAAGAGCCGCAACTCGAAAAACGTTATGGCGATTCGTATCGCGAATACAAAAAGCGCGTGCCGCGTTGGCTACCGCGCTTTCCAAAATCGATTTGAGTATCTATCAATTCATCTTGATCAATTTTTCCAGCCCATCGCGATTGTGCAACGTGATGCGAGTGCGCGTAATGCTCAATAGACCGGCATCGGCGAACTGATGCAGAACTCGACAAACGACTTCGGGAGTCGAGGCCACCATCGTCGCCAACTCGTCGAGCCGCCAATCGCGTTCGACAATTTTGGAATCACCGGATTCGTTCAACAAGACGTTTGCGATTCTACCTGTGACCGGTTGAAATGCCAATCCATAAATGATTTCGCGCGCGCGGCGCATCGTGCGGACGAGTGTTCGGTTGATTTCCCACAACGATTCAGGATGACGATACAGAATCGGCAAGATGGCGTCACGATGCCAAACGTACACGACGGAATCTTTGACCGCGGCGAGCGAGGCGGGCATTGGTTCGTCGTCAAAAAACGAATGCGCCCAAAAGACCGAACTAGGTTCGACGACGAGAAGCGTATGCTCTTGCCCACCGGCGGAAAGCATCGTCCAACGCATTCGTCCCGATGCAATAAAAAGCGCGTACGTCCAGACGTAACCTTGGCGACACAAAAATTCTCCACGCAAAATATCGCGCCGAACAGCGAGTTTCGTGAGTTCCCTGCGTGCCTCATCCGGCAATTTGCCCAAAACCTCGGCTCGCTCAAGCAGACGGAGCAAATCATCCACTGCCACCTCCGTCAGCTAGTGACTTTCCCGCGCGCGCATTACTAACACCACTGCCCCGCCGATGAAAAAATACGCCAGCCCCAAAATCACAATCGCGAATTTCGGAATCGCAAACCACATTGCCAGCATCGCGTTTATCTCTTGCCCATTGCCAAGTAGAATTTGAAGCAAGTTATAGTTCTCGACGCAATCGAACAGACCTGCGGCGAACATCGCCCACGCCAAGGTGATTCCCACTTGCGAAAGCACCCCGCCGCGCGCGACAATCACGCAGCCCAAGCTGATTGCGATGACGTAGGTGATAATGAACACGAAATCAAAGCCAATATTCACACCGGCGTAGATTTGCCCCAGTTGCCCCCACGATTTCACCATCGTTTGCGCAGCCGCCAATGTGCCCGCAAACTCAAACGAAAAAATGCCCGACGGCGCAACGTCTGACTTTAACGGTACGCCTGTCACTTGTTCAACGTACATCGCAAGGAGCGTAAGCGGGAGCATGATGGCGAATGCGCGGTTTTGTAGTCGTGGAGAGAGAAATTGGTAGGGATGGGAAAGTTTCATGTAGGTTTCTCCTTAAAATCATTTTGAGGAAAAAATCATCACACTAGAGATAGTAATGGCGACTTGGACACTAGCGAATTGAGGTCAGATAACAAATTAGGTTGCAAGAGCTATACTTTGAATGAGAAACTGGAGTGGTTGCGATGAGAAAATGTTGTCTGAAATGAATAGTCCTATGGATTCTGACCTGCTTCCTCCAATCCACTTTCAATACGGGATGGAAGCACAAATAGAAATAGTCCCAAAGCAGTGACAAAGTCCACATGTTTTGCCCGGAACGAAGTGAGACAAAAAGGGCTGGAAATTAACTGGTACTTCTGACCGCTAATTGGTGTTGCTCCCAATAACCACGCCGGGCTTCAGCTGCAGCGCGTAACTTGACGTGACGTTCAGCCAAACACGCAATGGGATCACCGCGATAGTAATCACGCGGACACAGGTAGTGTAGTGCTGAGTGCGGACGGCGCTCGTTGTAATACACACGATAGGTTTCGATTACTGTGCGCGCTTCATACAACTTGGCATCGGGATCGAGCGGCACTTCGGCACGGAAGGTGCGATGCACACGTTCATCCTTACCATTCGATTGCGGATGATACGGGTGCGTACGCACGTTGGTCATCCCAGTCGCTTGCACAAACTGCACCCATTCGTGGCCGATGAATTGCGGTCCCCCATCATGCACGATCTCGGGTTCACCGGGGCGACGCTCGCGTCCCAGCAAGGTGTCGATGGCGCGTTGTTCGCCACGGACGACATCCTGGGCAGTTGCGGTGATGAGCACTTCACAATAGACCAGATAGCGACTGTACGCATCCAGGACATCCAAGAGCCAATACCATTGTTCATCGAAATACCACATCATTAGGTCGGTGTGCCAGCGTTGATCCGGATGATCGGCTTCCGGTGGACGATGCAGCAACTCGGGTGCGGGTTGACGCCGACCCAGCAAGTTGGCTTGCGCCAGAATCTGATGCACCATCCAGGGATACAAAAACGCCTGATTTTCCAGTATCAAACTGTAGGCCATGCGCTTGTAGCCTAGACCGAAATGCACGTCCGCGAAAGCGTGAACACAATGCACTTCAGCCGGTGTGGGCGGAATCGCTTCGCGATGGGGCACGATGATGCGATCCGCGAGTTGTTTCTGACGAGCCCGATTGGTCCAGCGATGATAGGTTGCTTTCGGCAAACCCAGGTCGCTGAGAATGGTGTCGTTCTTTTTGTCGGGACAACGCTCTTGTGCCAGGGCAATGGTTGCCAGAATCTTGGCTTTCTCGTCGGCACTGTACCGGCGTTGCGGTCGAATTACCAGCGCCCCTTTTTTAGGCGCAGGTTCTCGCTGGAGAGTTCGGCGATCACCTCGCGCAGGCGTTGCACTTCGGTGAGCAACGCTTCTTCGGTCGGACGCAGTTTCTTGCGCCCGTGGGGTTGACCCTGCAGAGCTTGGCGCGCGCCGCGTTCGGCGGCTCGCTCCCATTGATAGAACAAGGTTGGACTGATCTGATGTTGATCGCAGACCTGGCTGATCGTGAGATTGGTGCTCCGACCTTCTTTCAGAATCTGCCACTTGGTGTCGGCGGGAATTTGCCGACGGACTTTGCGCTCGCTGTTGTTTTTCATCGGGCTGCTCCTGGCTCATGAATATTCTACTCCAGATTCGACCGGATGGAACCAGTCAGTTTGAGCAGCCAGAGTACCAGTTAATTAAAGGCAATAAAGCAAAAGTCACTTTTTGACTAAAAAGAGTTCTCATGAACAATCAGCTCTATCCTGCCAAGGAAAGGACCAAACATGAGAACTCCAAAGACATTATACCATACCACACCGACCATTTATCCTTGCGAATTATCA
>JACRMI010000194.1 GCA_016215025.1 Chloroflexota bacterium
AACGGATGGACAGCATGAACCAATCGGTGATACAATTCGTAACTGTTGCTCATGTTTGGGGCTCCTTTGGTCGTCAGACAACCAAATTATGCCTCAACATGGGCAACCTTGCTACTTCCTTAAATTGGTAAGGGAATCAGGCCGTGAATATCAGAAATGAGCGCTAGTCGCAAGTGTTGTTCTCCTATTGTGCCACAAACCCAATCGTCATCGAATCTCAATCGTCTTCCATGTCTTGCCTGAATCTAGCGACCGGACCACGCTCGTAAGATTCTTTTCATATTCGTTCAGTAAAATATAGAGCGCGAGACCCTGCGCACTCGACCCCGATGCGAGAATTGTCGCCCACTGATTATAACCAAATTCGTAGACAAGTTCCCAACTAACGCGATTGACATCTGCAATACTTGGATTGCGGCTGCGCCAAAGACTCCAACGCGATGCTGTCCCATCGTACGCGGTGACATACAAATCGCCGGTTCCACCATCGATCGTCATGCCAACGTCGATTTGTGCGTTATTCATCGGCGTGGGTATCGTATCCCAATTCCCATCTGTCTTGCCGCGCCGCAAATAACTGCCGCCATATTTCGGATTGATGATGCCGTAAAGCAAATTCGGCTCGCGCGGATCGATAGCAAGATTCGCAAGACCGGAAAAGCTTATTGGTCCTGTTGCCGAAGCTTGCCATGTTTTGCCACCATCGACACTCTTGATGATGCCCGCACCTTGCTGATCGAGTCCCCATATAATTTTTGGCTGACCGTAAACGATGGCGACCATCAACGTATTTTTGGATGAAATTTGCTTCCACTCGTTATTCGACCACGCATACAGTCCGCGACACGTGCTCGCGTAAAGCGCATCGCGGGTTGCGTAATCGAGATTGACGTTGCCCAGGCACGCCGGTTCGACGGGAATTCCACCAGCGAAGGCAGTCCACGTCGCACCAGAATCATCGCTGATAACGAGACGAGCAAGTCGAATCTCCTTCAGAACATAAGGAACATCGGCAAGCAAAGCATACAATCGACCGGGGCGGCCGGGACCGACCAAAATGGTGTGGACGAACCAATTAGGGTTATCGACAATAGGCACACGTGTCGGCGTAAGCGTTGCCAATTTAGTTGGCGTTGCGCTCGCCGCTCTGGTCGTCGATGGAACCGGTTTGACCGATGGCGCGAGCGTCGCGCTGGGTTGCGGTGCAAATATCGTTGGCGGAGCCATTGGCGCGACCGTCGCCGTCGAAGTTGGCACCACGGTTGGCGTAGGCGTCGTCGCACAAGCGGTCACCGCAATCGATATAAGAAAAATTGCCGATTGGATCATACGTGCCATGAGCTTCATTGCAATTTTACGCCAAGCCATTGCGCAATGAACAATCCAATAATCGCAATCGCATTGTTCGAGGCATGAAGAATAATTCCGGGATAAAGCGAGCCGGTCCGTTCATACAACCAAGCGAGGCAAAATCCCAAAACGAGAATCGGAATAAATGCATCGAGACTAAAATGGAGCGCGGTGAAAAACACGGTGCTCATCACCATCGCGCCAATCGCGCCGATGCGCGCACGTAAGCCGCCGTACAAAAAGCCGCGAAAGAAAACTTCTTCGGCAAAGGGCGCGAGAATCGCCGCGCTGAAAAACGTTAGAAAGAAGGTCCAGCCCGTGGTATCGAGTCGCAGCATGACTTGTTGTGGTTGAAGCTGGACGCCTAAAGCCATCATCGTAATCACGAAGCAAAATCGAATTGCATACGAGAGGATGAAAAGCAAAGCGATCAAGCCCAAACCATGCGCCACATCGAATCGCCGTAGTCCAAGTCGGTCCAAACCGACGTGATAACGAAACACGCTAAACAAGAGCGCGCCAAGAACGACGACCACATCTTGAATGACGACGAACAGCGCGAGCGTCGTACCGTTATCAAGGATAGGAATATGCCACGCGTAGACGAGCAGGGCGGCGGCAACATTGAGTGCGACAATACCGAGCACCGCAAAGAGAATGCCCGCGAGCAAATCGCGGATACGCCAGGGGACGATTGGAAAATTGGCAGGGATACGGTCCGATGGTGAAGTAGATTCGATTGGATTCATTGAAATGATTATAGTCTTAATCGAGATGGGTGACAAATGATACTAGGACTTGTTCGTCATGCTTTGTCGCAATCCTTCAACTCCATCTTCGCTTCGCTCCGACTCCGCTCAGGATGCTCCTCAGCATCTCCCGCACAAGGTGAGATGCTTCGCTCCGCTCAGGGTGACAACCAGAGATACATTTTACAGCAAGTTTACATCCTCGTAACGCCAATCCTTTGACTTGGACCCTCATCCGTCCTATAATTTAATCACAAACCAACAACGAATTGAGAAATAAACGAATTCGTTCTTTTCCAAATTCGTTAGTGTGTCCTGCGAGGTAAACCCATGCCCATGCTGTTACTCGTCGACGACGAAAAGAATATCATCGAACTCGAACGGCTTTACCTGAGCAAAGAGGGCTACGATATTCAAGTCGCCTACGATGGCAAAGCCGCGCTCGACAAAATGCGCGCGCTCAAGCCCGATCTCATCATTCTCGATTTGATGCTGCCCGGCATCGACGGTTGGGATGTTTGTCGGCGCGTGCGTCAGGAAAGCGATACGCCTATCATCATGCTGACCGCACGCGATCAAGATGTCGATAAAATCGTTGGGCTGGAAATTGGCGCAGACGATTATTTGACCAAGCCATTTAACCCGCGCGAATTGGTCGCGCGCGTCAAAGCGATTCTGCGTCGAGCCGTGCCAGCGGTCAAAACGCAACGGTTGTCGGTGGGCGACATTGTGCTCGATGTGGACCGCCGTGAAGTAAGTGTCGCCGGCAAACCCATCGAATTGCGCACAAAGGAATTCGACCTCCTTGCGGTGCTCATGCAAAATCACGGCATCGTGTTGACGCGCGAGCGCTTGCTGGCGATTGCTTGGGGATTCGATTTTCCCGGCGAGACGCGCACCGTCGATGTTCACGTTGCGCATCTGCGCAAAAAACTCGCGGGTGCAAAAGCGCAAATCGAAACGGTTAGCGGTGTCGGTTATAAACTCGTCGATTAGTCTCCTAGTCGTGTAGTCGAATAGTCAACTCTTTCGACGGCACCTCTACACGACTATTTGACTCCAAGACCCCAGACGATGTCTATCAGAACTCGTTTGATTCTAACTCACATTTCCGTTATTCTCATCACGCTCACGATTGTCGCAGTGGGTTTGATCGTCATTCTCCGCACCTATCAACGTGATATTCAGCTCGCGCGCCTTGGCGATGCCGTTGTGCCGTTGGCGTTTCAAGCCCGCGCCATGCTTCAGAACGACGTTCCGCCAAAAGAAATCATGATGCGCTTAGAGCAACAAGCCACGGGTGTTGGGAATGTCATCGTCATCAATGAAAAAGGGCTAGTCCTGGCAGACGCCGCTTACGGTTTAACGAATCGAAACATCGGTGTGGCGGCATTACAAAAGCCCGGCGCGCAACGCGGCTTTGTCTGGGGTGTTTTTCAACAAAACAATCTCAATCGCAATTTGCTTTACGTCGCCGTAGCCTCCGGGCAATTGAACGGACAAAATGTTTATGTGGGACTCGCCGCGCGTGAACGAGGTTTGCTCACCGTGCTCGGCGACATTGGCATGAACTTGTTAGTGGCAGGAGTGATTACGCTGATCGTTTCACTCGTCGCCGCTTTGCTTTTGGCGCGCTCGATCGCCCGTCCGATCACACGACTCACGCAAGCAACGGAAGCAATTGCGCGCGGTCAGTACGAACATCGGGTCGATACCAAAGGCAGTGACGAGATTGGGCGACTCGCGGAGAGTTTCAATTCGATGGCAGAACAAGTGCAGCGGTCGCGCCAGATGGAAAAGGATTTCGTCGCCGATGTTTCGCATGAATTAAAAACGCCGCTCACGTCGATTCAGGGTTTTTCGCAAGCGATTGTCGATGGCGCGGTGCAAGACCTGGCAAGTGCGCGCCGTGCTGCGCAAACCATTTTCGATGAGGCGGGGCGCATGGCAGCCCTCGTCGCGGATTTGCTCACGCTGGCACGGCTCGAGTCGAAGCAAATGTCACTCGCGCAAGATCAAGTCAACCTCACCGAATTATTGCCAGGTTGGATCGAGCGACTCCGCCCGCGCGCAAATAATTGCGGCGAGACTTTATCGATGGAAATCAATCCCCTCCCCGCCATCATCGGTGATGCGGGAAAACTGGAACAGGTCGTCGTGAATCTGGTCGAAAACGCAATCAAGTACAATCGACCTGAGGGAACAGTGACTGTGGTCGCCAAAACACAAGCCATCGATAATACAGGAAAGAATCCGCTCATCACGCGAAGAAGAAATGCGTCTGTGCCGGCGCAACAATGGATTCGTATCAGCGTACAAGACACGGGCGAAGGCATCGCCGCCGAAGAATTGCCGCGCCTCTTCAATCGTTTCTATCGTGGCGACAAGGCACGCGTCGCAGGCGGTACGGGCTTGGGTCTATCCATCGCCAAAGAAATCGTCGAGGCGCATGGTGGAACGATCACAGTGACGAGCGAGGTCAATCGAGGCAGCTCATTTACGATTAATCTACCGGTGAGATAAACAGGGAAATCAGAAACCAGGTTTCTTTGAGAAACCTGGTTTCTGATTTCAATCTACACTACGGCAGCGTAACGACGGTTCCTTCTTCAGTCCACACGCCGCTTGCTTTTCCAGTCTGGTAAGTTCCATTCCCACGCAATATGAATTTGCCAGTGCCCGTCGCTTGGAGACGAATGTTCACTCCGCGCAGCGCCACGGTCAGATTGCTACCCGTGATTCGCGCCTCGCCGTGAAAGCCGGTGTAGACCGTCCAACCATTGCGCTCGATTTTGTGACCGGTGCCTGTAATGTGAACCTGCGGACTGCCCGCTTCATCGCGAACGTACAAAACACCCGACCCGCTAATCGTAATCGAGCCGCGCCCGCGGAGTGCAGCCATTCCATTGCCTTGCGCGGTCAACGTACCCGATCCACTGCCTTGATCCGCACTAGCAATTGTCGCCAACGCGAGAATCGCAACGAGCGCCAACACCAGTGCCGAAACCAATCTGCTTTTCATTTTGTAACCTCCTGAGTTTGAATTTTGACATCAATATCTCATGGAGGCGTTATCTCGCAATGATTCGAGAGTTAAATGTTTGTAAAAGGAAAATCATCCACGAATTACGCGAATCTCGCGAATAAAAAACAGGATTAGCTCTTGGTTTATAACTCGATCACAAAACTCTCGCGCAAGTGAAAGTCTGGTTGTTTGCCGCAATGCGCCAGCGCCCAATAACTCACGTCGCCAGTTTTCAATTTGACCACTGCCGTAATTCCAACCTGGACTGGCACATCTCTCAAGCCGATTTTCCCCAAATCGATCTCGACCTCAAGCGTCAATGACTCTTGCGCGCGATTCACTCGAAATGGCAATGCACTGAATCCCACTTCCGCTTTCATCGCCTGCCGATATGCATCGAATCGATAAACATTCCAATTGCCCGATGGCGAAAGATTGAATTCCCAATACTCATTCGAGAAACCGGGTTTCTTAGCCGCAAAACACTCAAAGCACGTTTCTTCCCACAATTTGCTTTTTCGTTGGGATGGATCAACCATTAGAGGAATTGCAATAAGCGAGGAAGAATCTTTTAGCGAGTAGCGAACGGTGAGCAAATTCGATCGACGCTCTACTCGTGTCGTTATGCGCACATCGGTTGGCACGTTGGAACCGGGAAACGGTCGCAGATCGAAAATCTGTTGTGTCATCGCAGTTCGTCGATCAACGCACGAATCTCGCGCTCTTGACGCTCAATGCTTTCGGTCAATTTGAATTGAACTAGCGCGCGAGAGAGATTATGATCAGGACGCTTGACCTTAAAATAGACATTGCCTTCGACATAGTCGGTGAAAAAGCGCAGACCAAGTTCAAATGGGAGCAGTCGAATCGCATCGAACAAAAATGCATAATCGTTTTCGTCGAGAAATTCTTTGCCGAGCGCAAGATAGCCCTGCAACACCGCGCGACAAATATCCAGATCGAAGTGGATGGCATCAAAATCCGTCGTCTCTTCGCCGAGCGGATTGCAGCATGAACGCAGGCAATCGCCGATGTCGTAATGCACCAACCCGGGCTTGACGGTATCCAAATCGATCATGCTGATCGCACAGCGCGAGACATCGT
This sequence comes from Chloroflexota bacterium, assembly GCA_016215025.1. Taxonomy (GTDB): domain Bacteria; phylum Chloroflexota; class Anaerolineae; order UBA4142; family UBA4142; genus JACRMI01. The sequence continues at coordinate 6,229 of JACRMI010000194.1, forward strand.
CGATCATGATGTTGTTGACTTTGGGATCGCCATGAATCGGACGCAGGCGCAATTTGTTTTGCGCTTTGGCGTCTTCGAGCACGGCGACGCTTTTTCGATGCGATTCGATAAATCGCAAGCAGTAATCGACCTGGGGCAATGCGGGCGGAGTGTGCTGCGCCAGCACATCATCGTAATGGCGCAGATAGCGCGGCGCGATGTGAAAACCTTCGAGTGTGTCGTGCAGGCGCTCGGTTTCCAAATCGCTGATGAGACTGTGAAATTTACCCAGCGCATAGCCCACTTGGTTCGCATGGTCTAAATCGCGCACCTCATTATACGTCCGCGATGAATCGATAAACGTAATCGCGCGCCAGAACCCGCCGCTCTCATCGACAAAGTGATTGTTGCCGCCCTGCGCTAGTAAAATCTGCGGCACTTGCCAACCGTCGAGCGATTCGCGCGCGAGACGATCCCGCACATGTTTAGTAAAGGTGCGCATGTTCATCATGATGAGTTCGGGGCGATGGAATACACGGGTGTTGATGCGCTGTAGAATGAAATGTTTATCGCTCGCATCGAGCGTCACGCGATAGGTGTCGTTGACGTTACCGCTGCCATATTCCTTAACTTCGACAATCGGCGCGTCGGGGCGAAATTGTTTGGCGATGAATGCAAGTTCCAAGTCCGGTTCCTTTGGCGATTCGATTTTGTGCTCGTTCATTATGCCCAAGTGCGACGGCGTGTCAATTATTTGATGGATGCATATTTTACGGGCATTTTACAACGGATTCATTCGCACGTAATGCGACGACGTGATAATCGAGACAAGTAAGACAAATTTCCAATTTGTCTCCAATCTCGGAGGTCAACATGTCACCCAGAAAAATTTCAATCATCGTCATCAGTTCGTTATTCGTTTTGCTCGCAACCGCATGCAACGGCGTACCCGACATCGCAAGCGCAGCACAGCCGGAACTCACTGCAACCGTAGCAGCACCCACTGTCGCCCCGGTCGCGCCGATGCCCGAATCCACTCCTGCACCGAACGCCCAAAACAAAAATGCACCCAATGCGCTTAACGGTCTCGCCAGCATGATTCAAGCGACCGGTTGGAAAGCGGGTATCGTTAGAACGAACAACGCCAGCACGCTTTCGCTACGGCTCAGGACAGGGGCATACCAAGTCCAAACTAACGCCGATACCATCGTCGTCATTCCTGGCAAGAGTGACGTGCAAGTATCCGATATTCACACCGGCGACCGCGTCCTCGTCAAAGTTGCGAACGACGATCTGACCCAGCCCGCTGCGCTGGTCATGGTCGTGCCAAGCGATTTGACCAAAGAGAATCTCTTGCTCGCCGCCGTGCAATCGAACAAGCAAGGCACGCTCACCATTCGCACGCTCAAGGACAAGCAAGACGTGGCGACAAATTCATCGACCGTCGTGCTTGATCTCAACAACGGTCAGCCCGTCCTCAGTTCGCTCGGCAACTTGAAGCAAGGCAACGCGATTATCGTCGTTGGCAATGAGAGCGACACGGCGTTCGACGCGCAGACCATTATTGTTATCGCCCAGGACGCGCGCACGTTCTTGCAGCGACATAAACAAAAGCAACCCCTGCCCGGCTCGTAAAAATGAGACGATAGAGATTTTTTTCGCGAGCGAAGTAAAGATATTTCGGACGCGGACGAACGCGGATGAAAAATCAGCATTTATCCGCGTTCGTCCGCGTCCAATAATGCTTTTTTGATCTCGACTTGCTCAGGTTAGGGTTCAGAAATTCATTCGTGTTCCTGCGCTCTCAATCTTAACGATGGAAAATACGCGACGAGCTTGCGCAGTGATTCATCGGACCCGTCGAATGGAATACCGCTCAAACGCGACCACATCTGCGGCGCGAGTGGATTGATGCGCGCGACTTGACGCATCATTGCAATCCCTTCTTCTTCCGACACGAGTTCCGCAACCCCATCGAATTCGCGTGCACCAACGCGAACATGAATCCTTGGATTCTTGAGCACGTTGCACAACCAATCCGTCTTGCCGCCCCAACCCGTCATCACGTGGTACGTGTCGCTCCCCGCATCGTAACCATAACCGAGAGCTGTCACGCGCGGCTTGCCGGTCTTGCGCCCAGTCGTCGTCAGCAAAAGAACCTGTTTGCCTATCATTCCGCCCAAGCCGATTCGATAAAACATAATCGGCATACGGAAGAGCACACGCATGATCGGATTCACGCCGTTGCGCACAAATCGCGTGACAATGAAATATTCGACGGCGAGATAGAATCGGAGAAACATTAGATCCAGCGCAGAACAACGCCGAAAAGCAAAATCGCCACGATGTCTACGGCGTAAGTTGTGCCAATCGCGTACAGCTTCGATTTGATCTTTTCCAAATCGAAAACCCAGAACGAAACGATAAAGAAGGTGAAATAGCCGAGGAGAAAAATCAGCCACGGTGCGCCAACGTTCCACCATGGATAATCCCAAGTCAAGACACCCACCGCATTCAACAAGCATTCGACAAACACGCAGAACGCCGACCCGCCGATGGCGAACGCAAATCGATTGGGCAGTCCCAGGATTTTGAGATGCTTGTCGGCGGGCAGCATCTTGGCGAATGTCACACCGGCGATGGCGAACATGAAACAGATTTCGATGTTCAGCCCGATGAGGATCAGAAATGCCGTTTTGTTTGGCGCGCCCCAAACCGGTGCGTAATTGGTGAGGTGAAAAACGAGCGCATTCCAAATTTCGTTGAACCAGTCCATGCCCCAGAATGCTAGTCCCGCAAAGATGAGATTCCAATTGCGGCGCTCCACCTCAACGGCATAAACGTAAACGACGAGCGCAAATAGAGGAATGACGTACCATTGGAAGAGACTGCCGTCGCGCAAGATTTTAAGAGCTTGAACGGCTGATGGCGTGGGCATTCAACACCTCCTTGTGTGAATAATTGTAGAGCGAGCGGCTCGCTCGCGGCGGGCAAGCTGCCCGCGTTACGGCGAGCGTTCCTTACTAAGTCCAATCGGTCGGGGCGCGGCGTGTGGGCAGCAACACGGATCGCGTGCGCTCGCGTCCGCGAATGTACGAACGCTCCCTGCCCAACGTTGCCGCAATTGCCATGTCGTGCAGACCATTACAAAGCATGTAGCATTGCATTCGCGCTTGAAAATTCGGCACGTCGATCCCTCGTAATTTTGCGCGCGCGTACCACAAATCGCCGTACGGAATATGCTGCGAAAAATGATCGAGATAGGCGACATCGTAGAGAAAGTCGCCATAGCCGAACTCTGCCCAATCGAGCACGCCCGTCACACGTGAACCGTCTGCGACCACATTATCGAATCCATAATCGCGATGAATCAAATACCGCTCCGGTGGACAGTACGATACGAGTCGCTTCATCTCTTGGAAGAATTCGTCGAACAGACCCTTGTCAAAAAATGGCTGAAGCTGGATTGCCGTCCAATCGTAATCGAATTTTTGATTGTAGAGCGCGAGCAGTGATTCCGCCCAAGAACCGAATCGACCGTTGCCACTTGCGTCCGCCAGTCCCCAACCGTGCGATTGCGACACATCGATTCGGTGAATTTCATCCAACGTGTCAAACAAATTTGGCACAATGGGTAAATCATCGATGTTGTTATTGTCTTTGAGCGTTCGCCCGTCGCAGCGTTCGGTAACGCAGCAAAAATGAGTCTCGTCGAACTGGGCAATAAAAACGACGTGGGGAATTGGCAGCGCATCAGAAAAGTGCTTGCTCGCGAATTGATCCTTTTGAAAATCTTCACGCCACGAGTTGATGCGCATCACGTATGCCCGCCCATCGACGCCAAAAGTGTATGCGTGCGAAAACATTCCCGCGCCGATCAAGGTCACAGCGTCGACGCGCGCGTCATACTGGGATTGAAGAAATGCGCGAACAGTCGTCAAATCTGGGGCAAGCATCGATCCGATTATACCACTCAAACAAAACCGCGCCAATGATTTCTTATTGACGCGGCATATACACCCTCGCCCTTTCAGGGAGAGGGCTGGGGTGAGGGTAAACCCGAATTATGCTTTCAACTTTTCCTTGAACTTTTTCCTAAATTTGACGACCTTCGGCGCGATCACCACTTGGCAGTACGGCTGCCCCGGATTATTGACGAAATAATCCTGGTGATAACCCTCCGCTTTAAAATAATCTTTGAACGGCAACACCTGGGTCACTATCGGATTGTCCCACAATTTTGCGGCGGTGATTTCACGAATGACCTCTTCGGCGATTCGCTTTTGGTCTTCGTTATGATAAAAAATCACGGAACGATATTGCGTGCCCACATCTGCGCCCTGCCGATTGAGCGTGGTGGGATCATGCACCGTAAAAAATATTTCCAAGAGTTCCTTGAACGAAACGACCTGGGGATCGAATGTGATTTGCGTGACTTCGGCGTGCCCCGTCGTTCCCGTACACACATCGCGATAAGTGGGATTCGCCACCGTACCACCCGCATATCCCGACTCGACTTTTTCGACGCCTTGCAGCTCATCAAAGACCGCTTCGATGCACCAAAAGCATCCGCCGCCAAGCGTTGTCTTTTCGAATTGTTTATTAGAACCCATATCTCCCTTTCTAGAGAAATCCTCTCGCTATCCGAGAAACCTGTTTCTGATTACAATACCTTCGCTAAATTTTTTCTCACCACTGACGGAAGGAACCATGAAAAAAACACACGTTCCGTGTTTTTTTCTTTCTGTGGGGTAATAATTCGGCTCGTGTCGTTAAGCCAAAGTGGCGAAGGTATTGCGATGATGCCATTATTTCCAAACGACGAACATCGCCTCGTATTCGCCCGCTGCAATTTCCTTGCTGGCAAATTGATTCTGCGGATACGGCGTCAGCGCATTAAAGTACACCGCATACGACGCCAGCGCATTCCGTTTTACCGCCAAATCCACCTCGCTGTCAAGTGTCAAAAACTCCGATAACGCATCATGCTGAAGCGTGACCGCAATCGTCGCCTTGCCACTCGTCGAACACAGGGCGTAAAGTGGGCAACGCGAGTCTTGGGTAACCGATTCAAATTTCAACATCGCATCGGTTCCCGCAATGCTGGCGGTCTGTCCAATCTTAAGCACAAAGGGCTCTCCGATTATCGGCGTCAACGTATTGAGCGATCCTTGAGTAACGCGTAAAGTGACCCGATAATCCTGCAAAGGAATTTTCACATTGAGCTTGTCGGGATATGGCGCAACTTCAATAATGCGAACGAGGTAGCCGCCGAATGCACCCACGTCGCGTCGATCGTTCGGCGCGGTGCTGATGTCGAATCGTGCAAGCTTGCCGCCCGTTTCCACGTTGACCATCATGCGCACGCCGCCGATTTGCATGCAGTTTACGCCGGTCGGACAACGCGAATCACCGACGAACGTCGTGAGCGAAATCTTGGTATCTTTTGCATCGGACAGATTGGCGGTCTGTCCCAGCTTGAGCGTGAATGGGTCATTCAATCGAGCCGATACGATTGAACCTGGCATGGGGGTTGTGGTCGGTATTGACGGCTTGGATGTTGCTGTCGCCATTGGAACAGAAACTGATCGGGTGGGCGTCGGCGGTTTTGGCGTTGCAGTCGGCGACCCCATGCAGCTAATCAATAACAGACCAAACAAGAACGTGGCGATCCATTTGTCTACCATAATGACCTCGTGTACTGTCGCGTGCTAGATTATTTGGATTCATTCGGGATTGCAAAATTGAGACGCTCGAACATCGATTTCAGTTCCCGCTTGGCAAATAAAAAATGAACCAAGCACCGAATACTCTATCGACAATTTACCAAGCTTGCGTGACAAAAACGTGACAACAAAAAACCAGCCATGCTGGCTGGTTGTAGAGGAAATTATCCTGCGTAATCCAAATCGATTGGTGCACCGGTCACGCGAGTTGCGTAATATCGTTCGATAATGTGCCGGTCGGCTTCAAACGCCATATCGGGCAGCGGTCCTGCCAGCGGAAACCATCCCAGTTCCGCAATGTCATCGCCGGGCTGCGCGCTCCCAGAATCGACGTGTGCGAGCATCGTAACGACCAGGGTGTGCAAATGCGGCGCGAGATAATTCGTCATCACGCTCAAAATCGATTCGATGCTGACGCGCAACCCAGTTTCTTCTTCGACCTCGCGTCGCCCCGCCGAAATAAAATCCTCGTCGTATTCGATGAATCCGCCGGGCAAGCACCACTTGCCACCTTGGAAACTCGACGGCTGCCGTTTGCCCAAAAGGACCTGGTTTTCTTTTTCGATCAGCACGGTCACGCCGGGAAATGGGTTTTTATATCGAACGAAACCACAGCGCGTGCATTTGCGATTGCCATTCTGATCGGTCGCTTGCAATTCACTGCCGCACAGCGGACAATAGCGATAGTCTTGGGATGGATTGGGTTGATTCCTATCGTAAGCGAAAAAGACTTGGTGGGTTTTCATGGCAAGTGTTTCAAAGGAACTGAGGGAACCAAAGGAACTCGGAGAACTTTCCAATTTCCGTTAGTTCCCTCAGTTCCCTTGATCTATTTGGAATTGCCTCATCGCAAAGACATGATGCCTATCAGTACTTGTACACACTTCCGCCGATAAACTCGCGCAGCACCGAGTCGCCGGGAATCGCCGAGTCGTCTGCTATCGGCGTGACTGCCTCCAGCATGGCATGGACCCGTTTGGCGCGATTGTACGCATCCTCGCGCAATGGATCGTTTTGATAATCGATTTCCCATTGCGCAAATTGAGCGAGCAAACGCGGGCGATAAATCGGCAACTCAAATGGCATCCCGGTGTTGACGATGTAATCCGTTTCGTTGATGTGTGAAATGATGTTGCGCATTTCGCTATTGCGGACATAGTGCCAATGCAGCAGCGTCCGACGTGGATCGTATGCGCGGTGAACGGCATCGCGCAGCATCCGTCGAATGAGCCGCAAATCCGCCCAGCGCACAAACCCGCCATCAGGTTTCTTCATTTGCAGCAATGGCTCGAGATAGAGTTTGAATTTCTGCTCGTTCGGCACGCCCTGGGTCATGTCGGGATACAAGCCATGCAAGCTGTCGATCAAGATCATGTCGTTGGTTTTTAGTTTCATCGGCGTGCGATTGTCGTGCCGCTGACCCGTTTTCATATCGTAAAACGGAATCAACACCTCTTCGCCCGCGATCAAGCGCACGAGATGTTGATTGATGAGCGCAAGATCGAGCGCTTGCGGCGTTTCAAAATCGTAATCGCCGAATTCGTCCTTGGGATGCACGTCCAAGTTGAAAAAGTAATTATCGACGTTGAGCGTCACTAGATTGAAACCCATCCGTTTCAAGCGCACGCCAACTTTGATCGTCGTCGTCGTTTTGCCCGACGATGACGGACCGGTGATGATAACGATTTTCAAATCGTTGCGCCGTTCGAGAATCATCTCCGCCGCGTTCTCGACATCCTCGTTGTACGCCGCTTCCGATTCGCGCACAATATCCGCGAACTCGCCGCGCGCGATGCGTTCATTCAAACCGGCGATGGTGTTGACGCCATGATCGCACGCCCAATCGAGCGCGTGATAAATCTTCGCCCACGGAATATTTTCGGATGGACGCGAAGCGCGATCAGCCCGTTCGCGGCGCATTCGCGCATGTTCTTCACGATAAAGAATGTACGCTTTCGCCACCTTCGCGTGCCCATTTTCGATCAGGACTTTTTCGACGGCATCTTGCACTTGCTCGACCGTTGGAATTTGATCGGCAGGTATTTGCGCTTCGAGCAATTGCACCACTTGGCTTGCCAATTTTTCGGCGAGCGCGCGATCCCGCCCGCCGACTTCGACGGCTGCGCGATAAATTGCATTCGAGATTCGCGCTGGGTTGAACGGCACGATTGCGCCACTTCGTTTAACGATACTTGTAATTGCCATAGGTTTCTATCCTGATACTGTCATGCTTCGCTTCGCTCAGCATCCCGTTATGCAGAGAGTGAGACTCTTCGCGGAGTTTACAGTGAGCGAAACGAATCTGCTCAGAGTGACAATCATACCGTCCGTGTTACTTTGGTGAGACCGCGCGGGTGGTCTGGGTCGTAGCCCTTGTGCGCAGTCACGTGATGCGCCAACAATTGTCCAGGAATTACCGCCGTAAATGGCGACAACCACTCCGCCAGCGAGACCGGCAGCGTCAACGCCGAATTACCGATTTCGAGTGCCTCGCGCATATCGGAAACGACGACGACATCCGCACCCTTGTCGCGCAATTTTTTTCCAACGGCAATGAGATCATCGTTGACCATGCCAGTCGGCGCGATGAGAATAATCGGAAAGCCATGCTCTATGATCGCAAAGGGTCCGTGCATGAAATCCGCCGACGAGAAGGGTTCGGCAATCACGTACGCAAGTTCCTTGAGCTTGAGCGCGATTTCGAATGCCGTCGTGTAATTGTAGCCGCGCCCGATGACGACGCACGAAGTCATTTCGCGCCAGCGTTCCGCGATTTGCTGAACATTCGCATCGAGTGCCAGTGTGCGCGTAACCGCATCAGGAATTTTGTCCAAGTCGCGCCGTCGTTCCTCGTCGTTTGCCAGCGCCGTCGAGAGCAGAGCCATCGCAAGCAGTTGCGTGGTGAAAGTTTTGGTCGCGGCGATAGTTTTTTCTTCGCCCGCATGTTGCAGAATGACCATATCCGCCGCACGCGCAAGCGGCGAATCGGCAAAATTCGTCACCGCCAGCGTCGGCACATTTTGCCGCTTGCCTTCTTCGACGACCGCAAGAATGTCGGGCGATTCACCCGATTGCGAGATCGCGATGACGAGCGAGTTCGTCAAGCGCGGTGGCGTGTGATAAATCGAATAGAGCGATGGCGTTGCAAGTGCCACTGGCAAGCGATTGAATGATGCGAAAACGTACTTGGCATACGTTGCCGCATTGTCCGACGAACCTCGCGCGGCGATGGTGATATACGACACATCGGCGCGATGAATTTGCTTGACGATGCGTTCGACGTTTGCCGATTCCGCATCGAGAAACCGCGCGAGAATTTCGGGCTGTTGTGAGATTTCGTTGAATAGAATCGATTGAGTCATTTGAATTTCTTTCGTGATACGTGAGTCGTGATACGTGTTGCGTGTTGCGTATGGAGTCGAGCGTTTACGCGGTCGGTTGTCAATCATCCACCCGCTAAAGCGTCAACTTCCGCAGGGCTTGGTTTGTAGTGCGCATTTGATCGCGCCGCGCGAAGTTTGCGCGCTGAATCGCGCACTACGAACCCAAGCTCATCGCCAGTCGCACTGCGCCAAGCACCGGTTCTTGCACAATGGCAATTGGCGAAAAATGGTCGCCGCGCGTTTTCAACTCTTCCAACAATTTCGCACGCAATGATTCGGCGTTAAGCAACAATCCGCCAGTGAGCGCGAGCGGAATTTTTTCTTCGCGGAATTCGAGTTGCTTCGCCACCGCCTCAACCGTATCGGCTAGCGCATTGACGCCGCGCTTAATCAACTCTTGTGCGACGGCATCGCCCTGCTCTGCGACTTGAATCACCAACGGCGCAAGTTTTGCAATGTCGGCGGGCTTGAGCCCAGATCGATACACCTGTGGCACGATTTCCGCCGCCGATTCGAGTTTCCAATGATCGAGAATCACGTCGAGCAAATGCGTTGCCGCGCCGCGACCATCGGCAAAATGCGTTGCCGCGCGCAACGCCTCGCGCGCCAAATCGAATCCGCTGCCTTCGTCGCCGATCAAATAGCCCCAGCCACCGGCGCGAGCGACACGACCATCGCGTGACTTGCCCCACGCAATCGAACCGGTGCCAGCGATGAGCGCGACGCCCCAGTTGTCGGTTGAACCCGCCGCGAGAACGATTTCGCCGTCGTTCATCACACGCGCGCTAGGCGCAATCGTTTGCTGTGCCCATTCGGTCAAGCGCGCGCGTTCATCGACGCGATCAACGCCGCCGATACCAAGACACACCGCCGCAACCATTTGCTTTTCGATATGGGCATCGTCGAACGCGCGTTGAATCGCTGCGAGAATTTCAGTTTGCGCAGCGGGATAACCATTCGCGTGCGGATTCGCGATGCCTGCTTCGCCGCTTCCCAGCATTTCGCCGTACGCATTCGCGAGCCGCGCGCGTGTGTGCGTGCCGCCGCCATCGACGCCAATCACCAACTGGCTTGCTGTGTCATTTCGAGGTGCCCCTTTGGGGCGACGAGAAATCTCTGTCTGGTTCGAGATTTCTCGCTTCGCTCGAAATGACATGGAATTTTTATCCATCGATGATCTCGCACACGGCGCGATGCAACGCCACGCGAAATTCGCCAATCGCATTGGCATTGTTGCGCCCATAGTATACACGATTCGTAAGCACGGCGGCAACCAGGTCGCGCTGGGGATCGATAAAGAGCGATGTGCCGGTGAATCCCGTGTGACCGTAGGTTCGCTCACTCAGCGGATTGCTCGCCGCCCCAGGATCAGGCGACCACAACGCAAAGCCAATGCCGCGTCGCACTGCGCCATCTTGCGCTTGCAAGCACGTCATCTCTTCGACTGTTTCCCGCTTGAGCAATGGCGCACCGCCCTGCCGATACATTTCGCCGAACGCCGCCAGATCGCGCGCGCAGCCAAAGAGTCCGGCATGACCGGCAACTCCGCCAAGCGACCACGCGTTTTCGTCGTGCACCTCGCCGCACATGCGCCGATTTTGATGCGCGTAAAATTCTGTCGGTGCAACGTTGTCGCACGAAATGGGACCATAGCCGATAGAATCCAAACCGAGCGGCTGGGTCACACGTTCGCGCACTGCTTGGTCAAGCGACTGCCCGGTGATTTTTTCGATGGCGAAACCGAGCAGGATCAGACCGATGTCGCTGTACACCACGCGCGCGCCAAGCGGATACGCAAACGCCGATTGTATCGCCGCATCGCGCCGCTTTTCGCGCGAATCGATTTTCCACAGACCCAACCACGCGGGCAAGCCCGAATTGTGCGTTAGCAAGTTTCGGAACGTCACACGACTTGCGTCGGCGCGAGCATTTTGCTCTGGCACAACTTGGACAAACGCACCGGGCTTGAGCGGATCGGGATACGCCGTGATCGCGCGTTCGCCGACAAAGTCGGCGAGGATTTCGCACACGGGTTGATCGAGCGCAACGCGTCCTTGCTCCACGAGCGTCATGAACGCGGTAACGGTAAAAAGTTTTGAAACGGAAGCGAGATCGAAACGCGATTCGTGATTCGTGACGCGTGATTTGGTTTCAGAGTCGAGAAAGCCGAATGCGTTTGCATAGACAATTTCTCCGCGCACGCGAATTTCAATCTGTGCGGCGGGAAATGTCTTGCCAAGATGCTCGGCAGCGCTAGAATCTATTTGTGCCACGTTCATAGGTTTCGAAAAACGTAAAGCGTAAATTATTCTCCCACGAATCTTCACTGATCTCAGCGAATTAGATTCTTTGCGTTCGCTTCGTTACCCAGAAACTTCGAACTGTCACCCTGAGCAAAGCGAAGGGTCTCGCTCTGCCTAGCGAGACGCGAAGCGTTCGCTCCGCTCAGAATGACAGGTTTCTGTCCTTTGAACCTGCCAATGCAGGCATGAGATTCTTAGCATGACATTTGTGGAGATTCGCGAGATTAGCGGGCAATTTTTACGCTTTACGTTTTACGCTTTATTCATAGTCCTTTCGCAATTTTTCAAATCGTGCGACACTCTCTTTGAATCCCCCCGGACGATTGCGCGCGTGCCACAGTCGGTGGTACTCTTTGATGAGGCGCGGCAAATCGTGCGCGAGTTCGCGCTTGCGCGCACGCGCTTTTGCCGGCTTTTTCTCGAACGCGAGCAACGCGCGTTGACATGCGTGATGCAAAATCGCAGCGGCGCTTGCCAATTCGTCGTGGATGAGTTTCGCATCGGCGCGCGTCGATTTCGCTTTGTTGATTGGACGCATCGCACGATCAATGGCGCGTTGCGTGCGTTTGATCGCATCAGGCGTCAAGCCGTAAAATTCTTCCGGCATTTGCTTGAGCGGTTTTTGCAAAATCCGAAAGAGCGCGGTCGAGTTGTGCAATTCAAGTCCAAGTTCTTTGTGCGTGTTGCCTAAATCGAATGCGATACGCCCCAGTGTTCCCGTCGCATCGCGGAACGCGTACAAACTGAGCGCGCGCGCAATGTTCATATCGCGATTCGATTCGAGACACCAACTCAACGCCGCGCCATAACCGAAACCGAGATAGCTAAATGGCAAATATTGCCAGTGCCCGTTGTCGCCCCAATCGGTATTGAGGTAACCAATCGCGCCATGCTTGAGTCCATTTTCCGCCGCGCTCTGCAAATTGCCGATGGCATTATCGGTGCGACCGACAACTGTATTCCACGATGACGTGCCAGGGCAAACGTAGAACGGAATGCCTGCCGCGGCAAAATGCGCGCCATCTTCGTCGAAGGGATGATCGGCTTCATAGCCCCATTCGAGCGCGATTGCGTCCTTAGGTAACTCTGGAATCAGTTCGGGATGCTGCACGATGATATCGCCCCAAAACTGCATCGTGTGTCCGCGCTTTCTCACCTCATCATAAATCTTCAAAACGAAATCGAGATAGACGCGACCACTGCCACGTCGCTCGCATTCCTCTTTGCTACGACCTTGTCCCAAGTCCATCGTCTCATCGCAGCCCGCGTTGAATTGCGTCGACGAAAAATTCGGCAGCAACTCGTCGAACAATTCGCCGACAAACTGCAAGCTGCGCGGATCGCCGGGATTCAAGCTCATCGGCGGACGCCGCTCACCCCAGGCGATACATCCGTCAGGCGTTTCAGCGAGATCAAGATAGCGTTTGTGTTTGAACCAGCGCGACATATGACCGAATGAATTTTGATTCGGCACAAGCTCGATAAATCGTTCACGACAGAACCGATCCAGTTCGAGAATTTCTTGCTCTGTCATGGGCGACGCGTTTTCCCAAACCTCGCGATGGTTACGATAGGCAAACGTATGCTCGGTGTAAAGCTGAAGCTGATTCACTTTCCACGATGCGAGCAAATCGACCAGATCGAAAAGCGTTTGCATCGTCGGCACTTTGTCGCGGCTGATGTCGAGCATGACGCCGCGATGGGGAAAATCGGGCGAGTCGATAATATTTAAGTTCGGCAGTTGATTAGTTGGTTTGTTAGTTTGCTGGAGAAGTTGGATGAGCGTGCAAACGCCGTAGAAAATTCCGCGCGGCGATGTCGCAACAATTTCGATGGCGTTCGGCGTGATGGCGAGTTCGTACGCTTCATCCGATGTGCGACGCACTTGTCCTTCGACTGCGCGCTCGTGCGCTTCGCTCAGGATGCTAGTGCGTCGCACATTTTCATCGACTCGCAACGTGGCACCGATTTCATCCGATGCACCGGTCGCAGTTGCTGCAAGCGTCCAATCGACGTTTGCATGATCGTGCAGCGCGCGGCGCAAACGTTCGCCGCTGAAAAATAATTCTTGCACAGGAGCACCCATGAGCGCAATGCGTTTGCCGGGCTTGAGCGTGTACGTGCCCGTCTGAAATTCGAGATGGCGAGGAGTTGGTAGAAGAATTGGATTAGTCATTTTTTCACCCGCAAGATTTGATCGACGTGCCAATCAAGTATATCCAGGATTGAAAATAAAGTCGAATTAGTATAGCCCTGGACAACCGGTGATAGTTGTCCAGGGCTAGGGGTCATAATTTCTAAAGTGGAGAGCGCTTCGTCGTGACCGCTTTGCTCTCCTCGCAGTGACAATCGGGTTAGATTTTTTGCAGCGCCATCCGTAACTTGTATATGCTCAATGTGACCAAACCTGCAACAATTATAACACAAACGAGAACCGACAGATTCCAATTAGCGACCAATGGATTTTCCGTATACGCCGCCAAGGTAGAAAGACGGACTGCCGTCGGCGCAGAAGGATTGACGGTGAATGAATGCTGCGTAATCGAATCGGCGGTAGCGGCGAGCGTTGGCACACGCGTAAAGCTGGCTACCATCCCATGCCACGAACCGCTCGGCGCATTGTATGGAATCAAGCATGAACCTTGCACAAATCCATTGCTGTCGGTCAGTTGATTCGTAAAGTTGCACTGCACTGTTCCATTCGGTTGATTGATCGAGAAACTCACCGATGCGCCGCTAATGTTCACCCCATTGGTATCCACCACGTGGACTCGCAGCACAGCCGTTTCGTTTCGATTAAACGTATTGGTCGAGCTAAAGACAGCGCCAACCATCTTGCCACTGGCGATTGAATCAATTCGGATAGACGGTTGATCGCCATAGACCAAGAATCGATTGTTCGCAGTGTTCCAATGCGTTGCCAAGTAACTATTCGGTGCCGGATTCGTGTGGAAGTAATCGTCGTGATTGCAGTCCATGAGATGATCGCCGATGGGGTCGGGACACGCCGTATATGTCCACGCCGGACTACCGCCGTGATCGCACATATTGTCAAAGCCATCGATGCAGTGAGTATTCCAATCGGAATTCGGCGCGCTGAGTTGCACGCTCCCCAAGTTGTGCCCCAGTTCGTGCGCCGCCATTACGCCATTCCAACAATTGTCGTCGATCTCCATATAGTTGGGACCTGAATTATTCTTGTTCGACTGGTTCGCGGAATCATCCATTTGCATGGTCGCGATGCCGCAAATATTATTCGGGCTTTGCTGTGCATCGACAAAGACCATGTAATCGCGGCTTTGCGATCTGTATCCCAGTCTTTGAATCTCGGAAATCATCTGACTGAATCGCTGCGCGCCCGTCCCTTGCAAAGCCGTTGGCGAGAGAGCCACTTCTAGTACGAGCGGATAGCAGCTTCCACGGACATTCTCGGTGACGTAGCGAACATGCCGAACGCCGCCCGTGGCTGCCGCACTATCGAAAAATTCTTTATCGGCATCATATGCCCATTGCTGAAGTGAGGTGCGATAGGTCGCAAATCGACTGGCTCGTGTACTGATGTACGCGTAAATCACTTGAACGCGATAACCACTTGAGCCATCGCCATCGCAAATGACGGGAGTTGGAGCCGTAGTGATGGGAGGAGTTGAAGCAAGCGGAGCATTGGTCTGGCGGGTGGCGCTCTTGAACGAATCGGGCTGAGAGATGCAATACGTTTTGCCAAAAGCGTCGGTGAACAAAACGCCCCCGCTGCAAGTGTCAACCGGTCCTTGAGCTTGAGCGGCGGATACAATCGTCAAGAACACGCCAAGCGCGAATGTAATAAACCCAAACTGAAGAATGAGGGCAAGTACTCGGGTCCGCATCAAATCCTCCTCCAAAAACAAAACCCGCTCCGATTGCCGAAGCGGGTAATTATCAATAATAGATTTTTCATCTAGGATTCTTCGGCAGCACGGCGGCCATGACTCGTGCATTGACACAAAACGCTCACTGCGATCTGAATCGTAAAACTTTGTGTCGGTGCACGAATGTTTTAGGTCCGTTGCTTTGCGTCTCCAGCTTTTGCTGAATTTGCTTTTTCGGAACGTGTTATTAACCTACGCTTGCATTATAGCGAATGGCGAATTGCAAACAATAAGATGATAGTCATGGTCATTTATGGCCGACCATAGCCGAGGGTACTAGTTCACCAAAAACAAAAAGACGAGTCGCTCAACTCGGCGACTCGTCTTTTTATTGCAGTCAACTTTTGATCAGCATTAGATATTTGCGATACGGTTTGAAACCAAACTTGCCGTAGAATTCTGCCAAGCTCGTCCAATCGATCACGCAGCCGCGAATGCCTTGCTCATGCAAGCGATAGAGCGCCGCGTCGAGCAAGGCGCCGCCAAATCCTTTGCCACGCGTGTCTTTGCTCACGCCGATAGGACCCAACTGTCCCCAGGGTTTCGGCAAGCGCTGCATGTAGAATCGCTCGATAGGTCGCTCCGAATCTTCAAAGGTCAAGCGCGCGAAACCGTCTACCCGATTGGTAATCAGTAAGTGGTAATCAGTGATTCGTCCCTGTTCGTTTAGAAATTCTTGAAATTCAAATTGCCAACGACCGGGAAATTCGCGCTTGAAGAATTCTAGTATTGTGGATTCATCACCCGGTTGCGCGGGACGAATCGTCACGTGCGACTCATCCTGCGACTTGGCTTCGCTCCGCTCAGGATGAGTGCGTCGCACATAGTTTCCCAAATCGCTTGCAAAATCCCAATCGACTTTGTCGCCGCCGTAACCACGCTTGCGAAAGAAATCCTCATCGTTCAATTCAACGGGCAAACCGGGGATGAACGGTTTCAAGCTGCCGCCCAGTCGAAAACGCGAACAACCTTGCGCGCGCAGCCAGTCTTCAGCCGCAGCAAGCAACTCGCTGCCGATGTTTTGCTTTTGCGCGCTCGGTAGAACCGCAAGCGCATCGATCCAACCTAGCTGTGGCGGAGAAACCGTCGGATTGTTGGGCAACGTGCTCGCCAATACAAAACCGACCGGTTGACCATCTTGCAGCGCGATGTATCCCGATTGAATCACGCCGGTGGCTGGGCGCGTGTTGTACTCGACAAAGCGCGGCGTGATGGCGAGATCGGGGCCGCAAGCGTCGTTCCAGATTGAGACGATAGAAAAGATGTCAGAGTTGTTGAATAGGCGTAGCACGATTAACTTTCATTGCATGTGTTGCGTCTTGCGTGTTGCGTAATGTAAACGGAACACGCATCACGCATCACGTTTCACTTATCACGGAATTTCCACCGGCAGCCTGCCTTGCCCCTTCACTTTGCCGGTCAGCACCGCTGCAACTGCTTCGATCATCGGCGGATTGTTGCCGTAGGTGGCGATATACGTCGTCACATTTTTGAGATACATGATGTCGTACGGCGAACGCGTGGCAATGATGATCGTCGGTACATTGACGCTTTTCAACGTGGCGACCAAGTCGACTTGTCCGGGATTTCGCGCCGCATCACTCGTCGCAATAATAACCGTGCGACCCTCTTTGGCAATTTGCAATATCGAATCGATTTCGCTTTTCTTGGTATTTGCCGCAACTTGCATCGTCGTCGCGCCTAGCAACGTGCCCAAGCCGTACGCGCCTGTTTCGACGACGAGCAATTTTGCATCGGGCTTGAGCGGCACAAGTTTAGCATCATCGCGGACGAGCGTCACCGCTTGCAGCGCTACTTCGCGCGAAATCGTTTTCGCCGCCGTCAATGCAATATTGGCGGTCGGCGGTCTGCCGTCGGCGGTCAATAGCCCAAATTTTTCTTTTGCCGACAAAACTCTCCGCACCGCTTCATCCAAGCGTGCCTGCGGAATCACGCCGCGCTTGACATGATCGACGAGCATGGCGTGGACTTGGCGATGCATCGCGTAACCGGTTTGGAAAAGCAAAATATCCGCGCCTGCTTTGAGCGCAGCGGACGCCGCTTGCGGCGCAGGATAGCCGCTCGTCGCGAGCGCACCCATCGTCAGTTCGTCCGTCATCACCAGCCCGTCGTATTTCATTTCGCCGCGAATCAAATCGGTGAGGACCTTGGGCGAAAGTGTTGCCGCCAAGCCCGGCGTTGAATCGATCGCAGGAAAAGTGATGTGCGCCGACATGATTCCTGCAACGTTCGCTTGCATCGCCGCTTTGAACGGCACAAATTCCACCGACTCAAGACGCGCGCGATCATGCGGAACCGTTGGCAAAGAAATATGCGAATCGACGCCGGTATCGCCGTGCCCCGGAAAATGTTTGCCGATGGCGATCATGCCCGCGCTTTGCATTCCGTCGATAAACGCCGTCCCCAATTCCGCAACTCGCTTTGGGTTGGAGCCGAATGAACGCGTGCCGATAATGGGATTCGACGGATTGTTGTTCACGTCGAGGTCAGGCGTCAAGTCCATGTTGAATCCGAGCGCAAGCATCTCGCTCGCCATGGCTTGTGCGATGCGACGCGCGTTATTCGCATCGCCCGTTGCGCCGATTGCCATCTGTCCAGGAAATTCGACAAAGCCCTTGTTCTCGCGCATCCGTGTGACAATGCCGCCCTCTTGATCGATAGTGAGAAAGAGCGCGGGATCACCGTTTTGCTTAGCGAGCTTCTGCAGTTCGCCGTTGAGTTGCGCGACTTGGCTCGGCGATTGCACGTTGCGCTCATAATAAATCACGCCGCCGATGTGCAATTGGGTGAGGTCGTCACGAAATTCTGGCGCGAGCGTCGTCCCATCGAATCCGACGAGCATGACTTGACCGACTTTTTGCTCGAGCGTCATGGAAGAGATTAGGGATTGGACGTTGGACGTTGGAGGTTGGACGCGGAGCGTGGAAGTTGGAGATGGCATAGGCGGAACCTGAGTTGGAGATTGCATGTTAGAAGCTGGAAATTGGATGTTAGAAGTTGGAGTTGGGAGCACACCGGCTGGAGTCGTACTCGCCGATGTACAAGCTGTGAGAAAAACGATGAATAAAGCGATGGATAATTTCGACATGATGGTTCAAGTGTGATGCGTGACTCATGGATGCAATCACGCACCATGAATCACGCATCACGTTTCACGTTTTATGCTTTATGCTTTACTTGATACTCCAGTTTTCCGCAAAGAATGGAACGTACTTGCCTTCGTTCACATCATAGTACGTGAGCGGCGGATAGAGGAAGTTGCTCAACACAGAGCCGTTCGTCAAGATCGTGTCCGTCGAGTAGAGGTTATAGTTCGCTTTCGGCGGTTGTGTGTACGGATACGAGGTCTTGAATTCTTTCGCCTTGTTCGTCGCGCTCGGTTTGAGCGTGCCGCTCAAGAACTGCCGCGCCACGGGCGAATTGTTTTGATTGTTCTTGTAAATCTTGTCGTCGGCTGGGAGCCAGCCCGTCACACGCGACTTGGTGTCGATGGGATCGGTCAAGTAGCGTTCGAACATTTCAAGCACGGGCAAGCTGTCGTTAAAGAACGATGCCACATCGGCGACGTACGGTTTCTGCGCGTTGGCATCGAAACCTTGTGACATCTTATCGACCCACTCTTTGATGTTGATCGATTTTCCGTCGGCGGTCTTTTGAGCGTACGGCAGATTGATACCGCGTGCGCCTTCGGGACCTTCCGGATCATTCTTGAAACCGATACCGGGGCGCAAATTGTAATCGTACGAAACGAACGGGTGGAAATACGTAAAGCGGAAACCAATATCCATCGAAATTTGATACTTGCCTGCTTTGTGGATATTGTTGCGTTCCGATGATTGATAGGGTTTGACCGTGATGTTGATGCCGAATTTCTTCAACTGTTGTGCAACGTTTTCAGACGACGCGAGATATTCGGTGAAATCAGCCGGCACGATCAATTCATATGCCATCGGCTTGCCCTTGTCGTCGACCCAGATTCCATCCGAACCTTTTTTGAAACCGATGCCGGTCAACAGCGCTTCGGCTTTGGTTGGATTGTAATCGTAGGTGTTGAGTTTAGCGATTTGGTCCGTCGATAACCAGGTCGGTACGGCCGCATCGGTGAAACCAACTTCGTACTTGACTGGACGGCATGAATCACCAAACGCGACCGTACAGTTTTGCACACGGTCAATCGCGTATGCAAATGCTTGGCGAACTTCTTTGCGATTGAACGGATAGACATCGTTGTTAAAGTAGATGCCAGGTCCGTTCGTGCCAGGACCACCGAGAACTTGGATTTGGTTGCCAAGCGCGCGAAGTGTCTGAAGATTCGCCGGGCTGTACGCGTTCGACGAATAGTCCATGTCGCCAGAGAGATAGAGCGGCATGTCTTGAGTTGTATCGCCCCAATACACCGTCACTTTGTCAAAATCGATCTTGTCGGCGTTGAAGCCGGTGGCGTTCTTGACCATCGTGAACTGCGCTTCGGTCACTTGCTTGGGATCGATGTTGTAAGGACCATACACGACACCATTTGCCGGGCGGAACGCATTCATTTCGTCGAGCGTCTTGGTTACATCGGCGCTCTTGCGGTCGGTATTGTTCTTGCGGAATCCGGCGGCAGCGTCCATCCACTTGCCGTACTGCGAATAAGGACGAGTCGTGGTCGAGCGAATGATCGTATCCAGAATCGCAGGACCAGGAGTCTTGATGCTAAACACAACGGTTTGAGCATCCGGAGCAGTAACGTCGTTCAAAGAATTCCATGACGAACTACTTTGCATCCAAAGAATGTTCCATGTACCGAGAACATCTTTCGATGTAAAGTCAGTGCCATCGCTCCACTTGGCACCCTTGCGCAAGTTGATCGTGAGAACGGTTGCGGCTGGCGCGGCGCTCGAAGCGGAGGAAGCTGCAGTAGGCGCAGGAGCTGCCGACGACGAGGACGCCACCGCGCCCGTGTCGATCTTGTTGGCTTTGTTCATCGCCGCGCACGCTTCCTTGATCGCATCCGCGGGCTGCGACTTGCCTTCGAAAATCTTCGTCGCCGCATCGCCAAACGGTCCCCAGAAG
>JACRMI010000185.1 GCA_016215025.1 Chloroflexota bacterium
AAGCGACGTTCCAGTTTTTCATCCATACTCCCTCCTTGGAGAGAGTATGGCGCATGTTCACGAACTCTTGACCCTTGGTTGACCTAAACCGTTCACGAACTCTTGACTCAAAAGTGTTCACGAACTCATGACACCTGACACTTAATCCCTTGAATCACCTAGGCGCAAAGGCACGAAGAAAACAAAATAGGACTTTCGCTTGTCACGCCTCTGGCGTGAGCGGAGGGAAGCACACTTGCACCGCACGTGGCTGTGGCAAAGTGCGCCACAGTCATGCAGGTGTCTCGTTTTTTGCAAAGCGAGACCCTTCGCTTCGCTCAGGGTGACAGGCAAAAACTCGCTTGGAGCAAAAGTTCTACAAAATCTTATTCCGCGTTCGTCCGCGTTTGTTCGCGTCCTCTTTATGCCTTGGTAAATTTATACGCTGATAACTTTGGCTGCGCTGTTCATCGCCGCAACGATGTCGCCCATGCCGCCGACAATGCCAACGCGCACCGAATCGCGCAGCCCGAACGATTCAAGACAGGTCTGACAAATGATGAGCCGCGAGCCTTGGTCGGCGAGTGCGCGCAATTGATCGAGCATCGGCGAACCATCGCAGGTGAGCTTGACGCCGTCGCCGTAAAATGCAATAACGCCCGGCGGTGTCTCCTTGCCGAGTAAGGTCAAAAAGATGCCCGCCAGTTTTTGCTGAAGCGCAACGGGTGCATCGCCCATGCCAAATCGTGTAAAAAGCACCATTGTGTTGTTCATGTTTCCTCTTGACGTTCTAGCACAGTCAGGTTAAAATGCGAGCACTTGCGGAGGACAATTTGGAATTCATCGCTATCATCATCCTGTTCTTGTTTATTTTGATCCTAGGTGGCTGGCTCGCCTATACCGAATATCGCTATCGCCAGTTAGCAAATTCATTTCGACTCTTGATGACCGGACGAGGTGGGGCAGACCTCGAAGCGACGCTGATGGACTTTGTCGCGCGCATGGACCAGGTCGAACGATTGGCGCACGGCATGGATAGCCGCGTCGCCGGCGTCGAGGTCAAGCTGCCGTATCTTATTCAGCATGTGGGCGTCATCCGCTTTAATCCGTTTTCCGATAAAGGCGGCGACCAAAGTTTTGTGATGGCAATTCTCGACGATCATGCCGATGGCGCGGTCATCAGCGCCTTGCACTCGCGGATGGATGTGCGCGTATACGCCAAACCGGTAATCGGGGGACAATCGACGTACACGCTGACGACCGAAGAAAAGGACGCGATTGCCCGCGCAATGAAACCCCGCGCGTAATTTCAGATTTCAGATTTAAGAACAGTCGGTTCGGGTATTTAACCTGAATCGACTGTTCTGTTTTCATAGTTCAATTTGAACGCCTCGCGTGAAATCTGAAATCTGAAATTACCAGCGTGCCAGAGACTCAGACCGCCAACGAAGGCAAAACTCAACATGTAGAGGATCATGTACGGCAGCGTCCAATACAAATGGTGACTCCAAGCGACGCCCACGCCGACAGCCGCATAGAGAGAAAGAAACCACTCGCCGACCACTTCCCAACCTAACGGCAGCACATACTGCTTGGCGCTCCACGCATCCTCTTCCCGTTCGACGCAGAACTTGGGCGTGCGGCGAAACGTGTTACCGCGCCGCGTGATCGCTTCGATCACGGCAATCGAATTATTCAGCGCGATGCCCGTGCCGATTAAGAGCAACACGCCAAAGTATCGAAAATGCTTGAGCCAATCTTTAGGGTAGAGCGCTCGTTGCGAGATCCCATAGAGAACAATGGGACCCAACATCGCGAACGTAAAGTAAAACATGACGTCGGGTGTTTGCGCGTTGACCGCCATCAGCGGAACGAGCACAAGCAACGCGAATACCACCAACGGGTTCATCAGATAACCCGACAAGTGCAAGAAACCTTCAATCCGTTTAAAAAGCGGCAGGGTTGAATCGGTCAAAACGCGTGGACCCAGTTTAAGTAATACCTGCGTCGAGCCTTTTGCCCAGCGGAATTGTTGGCGCTTGAACGCATGAATCTGCGGCGGCAACTCTGCCGGCGAAACCACATCCGGCAAGAACAAAAATTTCCAGCCGAGCATTTGCGCGCGATAGCTCAGATCGAGGTCTTCGCTGAGGGTGTCGCCTTGCCAGCCCCCCGCTTGGTCGATGCAGACGCGTCGCCAGACTCCGGCGGTGCCGTTGAAATTAAAAAACAAGCCGTTGCGCGAGCGTGCTGTTTGCTCTACGACGAAATGTCCATCCAGCGCAAGCGCTTCGGCTTGCGTCAGCACCGAATAGGTGGTATTCAAGTGCCCCCAGCGCGTTTGCACCATGCCGACGTTCGCCTGCGAAAAAAAGTGCGGAATCGTCCTTTGCAAAAAATCCGGCGATGGCACAAAATCGGCGTCGAACACGGCGATGTATTCCCCAGTTGCCTCTTTGAGACCCGCCGCCAGCGCACCCGCTTTAAAGCCAGAGCGGTCCGTCCGCCGGTGATAACCGATATCGACTCCTCGCTTGCGCCAATAGTCTACCCTAGCCTGAGCCAGGGTGATGGTCTCGTCATCAGAATCATCCAGCACCTGAATTTGCAATCGATCCGGCTGCCATTCAATTACCGCTGCTGCATCGATCAGACGCTCGGCAACATACAGTTCGTTATACATCGGCAATTGAATCGTCACACGCGGGTAGTCTGTCAGTTTGGGCGTTTCAATCGTTTCATTTCGTTTTCGCCAATAGAGCCAAGTGGTCAACACGAGGTTGAACCCATAAATCGCCAACACCAAACCAATCAAAAAATAAACCAAGCTAAGAACTAGACTCACCTAAAACCTCCCGCCCCAAAATGATTTTGGAACACGAATAAAACAACGGCGTCCTTCCTACGATTTGAAGAGCGCCGCTGGCTTTGCGGGCGTGTATACCATCCAAAGTATACCATCAATTCTGTTTTTGGACAATGTTTGATATAATGAAACCATGCGAGTGTCTTTGATTGTTACTATCAAGAACGAAGCCGAGTCCATCCGACGATTGCTGGACTCGGTGGCTGCTCAGAGTTGCGCGCCCGACGAGATTGTCATCGTCGATGGTGGCTCGACGGATGGCACCTTGGAGACCTTGCGGAAGAATCCCTGGGGCTTATCCCTGCGAGTGATTGAGTCACCTGGGGCGAATATCTCCCAAGGGCGGAACGCTGCCATCGGCGCCGCAACCGGCACCGTGATTTGTTCCACCGATGCGGGGGTATGGCTCGAACCCGACTGGGTCAAAACCCTGATTGCTCCCTTGGCCGGAAGATCGTCGTCTGCGGATGTCGTCTCCGGTTTTTTTGTCCCCGACCCGCATGGCGCATTCGAGACAGCACTGGCGGCAACCACACTACCTGCCCTCGCCGATATTCATCCCGAAAAATTTCAACCGTCGAGCCGGTCGATTGCGTTTCGCAAAGCCGCCTGGGAAAAGGTGCAAGGTTATCCAGAGTGGCTCGATTATTGCGAAGACTTGCTTTTCGATTTTGCCTTGCGCGACGCCGGTTACCGTTTCGCTTTTGCGCCCGGCGCGGTGGCGCATTTTCGTCCCCGCGCAAACTTGCGCGCGTTTTTCAAACAATATTATCGCTATGCGCGCGGCGATGGCAAAGCCAATTTGTTTTTCAAACGTCATCTCATTCGATACGCGACGTACTGGATCGCATTGCCCCTCGTCGTTCTCCTGACCATTTTCGCGCCGCTCGTTTCTCTGCCCCTATGGGCACTCGCCGCCGTGTTCATGTTCTTTACGCCCTACAAACGTTTGATGCCAATGCTAAGAGCACTTAATTGGATCGAGCGATTGAGCGCGATTGGCTGGGTTCCTGTTATCCGTGTGACCGGCGATATGGCCAAAATGATAGGCTATCCGGTTGGCGTTGTGTGGCGCACAAAGCATAGAAAAGAGTAAACTGTGAACTGGGTCATCACACCTTATGTGCTGGCGATGATCTTGGTAGCTTGTATTACGGCACTAGTTGGAGCGGTCGCCTTCAAGTATCGCAAAACTCCCGGTGGCTTGCCCATTGCGTTAATGCTTTTTGCCATTACCGAATGGTCGCTGGCGACTGCGTTTGAGTTCGCGGTCATTGCTCTGCCTGACAAGATTTTATGGGCGAAAATCGAATACGTGGGCATGGTCTATGCGCCCGTCTGCTTTCTTGTTTTTGCGCTAGAGTACGCCAATCAAACCCAATGGCCCCATCCCCGCACACTGGCATTCCTCTGTCTTATTCCCACGTTTACGTTAGTGCTTGCGCTGACGAATGAAACGCATCACCTCATTTGGACAAGCTTTACCCCTAGTCCCGCCGGAAACAATCTCGTCGTTTATGGGCATGGCATTGGAATTTGGATAGCGGCAGTTTATTACTATCTCCTGGTTCTTGCAGGCACGCTCGCATTAATTCAATTCGCTCTGCGTTTTTCTCACGTTTATCGCCGTCAAGCTCTCCTGATATTAATTGCAACGATTCCGCCCTGGGTCGGGAATATTTTGTACATGCTCGATCTTAGTCCCGCGCCCGGCTTGGACCTGTCGCTGCTTTCATTCGCATTCACCGGCACCTTGTTAGCATTTAATATTATTCAGTATCGAATGCTTGACTTGCAACCAATTGCACGCGACGCTCTGATTGAAAATATGACCGATGGCGTGATGGTCATCGATCGCGCCAATCGCATCATCGATATTAATTCGGCGGCGTTGCAATTTTTTAAACAAGAGCGTGCCGCCCTGCTCGGACAACCCGCTCAAGTAGCACTGGCACAGTCGCGCAAATGGATCGACCAATTTTGGAAAACACCTTATGTGCAAACCGAACTAACGACCAATGACATTCCGCCGCGACATTTTGATTTGCGGATTTCGACGCTGCGGGACCGCCACGAAAAACCGTCGGGACGACTCGTCGTTTTGCGCGACGTTACCGAACTAAAAGCAGCCGAGCAAGAACTCAAGCAACATCTCAGCGAGTTGAGGACCATCAACGAAATCAGCCAAATCCTGGCGTCGCACGTCGATCTCGCTACGATGCTTCACGCCACTGGCGAAAAGGTCCGGCAAATCCTAAATGCCCACAGCGTCTTTATCGCTTTGTATAATGCGGAAACGAATTTGATTCACATGCCGTATTGCCGGATTTATGATGAATTTGAGCAAATCGCACCGTTTGCATTGGGACAAGGATTAACTTCACACGTCATTCGCAATCGCCAATCGCTTTTGATCAATCAGGATTATGCAACCCAAAGCGAACAAATGGGTGTCGTTCGAATCGAATCAACGAAACACAAGGGACGTCCGCAATCGTGGCTCGGCGTGCCCATGATGATCGGCGATCAAGTGATCGGCGTCCTCAGCGCGCAAAATTACGAGCAAGAAAATGCGTTTAGCGAGAATGATGTTCGATTATGGACGACGATTGCCGCGAATGTGAGCGTCGCGATTCGCAACGTTCAACTTTATGGCGAAACGAGTCGCGCGGTGGAACAAATGGCGGCGCTCAATCGAATCAGCTTGGCAGTCACCGAGGGTTTGGGCATGGATCGCCTGCTGCCGACGTTGCATGAACAATGCAAGCAAATTGGTTCCGCCGATGTTTTTTACGTCGGACTCTACAATGAATCGACGCATGAGCTTAACGTCATTTATTTCAAAGACCTTGACGAGGCGTTGCATACTCCACTGCGTGACATTCGCGAACGTCCTGGCTTGAGCGGCTATCTCATCCGAACGCGCAAGACATTGTATTTGCCTGATTCCCTCGACACCAGCCATCCACCTCCGGTTGCACCTAATCGCACCGTCGGCGCAAAAGCGCGAGCGTATCTCGGCGTGCCGCTCATTCTGCGCGATCATGTGCTGGGCGTCATGTCGGTACAGAGCTATACACCGAATGCTTACTCACAGCAACAAATTCGCATGTTCGAAATGTTCGCCGCCCAGGTCGCCATCGTCATCCAGAACTCGCAGCTCTATGAACAAGTGCAACGCCTCGCCATCACCGATGAGTTGACCGGTTTGCCCAATCGGCGGCTCTTGTTCGAAAAAGGAGAGAGCGAAGTCGCGCGCGCGCATCGTTTTGGACGTCCTTTATCTATTGTGATGTTGGACATTGATCATTTCAAACCCGTCAACGATCGTTACGGTCACACCATCGGGGACCGAGTCCTGCGCGAGATTGCTCAAGTATTGCGACATTTTTTACGCGACAGCGACACGGCGGCGCGTTACGGCGGCGAAGAATTTGTCGTTCTCTTACCAGAGACAGAAGCCCCATTAGCATCTTTGGTCGCCGAACGATTGCGCACCGCGATTGAGGATTGCTATGTAGAAGCAGACGCTCAAGAAATTCATGTGACTGTTAGTCTTGGAGTCGCAGCGGTAGATAAAGACACAGTCGATTTTAGCAAACTCATTTCACACGCCGATCAAGCGCTCTATTTATCCAAACACGATGGACGAAATCGCGTGACCATCTGGAATGGAGAGACCTTGTGACAACTGCTTATTTGAATTCGCCGATTTTTCTGGAACACGAAGAAGCGTATCATCCCGAATCACCCGAACGACTGCGCGAAATTATGCGCGGGCTAGGTGAAAGCGATTTATTATCCCGACTCGTTTCGCTTGAGCCTGTGCCAGCGACCGACACCCAGCTTGCCGCAGTCCACTCCGCCGATCATATAGCCCGCGTCAAGGAACTCGTCGCGCGCGGCGGCGGTCATTTTGACGCAGACACCTACGCCAACACGCGCTCATTCGATGCGGCGTTACTCGCGGCGGGCGCAGTCGTGCGCGCGGTGGACGCGGTGATGGCGGGACAAGTCAACAATGCGTTTGCGCTCGTGCGTCCGCCCGGACATCATGCGACACCCTCTCGTCCGATGGGATTTTGTTTGTTCAACAACATCGCCGTCGCCGCGCAACACGCGATCATGCAGCACAAATTGGACCGCATCATGATTGTCGATTTCGATGTGCATCACGGCAACGGTACGCAAGACATTTTCTACAACACGTCGCGCGTGCTGTATTGTTCGACGCATCAGTTCCCGCATTATCCCGGCACCGGCGATTGGAATGAAATCGGCGAGGGCGATGGGCGCACCTACACCGTCAATGTGCCATTGCTTCCGCGCGTGGGCGATGAAGGTTATCAACGCATCTTTGACGATTTGTTTTTTCCGTTGGCAGACCGTTATCAACCGCAATTGATGCTCGTATCGGCGGGATACGACGCGCATTGGAGTGATCCGCTCGCTGCGGAAAATTTGAGCGTAGCCGGTTACGGTTCGCTCGCGCGCACACTGGTCGAAATGGCGCAGGCGCATTGCGATGGAAAAATCGTATTTACGCTGGAGGGGGGTTATAGTTTACCGGCACTCACGCACGGCGTCGCAGCAACCTTTCGTGCGCTCCTCGGCGATGCGGAAATTCCTGACCCGTTGGGCGCATCGTCCCATGCCGACACGGATATTAGCGACTATATTGAGCAATTACGCGGGCTGCATCGGCTGGTATAACCTGCGACACGTCGGTAACCAAAACACAGTCGAGCACCTCGCATCGACTCGTGCAATACCAAGGATCAGCCGACGGTTTTATTGACTATTTTGAATCTTTGATAGATAATATCGCGTGATTCAATATGGAGGCACGCGTGGACGATCAGGTTACGCTCCCCGCATACACAGACGAGATTCGCGAGTTAATTAAACAGGATCACAACGACGAAGCAATTGCGCATTGCAAGCACATTTTGGCGCATTATCCAAAGTATATCGATGCGTATCGCCAGATGGGCGAAGCTTATTTGGAAAAAGGCGATTTGGATAGCGCCAAGGATTTGTTTCGC
Organism: Chloroflexota bacterium; assembly: GCA_016215025.1. Lineage (GTDB taxonomy): Bacteria > Chloroflexota > Anaerolineae > UBA4142 > UBA4142 > JACRMI01. The sequence goes on from JACRMI010000185.1 coordinate 7,891, forward strand.
CGTGTGCTGAGCGCCGATCCGGAAAATATCGTTGCCTACACGGGTTTGTCGATCATCTTTGAACGTCAGCAGTTGATCAACGAAGCCATTTGGCACTTGGAACGCGCTTACGAACTTGCGCCCGGCAATGCGGATTTGCAAAAAGAATTATTACGGCTGTACAACGAAGCCGATATCAAAGCCCATGCGCGACTCAAGTTGACGCCTGGCGCTTTAGCGCGCATTTATGCGCAAGAAGGATTGTACGCGCACGCGCTTCAGGAATTCCGCGGAATCATTGCCACAGTGCCTTCGCGCTATGACATCCGGGTCGCGCTCGCAGAAACGTTATGGCGCATGGGGCGTCTCAGCGAAGCCACTCAAGTGGCGCAAAGTATTTTGGAGCAACTGCCGTATTGCATCAAAGCGAATCTGATTTTGGGCACGGCATGGAAACAAGTCGGATTACCCGAAAGCGAACATTATCTCCATCGCGTTCAATTGCTCGATCCTACCAACCAAGCCGCCATTCGATTGATGGGATCGGATTCGCCACTCACTCCGCTCAAAGCATTCGTGCCACGTTACGTCGAAACAAAATCCGGCCCAGCGCCGAGCATCACAGCAATGCCCGATATCTTTACTACGAGCGAGACCGAAGCGCAAATTGCTTCGACTGCAACGTCGACTGAATTTCCGTCTGAACAATTGGCAACGGAAATGCCCAGCGTGACCGAAGCCTCGCCGGCAAGTGCTGCTGAATTGTCGGTCAAGCCCGATGTAGAGCCAACGAATTTACCACCATGGTTGCAAACTCCATTTCCTGAAACAAAAGAAGCGGAACAAACGACGGCGGAGCAACCTTCCTGGCTGATGCAATTACGCCAAGGTGTGGAAGCCGCAGCCGAAGAAAATGTCGAATCTGCCGAGCTAACCGCAGAGCAAGCGGCAGAGACAACGCAACCAGTGGTTGAGGACAAATTAACTACAGAAGTTGAATCCACTCAGGAATTGCCCTCGTGGTTAGAAGTTTCACCGACCATTGAATCTGAAAAGCCAACCGAACCTGCTACTCCTTCATGGCTTCCGAAAGAAACGACCGCTGAGCAAGCCCAAGTCAAGGAAGAATCTCTGCCATCTTGGTTGCAGGAGCTTACCAAGTCAGAACCAACCAAAGATGCTGATCAAACAACGCTGCCGTCTTGGATGGCAGAAAAGCCAGCGAAACCAGAAGAGACCCCGTCCGAATCGATAACGCCGGAATCGGCTCAAGAAAATTTGCCGGATTGGATGGCAGACACATCGGCGACCAAGCCCATAGAACCCGAAAAGTCAGCGGTGTCTTGGATTCCTAAAGAAAAACCCGCCGAGCCGGAAAAATTTCCGCAAGAGGATTTGCCCGCTTGGATGGCAGACACATCGGCGACCAAGCCGGTAGAAACTGAAAAACCGACTCCATCCTGGATTCCTAAAGAAGCGCCAACCGAACCGGAGAAATCGGCGGAAGAGAACTTGCCTGCTTGGATGGCAGAAAAGCCAGCGAAACCGGAACCAGTAACTCCAGCAACAATTGAGGAAACGGCGCAAGAGCCGGAGAAAACTCCGGAACAAGTTTTGCCGGAGTGGATCGCAGAAAAACCAGTCGCACCTGTCGCGGAAGAACCGGTGATTAAAGAGCAGCCATCCGTGGAACCGGTTCAAGCGGTTGAACTACCCTCAACCGCGCCGCTGCCAGCGTGGTTAGAAAACCTGAAACAATCGACAGAGCCAATCGAGGAAACTAGAACGGAAGAGATTGCGCCAGCAACGCCGGTTGAAGCCGCGCCTATCACACCAAAGCCAGCAGCGCAACCCTCGCCAACACCTGTGCCGGAGCCGGTTGCCGCTGAGCCAGCTATTGTCGAAACGCCGCGCGCGCAAAAGGCAGCGCCAAAAGGCAAGCGTCAACCTAAAGGATACACCAACCTTACGACCGCCCGTGAGCATCGCGCCGCCAATCGTCTGGACGAGGCAATGAAAGAATATGATTACATCGTTCAGCGCGCGCCACGTCTAGCCAATCAAGTGATCGATGATTTGGAGGCGTTGATTCAGCAGCGCTTGGATGCGCCGCTCGAAGCCCACCGCATCCTGGGCGATGCCTACGCTCGCGCAGATCGATTGCACGAAGCACTGGAACAATATCGGTTCGTGCTAGAGCATACCCCGAAATAAACACGCTGTCATTCTGAGTGGAGCCAACGCGGAGGGTCTCGCCGTGCACGGCGAGACCCTTCACTCCGTTCAGGGTGACGGTGCAATTCTCTTTCCATGGAGGTCGTTTTGCAACGCACACTTGTAATCGTCAAGCCCGATGGAGTGCAGCGCGGGTTGGTCGGAAAAATTCTCGCACGCTTTGAAGAACGCGGATTCAAAATTCTCGCGCTCAAGATGGAACAGGTCAGCCGTGAACTCGCGGAAAAGCATTACGAGGTTCACAAAGGCAAATTCTTTTACGAAGGTCTCGTAACCTACATTGGTTCCAGCCCCGTGGTCGTCATGGTGCTGGAAGGACACGAAGCGATTGGTGCCGTCCGCGCGATGGTCGGCGCAACACGACCTTGGGAAGCCGCTGCCGGAACTATTCGCGGCGATTATGCGATGATGGGCTTGCGCAATCTCATTCACGCATCCGACGCACCGGAAACCGCCGAGAAAGAAATCGCATTGTGGTTCAAGCCGGAAGAGTTGGTAGCTTACACGCGCGAGATTGATCGCTGGGTGAACGAATAGTGAGTAGTGGATAGTGGTCAGTGGTCAGAATAATCAAAAGCGATGCAGCAAACCCTGCATCGCTTTTCTGTTCACTGTTCACTACCCACCGACCACTATTATTGCATTCGCACCACGACCGGCGCATGGTCCCACAATTTTTCCAAGCGATAAAAATCGCGCATCGCCGGGCTGAACAAATGCACAATGACGCCGTTATAGTCCATCAGCATCCAGCCGGAATCCGGTGTGCCTTCAACGCCCAGCGGCAAAATCGATTCCTTCTTCAATTGCTTTTGAATGTCATCGGCGATGGCTTTGGTCTGGCGATCACTATCACAGGTCGCGATCACAAAAAAATCGGAAATAAAAGAGACCGGGCGGGTGTCAAGCATGAGAATATCCGATCCTTTTTTATCCGATATAATATCTACAATCTGTCGAGCCAGGTCACTGGATTCCAGAGTCATTTTCCTCCAAATTATCTACCCAAATACTAGCGCGGATTCATGAGAGTGTCAAGTCTTGTATTTTCGAATCGATTGCGCTACAATGGTTTTTGGAAACAGGAGTCTTTTGTGAGACGTTTGCTTGGTATGAACGATTTGAGCGCCATCCAGCGACTACAGGCATACGGAATCCAATTGGATTTCGAACGCGCGGCACTCTGGCCCCACACGCCCTTGCAAGCTGCGCTATCGGCGCATTTGCCTGGGAGCGCAATTGGCGCGGACACGTTGGTGTTGTACTCGAACACACTCGACCGTTCGCGCGCGGTGGGCTTTCTGCAAGCACGCGGTCGCCGGGGTCGCCCGGAAGCCGATGTCGTTTATCTCTCACCCTCGCTCGATCAAGACAACGACGCGGTCTCGATTTGGTATCGCTTGCTCGCCGAATGCGCGCACAAGATCGGATCGCATGGCGGACAACGTTTGTTTGCCCAAGTCCCCAGCGGCAATGGCATCGAAGAAGTTTTTCGACAAACTGGGTTTTCCTCGTACGCGCATGAGGATATTTACTGCTTGACCGACTGGCCCCAGGGTTTATCAAAATCCAGCTTGTTGCGGCATCAACGTGCGCGTGATGGCTGGAATCTGTTGCGCCTTTATACGGAGTTGACACCTCGTCCGGTGCAAATCGCCGAAGGGATGTTATCGCCGGAAGGTCAAGGCGGTAAGATGGGCGATTGGTGGGATCAATCGCGCAGTTCAGGCTTTATCTTGGAGATCGATGGCGAACTGGCAGGCGCTGTACGCGTGCGGCGGGGTCGTGCGGCGTACTGGTTGCGTTTCGGTCTGCATCCGCAAGCGCAAGAGCACAGCGATTTATTGTTGCACGGCGCGCTATCGTTGCTGTGGGCAGCATCGCACCATCCGATTTATTGCAGCATTCGCGACTATGAAGGCGGCATGTCGATTGCACTCGAGCAAGCCGGATTTGCCCGTACGCAGACACGCACATTGCTCGTCAAACATCTGACCAAACGCGTTAAAGAACCGGTCATAAAATTTGTTCCCGCGCTGGAAAAACGCCCTGAACCGGCAGCGAGTGTTTCCCATCACACAGAATCCTAAAATCAATGAGCTAAACGTGCCAAATGTTCCAAATTTGGCACGTTTGACTTTCGCGGTATAATGCGCGCGCGATGAAAGATGGACAGTCAGCGGCGAGCCTGTTTCGCCGGGTTCAAATTGATCAACATGTGTGGCTGATTCTTATTACGCTGCTGGCTTTTGCGTTGCGCGTGTATCGCCTCGACGTGCAAGCCATTTGGTGGGATGAAAGTCTCAGCGTCTATCGCGCCACTCGCGACCTCGGCGCGGTCTTGTCGAACGTCATCCTCATCCAAAACCTCGTTACCATCGACACGTTGCCCCAGTTGTATTTCATCTTCTTGAACCTACTCGTACGCGCGTTTGGCATCACCGAATTTGCACTGCGCTATTTCTCGGTCATGGCGAACATTGTAACAATTCCGTTGATCTATGCACTTGCACACCGCTGGTTCGGACGCAATGTTGCGCTGGTCGCGGCGTTGCTCGCTGCATTGTCACCGTTCTACGTTTGGTTTTCGCAAGAGGCACGTCCGTACACACTCGTTTTGTTTTTCAGCACGCTTGCTGTTTACGCATTAACGCGTGCGCTGGGAATTGGACGCAGACAAACGCGGACGAACGCAGATAAAACAAGTATCCGCGTTTATCCGCGCTCGTCGACGTCCAAAATTTGCTTTGCCGTTTACATCTTGTCCGCTGCCGCCGCCGTCTACACACATTACTACGCAATATTCCTCTTGCCATTCCACGCCATTCTCATCACGCTGTTCGTCTGGCAATCACCGCGCCGCCGCGCACTCATTCTCTTGCCCGCCATTCCGTTCATGCTGACACTTTTTCTAATTCCACAAATCCTCGCGAGCATGGCAGGCAATGTTGGCCTCGGTCCAACGTTCGTCCCACTGCAAACGATTCTACTCGACCTACTCAACTCATTCAGCGTCGGTGTCACGGTGAATCTCAGCGTTGTGTGGTGGATCGATGCGGCGATGCTCCTATTATTTTTCATCGGCGTCGTATCCGCGAATTCAAAATTCACGCGCAACGTTCAAAATTCGCTGTTTGGGATTTGGGATTTGAGATTTGGGATTTTGGCGTATGTTCTTATACCCGTCTTAGTTGTCTTCGTCGCATCAGTCATCCGTCCGCTGTACCAAAATTCTCGCTATCTGATCGCACTCAGCCCAGCGTTTTACATCGGCGTTGCCGCCGGCATTGTGACGCTTGCACAGCACCGAATCCTGCGTCCACTGGCCGTAATCGGCGTCAGTGTGTTTTTATTTGGCGCAATGCAATCACTCAACAATTTGTATTTCGATCCGCACTTTGGCAAGGACGATCATCGCGGCTGGGCGACGTCATTACGCGACCGCATGCGTCCTGGCGATTTTCTCATTCTCGATTCGCCGCACACGGAAGAATTGTATCATTACTACGCCGGCGACGTCGTGCCGATGACGACCTTGCCGATCTTGCGCGCCGACAAAACCGATTCGCCTGCTGCCGACCTTGCCGCCGTGCGCGACGCACTTACCAAACACGCGCGCGTTTGGTTCCTCGCAATGCATGTGCCCTTCGACGATCCACAGAATCGGATCGAAAAAATTTTGAACGCGCAAGGCGTCCTAATCGACGAAGCGAAATTTGCTGGGACGAGCACGGAGATTTCGTTATCATTATTCGAGCGCGCGCTTCCGATTGTCAATCCAAACGAGATCGGACATCCACTCGACATTGCATTCAATGGACACTTGCATTTGCGCGGCTTTGACACGCCGCCATCGATTCAATCCGGCCAGCGTGTTTTAGTGAAATTGTATTGGCAAATCGACGAACCTGTCGGCGAAGATTATGCTGTGTCGCTGCGCCTAATCGACCCAGCCGAATCACTGGTTGAACAATGGGACGCCATTCCAGTCGGCAATCGCGCTGGCACATCGACCTGGTCGCCGCATCAAATCGTCGTCGACGAGCGCCTGTTGAACATTCCATCCACCGTGCCAACCGGCGTGTATCGATTGGTCGTCGTGCCCTATCACGCGGCGACCGGCAATGCGTTAGGCGATGTTGTGATCTTAAGCGAAATCGGAATCAAGCCATAGAGGATATGTGACCACCAACGACGAAATGCTAATGCGACCGGATGAATACCGGGTCATGTTCGAAATCGAAAATGCCTATTGGTGGTATCGTGGCTTGCGAACGCTGTTAAAAAGCTTGCTTAAACATCATGTACGACTCGACTCACGTCACGCATTAATTCTCGATGCGGGCTGCGGTACCGGCGCAAACTTGAAAATGTTGCAAGATTACGGTCGCGCAATCGGCATCGATCTCTCGCCGGATGCACTCAGGTTTTGTCATCGACGGGGTATTGCACCGGATCATGCCTTTGCGGCGTCCGTAACCGATTTGCCGTTTGTGCAAAAGACATTTGATCTTGCCGTTTCGTTCGACGTGATTTGCAATATTCCCGACGATGTGAACGCGTTCGCTCAAGTCGCGCGCGTACTCAAGCCAGGCGGATATTTTATCGTTCAACTGCCGGCGTATCAATGGCTATGGAGTATGCACGATGTAGCCGTGGGGCATCAACGCCGATACTCTGCCCGCGACACGCGCGCCAAACTAGTGCAAGCCGGTTTCCAGGTCGAGCGCGTCTTGCACACCAATGCGCTCTTGCTGCCGTTTGCGATTGTCGGACGAATGCATCGACGGCGCATCTTGGAACACGGCAGCGCAATAGAATCGGATTTGCAAGTAGAATTGCCGCGTTTGCTCAACGCGATACTATCTGTGATTTATGGAATCGAAATCAAATTGGAAGCGCACATCGATTCACCGTTTGGTTTATCCGTGATTGCGATTGCAAAGAAAAAATGACCGCTGACCGCCGACTGCCGACCACTAACAAAAAATCAAGCGCGATGATTTTGATTTGTCTCATCACGCTCGTTGCATTTATCCTGCGCATCTATCGGCTCGATTATTTCTCGCTGCGCGGCGACGAATCGTTCACGGTGATTTTTGTCCAGCGCACTTGGGAAGGACTGTGGAAAGGCATCAGCACTATCGAGCCGAATCCACCGCTGATGTATCTCGCGCTGCGTGTCTGGATCGTCATCGCCGGTGCCAGCGAATTCGTGACGCGGTATTTTTCGCTGTGGTTCGGCGTGCTGTGCGTGCCACTCGCATATCGATTGGCTAGGGAAATGAGGGAACTCGGGGGAACTCGGGGAACTGTGGGAATTATTGCGGCAGGATTGGTCGCGATCAACCCATATCAAATTTGGCACTCGCAAGATGTGCGCAATTATACGATGTGGCCCGCGCTGAGTTTGCTCGCGCTGATTTTTTTCTGGCGATGGCTCAATCTGGAAGTTGGAAGTTGGAAGTTGGAGGTTGGAGCGTCGCGTGACAAGCGCAAACTGATTTCTAACGTCCAACGTCCAACGCCCAACATCCATTTGTCATTGTACGTTCTTGCGACTCTCGCCAGTCTCTACACGCATTATTACGATGTTTTCATTCTCGCGGCGTTAAACGTTTTCGTCTTTGCGCTCGCATTGCGGGGACGGTCCTGGAAAACACTCGCACGCTGGATCAGCGCGCAAATTGTGCTGGTTGCGTTGTATGCACCTTGGGTCTTGTTCGGCACAAATCGCATAACGACCTATGGCGAAGGCAGCGCCGAGCAAAGCGTTTCGATTCTCGACATGTTTAGTCGGACGATTTCGGCGTTTGTGCTGAGCGAAACAGTCCCGGACACACTGCGCCAAATCGCCTGGCTGCCTTTATTGATCGTCGTCATTGCGATTTTGATTGTTGTCGCGCGCAAGAATCACTGGCACGCAATGTTCTTTTCGCTCTATCTCATCGTTCCAACGCTGGCGCTGTACGTCATCTCGATTGGTCGTCCGCTCTTCCTCGAACGCTATCTCAACGGCATTGCACCCGCATATTATTTGGTTTTGGCGATTGGACTCGCGGCATTGTGGCAATGGCGCTCGCGTTGGCGCGTGCCCATGCTCGCCCTTTCGATTTTGTTCTTCACGGCATCGTCGGCGTTTGCGATCTCCAATTTTCAATTCGATCCGACCTATGCCAAAGCTCCGGACTGGCGCGGCTTGATGCGAAACATTACCCCACAGCTCGGCGACATTGTCGTTCAAAATTTTACTGAAATGTCGCCGCTCTACTATCTTGGCACAACCACGCCACTCACGACGCTGCCCAAAGATTATTGGTACACACCGACCGATGAAAAACGTTTACAGCAATTGAATTCACAATATCGACGCATTTGGTTCATTCCCGCCGCACCCGATCAATGGGATTCGGATCATCTCGTCGAAAAATTTTTGACGCGCAACGACGAGCGCATCGGTGAGATGAAAGCAGGCACCTTGCGTGTGCAATTGTATTTGACGCCGCGCGAATTTGAATCGAAAATAATTCCGGTGAACGCACGCGTCGGCGATGCAACGCTCACCGGTTATCGGGTCGAAAATGGGCGAACGTCGCACGTTGTGTTATACTGGCGCGCGACGCAAAAGATTGCAAAAGATTATACCGTCTTTGTTCATATCGCCGATTCTAGCGGCAGCGTCATCGCGCAGCAAGACCGCGTGCCTGCGTTTGGC
>JACRMI010000186.1 GCA_016215025.1 Chloroflexota bacterium
ACTCGGTCTGCGTTGGCTCAAGCGCTGCGTGGCGACGGCGATGCAGCGGCTGCCTGTCTTCAACGCCTGCCTAACGCCAATTCGTTTAGCGCCTGTCATCAAGCGGCTTTAATTAAATTGGTAAGGGAATCAGACTTGCGAATTCAAATGAGACTCTTCAAGCCGCTCCTCAGAATGACACCTTGTATAGCTGTTCCGTCAATTGTTTACGCCATCATCATCGCCCGAATGTCGTCGGGGATTTTCACCGGTCGCCAGTTCGCATCGAGATTGAAATGCTTGGTCCAGCCAGTGCATAGCAATTGCTTGGTCTCCGCGTTCAAAATCTCATACTCCAACGTAAACTCGCGGCTCTTGATCTCTTTCAGCTTCGTCCGCACCATCAATAAATCGCCGTACCGCGCGGGCGAAATATACCGCGATCCCAACTCGACCACAGGCCAATTGAAGCCGCGCTGCTCAATGTCGCGATGATAGTCACGTCCTTGCTGCCAGAACCATTCGCCGCGTCCGTACTCAAACCAGACGATGTAATTCGCATGATAGACCACTCCGCTTGCGTCGGTCTCTGCGTAACGCACTCGAAATGTCGCTTCGATGGTTTTCCCCATGAATTGCTCCTTTGATGAGACCGTTGACCGCAGACGACCGACCACCGCGCTACGCGTGAGCGCAACGAAAAGTCGAAGGATCAACGGTCTGCCGTCGGCGGTCGGCAGTCGTTCTTATTCAATCGTAATCGTCGTCACGCCAATGGTGTCTTTCAGTTCGGAATCGTACCGCAGTTCTACCCGATTCATCCCAGGTCGCACCACCCGCGCCGGCAAATCGATTCGATAGTCTTTCCATTCCGATGTCAGCATCATCTCGCTGATACGCTCACCGTTCAGCCAAACTGTCACTCGCTGCGGCGATTCGGCGTAAGCATGAATTGTCATTGTCCGATTTGTCATTGCGAGGAGCGCGTCCTGAGCAGACGCTGAGCTTGTCGAAGCGGGAGTCGAAGGATCGCGCGACGAAGCCGCGTCCGCGTCTGCCGGACGTTGGGGATTGCGCGCCTCGCCAGCGAGGCGACGCTCCGCTCGCAATGACAAACTGGGAAAATAAATCTCCGACGCCGCGCCACTCGCCCACACAAATTTAAACTGCCCCTCATAATCCGCTTGCGGATACTCGAACTGCCAGCCGCGCCCAGCGTACATTTGCCCAATGCGCGAAGCGTCGCGCAAATCGATGGTCAATTTCTGAGATGCTATTTGCGCCTGTGGAATCTCGTACGCCAGCGTGTCGCCATCATCCGAAACCTTTTTCGCATTCAGCACATCACGCAGATACAAATCGATTGCATCGACCTGATCGCTCTTTAAAAAGTTTCGATGAACCACCGCATAACGCAAATCGAAAAAGCGTACCACGTCATCGCGCACGCTTTTGTCTTCGGCGATGTCTTCGGGCGCAAGCGGTCCCTTTTCATAGCCCTCTAGCACGCGCAACGACCGCACGACAATCGGCGTGCTGCGATAGCCAAAGTACTCTGCGGGTCCCGGCGCAATGCGATTGGTGTACGCGCGCAAGATGCGCTTGCCATGAACCACCTGATACGCTTCGGTTGCCGCCGCGCCGCGCCAATTGAACGACGGAATCTCAAGTACCGTGAAATCGCCAGGCGTATGCGCAATGTTGGAATAAATTTTCGGGATCGAAATTGCTTGAGTAGGGTACGGAAGATTGGCAAACTCTAGCAAAATAAAAATCGGAAGAAATAAAAGCGTAAAACGTAATGCGTAAGACGTGTTGCGGGTTGCGGGTTGCGTGAGACTTGGGACTTGATGCGTGAGACGTTTCTGTATCTCGGTGACCGCAATCGCTGCGAGAATCGCTAGCGCGAACATGACCATGATGCCATAGCGCATCGGAATGCGAATGTGATTGACAATCGGAATCTCGTGCAAGGCGAGGTAGGGCAGCGGGATTCCGGTATCGTTTGCGAGAACATGTAGCGACGGACCCAGACTGAGGAGCGCGAACACAATCGCCGCAATCGACCAGAGACGCGCGCGTTTCCATTGTGCAATTGTCGCAAAGATTGCCAGCGCCAGCACGATGTATCCGACAAACGGTTGTCGATCCGGCGAGAGCGCGCTGCCGTCGTTCGCATTCACGCCGCCGTTGACGCCAGGGATTTTCGGCACGAACGAGTAGAAGGTATTCCACGCATTCGGAACGAAATACGAAACGAGATCGTACGAGCGGTCGGTCGAATATTTGATGGGAAACACGCGGATGTAATTGCCGCCCTCGGTCGCAAAGTCGTTCGCCACGATTGCTAACATTGGCGCGGCGACAAGCAGCGATGTCAATGTCGTAATCGACCACAAGGGCACCAAGGCACGAAGAATATTGTTCATACGGCTGAAACTGTCATTTCGAGCGGAGCGAGAAATCTCGCGCCTCGAAATGACAAGTTGTTTTTCTCTTTGTGCCTTTGTGTCTTTGGGGTTGCTCTGCATCCATTCCGTCAAAAAAACAAATGCTGCATACAACGCCGTGAACAAAATCAAGAACGCGGCAATCTGAAAATCGATGTAAGCATTCAACCCTAGCAGAATACCTGCAACGATGGCATCACGCCATGTGCGTTCGCGTGTCGCTCGAATCAGAAACAAAACGTAGAACGGAATGAGCTGCGTGTTGAATAGATTAAAGAACGAAAGACCGTAGCCAAGGCGCAGCGGTGCAAATGCGAAAACTGATCCAGCGACAAACGGCGCAAGCGGCGAACGCCTTGCCGCACGTCTTCGCGCTTCGAGCACAAATTGCACGACGAGCAAGGTTTGCAAAGGCGGCAGAACACCCGCATCGATTTTGTCATTTGGAACGCTTCGCAGTAATTTGTCACTTGCCAGAATTTCTTCCGCCAGCACGTACATCCCATACGCCGTCAGCACCGTCGCCGCGAGATAGAACAAATTGTGTGTCGCAATCAAGCCCAAGAGATATTGAAACGGAATCGACACGAACGCGATGAGCGATACCGCCCACATCAACTGCGTCGCACCGCCGAGCGGATAGAAAACATAATCGGTGTGGAATGGATTGACACGCAAATCCATCAACGCCGTTTTCATCCAGCCCAGCGCCCAAACGAAACTCGTGGCATCGCCTTCCACGCCGGGAATCGCCGTGCCGAAATTGAGCACGAGCGGATACGTCATCACGATGACGACAATGGTATATGCGATTAGGATAACAACATGTTTGCGCCAGTTTCGCATCAAAATCATTTTTATCCGCGAATGAGATTCTTCGCTCCGCTCAGAATGACATGCTTGGCGAAGATTCGTAAGGATTTGTGGGAGAATTACACGTAAATGTCAGCCAGCACCAGCAAACCACGAAAGGCATTGAAAAGCACCGCATAGTCGTCGTGTGTGAATTCGATGACGCGCGGCGCAACCTGCTTGATGTTTGGCATCAACAGGCAGCGTTCAACTTGCGACGAGCGCGCGAGTGCCAGTCGCAGCGTGATCGGCGGCTTGAACGTGAACGGCGCGCGTTTCTTTCGCGAAGCGAGGGCGCGCTCTGCCGCGTCACGAATCAGCGCATGAACCTTGGTCGGATGCAGATTTTTCGCAGCGACACGCCCGACGGCTTCTTTGACCACCACCGTTTCGAGGTCATCGCCCAGTAGTTGCTTTGCTTGCGCGCACGCAGTTTGATCGCCAGTGAGCAATGCAACGGGCACGCCGAAATAGCCAGCCAGCGCCGCGTTCAATCCCGATTCGCCGACTTCGACGCCGTTGAGCCAAACGCCTTGCACCGTGTTCGGTCCGTAATACGTGTGATCGATATTGGCGAACGACGAGCCAGCCCGCGCATGATAGCCAGTGAAAAAGACAGCGACGTAACTCGAATCGATGCCAGCCATCATCGAATAGGATTTGGGCGTGCCGCTGAGCAACACCGCTTCGGGATGCAAATCTTCGATGATGAGATTACGCATTCCGCCGTGCGAATCGTTGACCAAGACTTCGGTGGCTCCACCCTTGAGCGCGCCTTCGACCGCCGCGTTCACTTCGGCGAGCATCGTCTTACGAAAATGTTGATACTCGGAATGCGTCGAGTCAGTTTGATCGGAATGCACGATTCCGCTCACGCCTTCCATATCGGCTGAGATGTAAACTTTCACATTTTCTCCATTTTAGATTTTGTCCGCGTTAGTCCGCGTTCGTCAGCGTCCCACTTTCTTTCGGTAATCCAACGATCAACGAAATCGGTCCCAGCAAGAAAATCCACATCGCCCATTCCAAGCCGAACATGTCGGCGAGACGTCCAACGATCACCGGCACAAACACGCTCGAAACATTTCCTAGAGCGGTGACCGATACAATCACGCCAGACTGACCGGGCAATGCTGCGTACGTTTTGCCGCGTAGAATGGGATACCAGCCCGTCGTCGCAAAAGCAATCACGCCGATCAAGACGAACTTGAGCCACACAATCGGCACGAGCATAAACGCGATAAAAGCAATCAGCACGACGATAGCGCTGATCCGCAGCACACGCAAGCTACTCACCTTTTCGAGAGCGGGCACGAGCAGAAAATTGCCGACGAGTCCCGCCGTCGTGGAAACCGCAACCGCGCCGCTTGCTGCACCCAAATCGACGCCGACAACATCGTGAAAGTACAACCCAGTCACTTCGAGCAATTTGTCGAGCATCAAATCGGCAAGCTCGGTGATGACGATCCAACGAATCAATTCGCGCGAACGCAGCGCCGCGATCAGATTGTTCCACAACTCGCGCGGCGCTACGAGTTTTTCCGCTCCCGCATGTTGATCGAATCGTTGGCGCAGCAAAAGAAATGTGTAAAAGCCAGCGACGCCCGCGAGCGACAAGTACAATCCGCGCCAGCCGTAGCCGAGATAGAACAGCGCGGTCACCAACAACGGCGCAATCGCCACGCCAATCGATCCGAGCAGCGTCCAACGCGCCATCGTTTGCTCCGCGCGCGATGGATCGCGATCGATGAGCGTCGCTTGCGACAGCGTAACGTATGCACCGCTGGCGATGTAGAGAATCGTAAACGCGAACAGAATCAGCCAAAATGTCTGACCGATTCCCGTCAGAAACAAACCGATTGCCGTTGCGACAATGCCGCTCACCACCAGCGTGCGCCGATGGCGCGTATCGGCGAGCAGTCCCATGAATGGTTCGCCGACGATACTGACGAGTCCTGGGATGGTAAAGAGCAAGCCGACTTCAGTGTACGACAACGCAAGATCGTCGCGCAAGTATGGCAGGATTGCACCCTGCAAACCGTAAATGAGTTCGTCGAGCAGTTCGACGCCGTAGAGGATGAGGATCGAGACCCTAAAGGTTTCCATCGCAATCCAAAGTACAAGTCAAGCAAGCTTGCCGCGTAGATGTGGTACTCAGCTCTCGTGAGAAACCTTTAGGGTCTGTATATTCAGACAATCTTCGCAACATCGTAGATGGATGCGATCACAAAATCAGCAGCGTCATGCCCGTCGTTGCCATAGCGATCTTCGGTGACGCGCAACCATGCGGTCTGCATTCCCAGCTTTTTCGCAGGTCCCAAATTGCGCGCGGTATCGTCGATCATCAAGCATTCGCGCGCGGGAACTGGCAACGCGGCTACGACACGATCATACGCGAATTGGTTCGGTTTGCTTTCGTAGTTAAAAAAGTTGATGTCGAAAATGCTCTGGAAATATTTTTCGACGCCAAGCACGCTCAACACGCGCCGCGCATAATCGGCGGGCGCGTTCGTAAAGATCGATTTAGTCTGCGGTAACTGTGCTAACATCGCATCGAGTCGTGCGTCGGCTTGCAAATATTTTTCGATATCAACGTCGTGAACGAAAGCGAGAAAATCTTGCGGATTGATGTGCCGCTCGATGTAGAGTCCGCGCAGCGTGGTGCCGTGCCGCGCCCAATAGTCTTTGCGTTGACGGTCTACATCGTCGCGAGGAATGTCTAGGCGTGTCACCATATATTCGCTCATACGCTGGCTGATTTCTTGCATCATGCCAAGCGAAGTCGAATAAATTGTATCGTCTAAATCAAACAGAATATATTTGATCATACTTCCGTTGCCGCATTAGCTTCTTCTATCGCGATTGGTTTCGATTCTTCGCGCGCCGCGAAAAATATTCCCGCCAGAATTAATACACCGCCAAGTAATTTGATCGGCGAGGGGACTTGGGCGAGAATCGGAATGGCCATCAGCGTTGCACCAATCGGTTCGGCGAGCAACGTCACCGTGACGAATGTCGCCGACACATATTTCAATGCCCAATTGTATGACGTATGTCCGATGAGTTGCGGACCCACCGCGAGCAAAACGATCAGCAAATATCCCATCGGCGTATAGCTGAAAAGATTCGCGCCCATCGCGAGCGCCATCGCCAGCAATACAATCGCCGCCGTCGAATAGACCAAGCCGATGTACGCAAGCAGCGACAAGTGTTTGCGCAATCTTCTGCCGATCAACAAATAGCCCGACACCGTAATCGCGCCGATGAGCGCCAACCCATCGCCGAGCAACGACTCTGCGCCTGCGCTTCCCAGGTCGAACAAGCCGATCAGCGCGCCGCCGATGCCTGCGATCACAATGCCGATCACTGTGCCGCGTCGAATCGATTCGCGCAAAAGTAAAACCGAGGCGAGTCCAACGAAGAGCGGATTCGTGCTGACGAAGACGACCGAACTCATGACCGACGTGTAATCGAGCGAGGAAATCCACGACGCGAAATGGAGCGCGAGCAAAACGCCCGACAACAACGCCAGCAAAAAATCGCGCCGCGAAAGTTTAGCCCACTCGCCGCGCGCGCGTGTCCACACGAATGGCGCGAGCGCAACCGAAGCTAGAGTCAAGCGCAACGCCGCAATCGAAACCGCAGGCACGCCTTGTTCGCGCGCCAACAAAACGAGTATCGAAGCGGACGACACGGCGATGATGCCGATGGCGAGGACAAGGTACGGCTTGAGGGTTGGAGTTTGCATAGTTGCATGATGCGTGATACGTGATGCGTAAAACGGAACACGCAACACGCAGCACGGCTCAAGCCAAAATCTCCTTTAGCAATTCCAAATCGATGTTGCCGCCAGTCAGCACAACCGCCACACGCTTGCCGCTCAAATCGATTTTGCGCGACAGCAACGCGGCGATGCCGACCGCGCCCGAACCCTCGACGACGATTTGTTGCGTTTCGACCAGCGCGCGCAGCGCCGCACGCGTTTCGCTCTCTTCGACCAGAACAATCTCGTCGATCAATTTATTTTGCGCCGCCTGAAAAACCATTTGTCCAATGCCACCCGCTAGCCCATCGCAAATGGTTGGCGCGGCGGCGTACTCTTCGTAGCATTTGGCATCGCGCAACGAATCGCGCAACGCAGGCGATGCGGTCGGCTGCACGGCGATGATCTTCACCGATGGCGAAATCGTTTTGGCGGCGACGGCAATCCCCGTGATCAATCCGCCGCCACCCACCGGAACGAGAATCGCATCGACGTTTGGCAAATCTTCGAGAATCTCCAATCCGACGGTTCCCTGTCCGGCGACCGTACGCGGATCATCGTAAGCGTGAATGAATGTCGCGCCCGTCTCGCGTTGATACGCTTCAGCGGCGTGATGCGCATCGTCGTACGTGCCGCCGACCTCGCGCACCTCAACTGGGAATTGGTGCAGCTTGGCGACCTTGGTTCGAGGCGTCGTGCGTGGCACAAAAATCGTCGCGGGTGAAATGTTCAGCGCGCGCGCGCCGTAACCAACTCCCTGAGCGTGATTGCCTGCGCTGGCAGTGACTACTCCACGCGCCCGTTCCTCATCGGTCATAAGCATCATTCGATTGAGCGCGCCGCGCAGTTTGAACGAGCCAGTGATCTGCCAATTCTCTGGTTTCAAATAAATCGATGCGCCGATGCGCTCGCTCAACAAAAATGAATCACGCAGCGGGGTGCGAAAAATGTATGGCGAAATTCGTCGCTGCGCTTGCAAAATGTCTTGGAGAGTAATCATGCCAGCCATTCTACTTGATGTGGGAGGAAAAATCAAAATCACCTTTTTAAATGGAGAGGGCGTCACGTTTTTGGGTAGAGAACGGACGCCGTTCCGTTCTGGGGCAATGGAACGCTACGGCGAGCGTTCCCTACACCGTCACCTATATTCCGACACACACCTTTTCAAATGTCATTGCGAGGAGGCACGTAGTACGGTCGCGGCATCACATATTGTCGAATGAATTACGTGCCGACGAAGCAATCTCATTCTCAGGTGAGATTGCTTCGTCGCCTCCTTCGACTACACTCCGCTTCGCTCCGTTCCGCTCAGGATGCTCCTCGCCATGACAAATACCAGACCCGAATTTTGAATTACGAATTTAGAATTCTGAAATTCTGTGTTACAATACCGTCGATGTCAATTCACATTCTCTCCGATGACCTGGCTGCAAAGATCGCAGCCGGCGAAGTGATCGAACGCCCCTCGTCCGTCGTCAAAGAGCTGATCGAAAATTCAATCGATGCAGGCGCGCGCGAAATCAAAGTCGAAATTCGCAACGGCGGACAGCGCCTGATTCGTGTGGCCGACGACGGCTGCGGCATTCCCGCGAGCGAAGTCGAGACCGCGTTTGCACGGCACGCGACGAGCAAGCTTACGTCCGTCGATGATTTGTTCAACATCAAGACGCTGGGCTTTCGCGGCGAAGCGTTGCCGTCGATTGCCGCCGTATCCAAGGTCACATTGATTACGCGGGCGCGCGGCGAAGAGTCGGGCACGCAGATTCGCGTCGATGGCAGCAAAGTGATCGATCAGCACGCGCAAGGCGCGCCGCAAGGCACGATCATCACCGTCGAAGATTTGTTTCGGCACACGCCGGCGCGTCTCAAATTTCTGAAACAACCTGCCACCGAAGCAAGTCACATCGCGGAGCTTGTCAACGCGTACGCGCTCGCTTATCCCGAATTGCGTTTTTCGCTCGTGAACGATGATCGACTCGTGACGCAATCGCCTGGCACGGGCAAAATGATCGATGCGTTGGTCAAGGTGTTCGGAATCGAAATCGCGCATCAGATGATTCAAGTCGCAAGCGTTCAACCACAAGTCGATGAGACCACGGGACAAATGCATGTTGCGAATGCGATTCAAGTCGATGGCTATGTGTCGCCTCCCAGCGTCAATCGTTCCAATCGCAAGCAAATGTTATTTTTCGTCAATCATCGCTGGGTGCAAGACCGCACGTTGCAGCACGCCGTCATCGAAGCGTACCACACGGCGTTGATGGTCGGTCGCTCGCCGATTGTCGTGTTGGACATTATCGTTCCGCCCGACATGGTCGATGTGAATGTGCATCCCACCAAAAGCGAAGTGCGATTCCGCGATACGCACGCATTGTTCAACGCCGTGCAGCGAACCGTACGCGCTGCCCTCACCAACAATGCGCCGATTCCATCCATCGGCATTTTGCAACCGCATTCGCCGTCTCCATCAGCCTCACAACTCGCAATCGATTTGCATCGCCCAATTACGACCCCCGACGACTTGGACGAACTCCGTCCACAACCGCCGACCGCGCCATCGGAGATGCAGTCTCCAATCTCTAATCTCCAAGCTCAAGTCTCCAAGCTACCAATGCTCCGCGTCCTGGGACAAATCGCATCGACGTACATCATCGCGGAAGGTCCCGATGGTTTGTATTTGATCGATCAACATTCGGCGCACGAGCGCGTGTTGTACGAGCAACTCATCGCCGAGCGCGCGAACGCAAAGATTGCCACGCAAGAATTGCTCGATCCGTTGACACTGCAACTCACGCCCGCACAAGCCGCCGCGCTCGAATCGAAACGCGATGCGTTGGCATCGGTTGGATTCAACATCGAACCATTCGGCGCGCAAACGTATTTACTCCGCGCAGTTCCTGCTGTCATGAAGAAAAGTGATCCGCGACTTGCGCTTGTTCAAATCATCGACGAGATGGAGCAAGGCGAAGAGCCGTTGGAAAAATCGGCGGAAGCACGTTTGATTTCGAGCGTGTGTAAGAGCATTGCGGTCAAAGGTGGACAGGTGTTATCGTTGGAGGAAATGCGCGAGTTGGTGCGCCGATTGGAATTGACAACTGCACCGCGCACTTGCCCACACGGTCGCCCGACGGTGATTCAATTGAATGTCGGGCAACTGGAAAGAGAGTTTGGGAGAAAATAGTTTTCCATTCTGTCATGCTGAGCGGAGCGAAGCATCTCTTATTGCGCGATGTGAGATGCTTCGTCGTAAAAACCACTCCTCAGCATGACAACCAATGCCAAGGAGGACCTTATGGAACGACGCAGACCCAGCATCATTGGACCGCTCATTCTCATTACCATCGGCGTGTTGTTTCTCCTCGCCAACATGGGCGCGCTGCCCTTATCGTTTTGGGAAATCGCGGCACGCTACTGGCCCCTGATTTTCATTCTCATCGGTTTGGAAATAATCATCGGCAGATCTTCGATCATCGGCGGACTCATCGTCGTCGTGTTGTGGCTCGCAATTGTCGGCGGCGTGCTGTGGTATTCGATGACGCAGCCGAACGCATTCATCCAAGGCGGCACCACCGAAACGATTTCGCAACCGCTCGGCGACATCAAGAGCGCGACGGTCGATTTGAACATTGGATTTGCACGGACCGATGTGGCGGCACTGAATTCCGATTCAAACGATTTGATGCGCGGCGATTTTACGCATGGCAGCAATGTGCACATCGACAAAAACTATAATGTCTCAGGAACCGAAGGACGACTTGCGCTTGGCGAGAATGGCGCAAACTGGACATTCGGCGGTCCGAGCACGAGTCGCTGGGACGTTAAGCTCTATCCGCAAATTCCGATTGCGCTGCGCATCAATGGCGGCGTTGGGCGCGCCACACTCGATCTCTCCGCACTCAACATTTCGTCACTCAACATCGATGCAGGCGTAGGCAGCGTTGCTGTCACCACACCGAAGAGCGCAATCACGACAATGAAAGTGAATGGCGGTGTAGGAAGTGTCAGCATCATAATTCCGCAAGGTGTCGCCGCGCGCATACGCATCGATCGTGGCTTAGGCGGCTCCAATATCGAGCAAGGACGGTTTCCCAAATCAGGCGACATCTATCAGAGCGCGAACTATGCCACCGCCGAAAACAAAATTGATATTGAGGTGGATGGCGGACTGGGCAGCATCAGCATTCGATAGAATTGAGTCTTTCGTGGAAGCAACCAACGAACGAGTTTTTACGGAGCAAGAACTAAAAAAATATAACGGCGAACGCAAGATGCCGGTTTATATCGCCTACAAGGGACTCGTCTACGATGTAACCTCCAGTCCGCACTGGCGCGGCGGCGAACATCGCAATCTGCATTACGCCGGCATCGACTTGACTCATGAGCTGCCTGACTCACCGCATGGCGAGCGAGTGTTTCGCAAGTTTCCCGTGGTTGGAATCCTTCGCATCGAGTAATCTTATCACAAAGCGGAACATGCACCACGAAGCACGCATTGCGTGGTGCGTGTTCCGTCTTTCAAGGAATTGGAGTGACTGGAACCATTCTCAACGTTATTACAGTTATTCTTGGCGGAACGCTCGGCACATTTCTCGGGTCACGGCTGCCGACGAAAATGCGCGAGACCATCATGCAGGGGCTGGGTCTCATGACGCTCGTCATCGGCGCGCAGATGGCAATGTCGTCCAAGAATATTCTGATCGTGCTGGGCAGCATTCTGTTTGGCGGAATTATCGGCGAGTGGATTGGAATTCAAGCGTACCTGGATTCCATCGGAAAAAAACTAGAGGAACGCTTTGCGCGTGGCGGCGAGTCCGGCAAATTCACGCGTGGATTTGTGACGGCGAGTTTGATCTTTTGCATCGGACCGATGACGATCCTTGGTTCGATTCAAGACGGCTTGATCGGCGATTACAATTTGCTGGCGATCAAATCGACGCTGGATGGTTTCGCTGCGCTGGCGTTCGCATCGACGTTGGGGATTGGCGTGGCATTTGCGGCGCTGACGGTGTTTATCTCTCAAGGTTCGCTTAGTCTCGCGGCGATGTTGATGGGCAGCGCGCTCGGTTCCGTCTCGCGCGAGACGCCATGGGTGATCGAAATGACGGCGACGGGCGGTGTACTCGTGATGGGCATTGGTTTGCTTTTGCTCGAACTCAAGCAGGTGCGTGTCGGAAATCTATTGCCCGCGATCTTTATCGCGCCGTTGATTGTGCTTGTGCTAAACTTGCTGAATGTGAAACTGCCGTAAATGAAATTATCCGCGAATCTCGCTAATCTTGCGCATCTTTATCTTTAGATTCGCGTGATTCGCGGATAAAAACTTGGCTATTTATTCAAACTCTTTTTGAAATATTCTACCGTTCGTTGCATTCCTTCGTCCAGACTGACCTCGGCTTTCCAGCCCAATTCCTTTTCCGCTTTGCGACAATCAAAGTACGTCAGGTAAATGTCGCCGGCCCGCTTGGGCGCACGCACGATTTCAACCTCATGTCCGACATGCTTGACCAAGCCGCGATAGAGCGCGTTGACCGAAGTGCCGTATCCTGTCGCGACGCAGTACGTTTCGCCGCCGCCGCGCGTGAGCGCAAGCAAATTCGCGCGCGCCACATCGCCTGCGTACACATAGTCTTTTTGCTGTTCGCCGTCCCAATCGATTCTAACCGGCTTGTTCAACAAAATCTGCTGCGCAAAAATGGCGATGACGCCGGCTTCACCATTCGGGTCTTGACGCGGTCCATACACATTGCCGTAGCGCAGCGCCGTAAAATCGAGATCGTGCATCGCTTTCCAAAATCGCAGGTACCATTCGGTCGCCATTTTCGTAATGCCGTACGGCGATTCTGGTCGCTGCGGCGTGTTTTCGTCGACGGGCATCTTATCGGCGGTGCCGTACGTTGCGCCCGATGAAGAGAAAACGATTTTGCGTGTGCCCGTTCGCGTGGCGTTTTGCAGGATGTTGATGAGACCCAGGATGTTGACTTGGGCATCGTGCGCCGGGTCATCGGTTGAAATCTTGACGCTGTGTTGCGCCGCCAAATGACAAATCGCTTCCGGTCGTTCCTTGTCAAAAACCTCCGCGAGAGCCGCATCGCGAATATCCATGTGGTAAAAGGTCGCGCGCGGATTCACGTTCTCCATTCGTCCGCCGCCCTCCTTCCAAAGGTTATCGACAATCGCGACTTGATGCCCCGCATCCAACAAAATATCGACGACATGCGAGCCGATAAAACCCGCGCCGCCCGTAACCAGTATCTTCATTCAATGCCTCCTATGTTGATAGCGTTGCTAGTAGTGCATCCACAAAGTCTTGCATAGCAAGCCAAGTGTATTTCATGCGTAGTTGACTATGCAGCATTACTTTGTGGCTGCACTAGTTTACTCGAAATATCGATAAGAGCAAGCTTGGATTTCAATTCGGAACACAACTCATCAGTTCTTCGGCGCGACGACGCAATGCCGCACGCAATTGCTTTGGCTTTTTCACGACAAACGCAAACGGAAATCCCGCGATCTGTCGCGCCAGCCAATCCAGATCATCCGTCCGACCGTTGAGCAGCACGCCGTCATCGCGAGGTTCAAGTATGCCCAGGTCATTGGGAACGATAGACTGCGCGGTGAGCAAATCGACTTGCAACCAAAGTTGAAAACTAAATCGACGCGGCACGGTTGCCAGCGCTTGCACGACGTACGCCAGCGCATCGAAAGTTTCCGGGCGCTCGAAGCGCGCATCGCTCAACGCAACTTGCTCGATCCGGTCTAGTCGAAACGAACGTAGATCGCGCCGCAAGTGACAATAGCCAACGGCATACCACTTGTCTTGATAATACGCCAAGCCATACGGATCGAAATCGCGTTCGGTCGCCGTGTCTTCTTCGGATCGATAATGCATGTGGACGCGATAACGCCGTTGCGCGGCGTTGCTCATCGACAGAATGATCGCACTCGCCGGTGAAATCGAAACCGCGTTCAAGTCGAGCGTGATCGTTTCCGCCAACGCGCGAACCTGCGCTTTGAGTTCGACCGGCATCACGCGTTCCAACTTGGCGCGCGCACTCTCGGCTGCTTGCGCTGATTCTGCCAAATTCAGACTTTTAGCTGCGAGCAGACCCAGGGTCAACGCGAGCGCTTCGTCATTCGTGAACATCATCGGCGGCAATTTGAAACCAGGGTCGATGGAATACGCGCCATGCCGCCCACGCTCCGCGATGATGGGAATACCCAGGTCTTGCAGAATCGTGATGTAGCGGCGCAGCGTGCGAATATTGACTTCGAGTCGTTCGGCTAATTCCGCGCCCGTCAACGTACCCTGCGCTTGCAACAATTCGAGCACGGCGAGAACGCGTGTCGTTGGATGATACATGACTAGAATTCCCTTCTAAAAAATAGAACTGTGTAGCTTATCGACCGCAGAGAACGCAGAGACACAGAGGAAAAAAAGAATCTCTGTGCTTTCTGTGCCTCTGCGGTGAAACATCGGTAAGAATGCTACAGTCTCAAAAATAGGGCGGATTTCGTCACCATTTGGGTATATACTGAAATCGAAAGGAGTGCAAACCGAAATGTTCAAGAATCCGTTCAGTCATATCGATCTGCGAGTATCAAGTTTTGAAATTGCGTTGCCGTTCTACGAAAAATTTCTGCCCGCGCTGGGATTCACCCGCTCATTTCACACGCCCGTCTGGAAAGTTTTTGCGGCGGAGGGCGATCTACCCAGCACCGCGTATTTTGCGTTCACGGAAGACCCAACGCACACGCCGAACAAAAATCTCGTCGGCTTTTGGGCGAACAGCCGCGACGAGGTTGACAAGTTGGCACAGCTCGTGCGGGAATGCGGCGGACACATCATCGATGGTCCGAGATTATTTCCGATCAGTCCGACCTACTATGCGGTGTATTTCAAAGACCCGTGCGGCAATCAGTACGAATGCGTGCATCGATTGAATTGACCAAAGAATGTCATTTCGAGCGAAGCGAGAAATCTCGGTTTTCAATTGAGATTTCTCCTCGTTCCGCTCGTCGAAATGACATTCTCCATAAGTTGAACTAGGTGAGCAACATGGCAACGAGAATTATCGGCAAAACCAAGCAAGCCGGTTTTCAAATCGGCGCGCGCAAGACGTTCCCGATTTCGATACAGCAAGCCTGGGATTTCATTACATCGGATAAAGGAATTCGATTGTGGCTAGGCAACGTCAAGAATTTTCGTTTCGACACAGGGCACACATACAAAACGAGTGATGGCGCGACGGGTGAAGTTCGCGTCGTCAATTTCAGAGAGAATATTCGGTTGACGTGGCAACCGCCAGAATGGCAACACACCTCGACGATTCAAGTGCGCGTGATTCCGAGCGGTCGCAAGTCAATCATCAGCTTTCATCAGGAGAATCTAGCCAATGCAAGCGAGCGCGCGCAAATGCGTCTACGCTGGCAGCGCGTACTAGAAGAAATTGAAACGACGCTCGGTGGCGCAAAGTAAGTGGCATAGGTCGATTTTCACAGCGTGTCAAAGATTTACTGAGTAGAACGAAACAAGAACGACAATACCCTGCCCCTCAAGTGGAGGCAGGGTATTGACTATCATGCCACCCAAACTCAATTCTTTTCTTTGGCTTGAGCCATATTCTCATTCACACCTTGATCCGGTTTGACGCCGTTGTTCCACAACTCGTATTCACTTACCACGATATACCATATCCTCCACGATCAACCGTGACCGCTTTGAAAAATGCGTCTGATCTCAAAGGTTGGAAACGCGGCAAACGCCGCCGATTTTGAATCGGCGGCTCAAGTGATGCAAATCGGTTAGAAACCGATTAACGCCAACTCGATTGATCGAGTTTCTACCTCGCTGAGCCATCGTTTTGAAACGATGGCGTCCGGTCTGATTGCCAATCTACAGTGGTATAATATAGACACAGTTTCGAGCATGAATATAGAACACTCTACCTCCTCTGTCAACGTTTTGTCACATTTTCCTTCTAATCGGTGTTATTAGAGTGAAAGCGCTTTTAAGGACGACGTCGGCAACGCGAAGCGTGCCGCGTGTAGGAGAGATTGACCATCATTGTGACGAATGACACGCATCGCGTCCACGCTGCATCATCGAACAAGGACGCAACTGAATTCGACGCGGTGTTTCTGGAAAACTGGCAGCCGATCTATCGCGTTCTCATGCGATTGGTGGGCGATCATGCCGAGGCCGAAGACCTCGCGTTGGAAACGTTCTGGCGATTGTACCAGCGTCCACCCGCAAATGATCGCGGTCTCGGCGGATGGCTCTATCGCGTCGCGACCAATCTCGGTTTGAATGCGCTCCGCGCACGGAAACGCCGTCAACAACATGAACTCGACGCGGCCAAGTGGGCCATCGAAAATAACGTCAGCGACCCAGCCCAGGATGTCGCCGCCGAAGAAGAACGCGCGCAGGTGCGAACGATTCTCGGCGAAATGGATGAACGGCAGGCGCGTCTGTTGATCTTGCGCCACTCCGGAATGGCGTATAAAGAGCTGGCCGATACGCTCGGCGTATCGGTCAACTCAGTCGGCACGCTGCTCGTGCGCGCAGAACGCGAATTCGAAAAAAAGTGGCGAGAGACGCGTGGCGGGTGACGGGGCGTGCGCCGAGTGTCGGGCGAATGGAATTCGCGGCTACAAATTCACGAAATCCGCCTGCGCGGATTCGCGAAGCGTCCAGCCTGCGTCGGCTTGTTTCAAGCTGCGGCAGGCTTTGTAAAGTCGTTGCAGCGATTTGAATCGCCCGTGAACGACGAGGAGATGATTCTATGCATCTAGATGAAGAACAACTGAAAGCGTACGTCGATCACGAACTGGGTGAACGCGACATCGTAGAGAAACATCTCGTCGTCTGCGTCGATTGTCGCGCACGCATGGACGAACTTTCGGCGCAAGCGCAAAAGATCAGCGCGCATCTCGCTTCGCTCAATCCACAAACCGACCGCGCGCTGAACGCATCGACCGCGCTGGCACGCTTTAACGCGCGGCGGATTTCAAATCAAAAGGAGATTCCTATGCTCGGTAAAATTTTCAATCGCCGCTATCGCGCGGCCTGGGCGATGGTTGCGCTCGTCGCACTCTTCGCCGTATCGATGACATTCCCACCCGTACAAACATTCGCACAAGGTCTGCTCGCGCAATTTCGTGTCTCCAAGATCACGGTCGTGTCGGTCAACACTACCTTTCTCGATCAAATCCTCGGCAACAATGCGATGAGTAAACAAATCGGTCAGATGCTTTCCGATTCGGTCACGGTAACTAAAAAACCGAACAAACCCCAATCGGCTGCCGATACAGCCCAAGCGAGCCAGCTTGCCGGTTTCGGGGTCCGCTTGCCCACCAGTCGCAATGACAAGCCGCAAATGATCGTGCAAGACGGCGGCGCGATGGAGTTCGTCGTGAATCGCGCGCGCGCGCAAAAACTCATCGACGAGCTGGGCGTAAAGGATGTGCAACTGCCTGCCTCGCTCGACGGCGCGCTCATCAAGGTGAGTGTTGCCCCATCGGTTGCCGCCGGTTATGGGAAATGCCCGGACTTGATGGCGAGCGAAGAGACGCGCGCATCGTCGGGTCAATCGATGACGAATTGCATCATTCTGACCCAGGTTCCCAGTCCCGTCGTCGATACGCCGCCCGATCTCGATCTCGCTGCGCTAGCCAAAATGGGCTTGCAGATCTCCGGCATGTCGAGAGAGCAAGCAAACTCGTTCGCGCAAACAGTCGATTGGACGTCGACGCTGGTCGTGCCGGTTCCGCGCAACGCGGCGGAGCATAAGAAAATCACCGTCGATGGGGTCGAGGGCTATCTCATCCAACGCACGATGAGCGAAGTACCGCAGTACGTGATCGTCTGGGTGAAAAACAAAATCATCCATGCGATTGCCGGTGTAGGCACGGACACCACCGCGGCGATGAATATGGCGAATTCGCTGAAATAGTCCAGTAGTCAAATAGTCGAGTAGTCGGTTAGTTTGGTTCCGACTACTCGACTACATGACTACCAGACCACACGACTCTATGACAATCGCTATTGAAACAAAAGATTTACGCAAAGAGTTCGACGAAAACGTCGCCGTGCGGGGATTGACTCTTCAAGTTCAGCCGGGCGAAGTTTTCGGTTTTCTGGGGCCGAACGGCGCGGGTAAAACCACGTCGATCAAAATGCTGCTCGGTCTCGTCGCGCCTACGTCGGGACAT
Source organism: Chloroflexota bacterium (assembly GCA_016215025.1). Lineage (GTDB taxonomy): Bacteria > Chloroflexota > Anaerolineae > UBA4142 > UBA4142 > JACRMI01. The sequence goes on from JACRMI010000186.1 coordinate 18,256, forward strand.
GCATCGCTGCTGGGCGCGACTTTGGGCGATCGGACCGCACGCGCGAAAATGGGTTTTCTGCCAGAGCATTTTCGTTTTCACGATTGGCTAACGGCGAACGAATTTCTCAACCTGCATGGACAACTCTACGGCATGACGGCGTCGCGTTTGCGCGCCCGCGCCAACGAGTTGCTCGATTTGGTCAACCTCACGCCGTTTCGCGATAAACAACTGCGCACGTTTTCCAAAGGCATGTTGCAGCGCATCGGACTGGCGCAAGCGTTGCTGAACGATCCCGCGCTCGTCTTCCTCGACGAGCCGACCTCAGGACTCGACCCCGTGGGACGGCGACTTGTGCGCGATATTATTCGCGATTTGCGCGCGCGTGGCACGACAATTTTTCTCAATTCGCATTTGCTCAGCGAAGTCGAAATCACGTGCGACCGCGTGGCGTTCATCAAACATGGCGAGGTGATTCGCGTGAGCGAACTCAAAGCGTTGGTGGCAGGGGCGACGAGTGTAACCGTTCGCGCGAACGGATTGAATGAGCAAGTCGCGCAAGGGTTAACGCAATGGGGCAAAGATTTGCGGATGGATACGAATCAGCTCACGCTGACCGTCGCCGACGAATCGGCGTTGCCGGAGATTAATCGTTATCTCGTCGCGCAAAAGGTCGACGTGTTCGCCATCACGCCGCAGCATCTCTCGCTTGAAGATTTGTTCATTCAAATCGTCGGCACCGATGGAGGACTGTGATGCCCACGTTCATCATCGCGCGTCTCACCTTTATCGAAGCGATCCGCCGACGGATTTTGCTCGCCGCTTTTCTTCTGGGAGTCGCCTTTCTCATTTTGTACGGCGTTGGGTTTTATATCATTCGAACTGAAGCCGTCGCCGAGCGTCCCAACACGGACGCGATCAACGCCACGTTGATGCGTGGAGGCATCGACAACTTTTTGGCGCTGGCAGGCTTGTATGCTGTGAACTTTTTGGCGATTGCGATGGGTGCACTGGTATCGGCGGATACACTTGCGGGTGAAATCAATTCGGGGACGATTCAGGCACTGGTGACCAAGCCGGTGCATCGTGCTGAAATCGTGTTGGGCAAATGGCTTGGCTTTGCGGGACTGCTGGCGATGTACTTGGTACTCATGGCAGGCGGCGTGATGGCAGTTGCGTACGTTCTCGATGGCTATATTGTGCCCAACCCATGGACCGGCATCCTTTTGATTTATCTTGAGACGCTGCTCATCATGACGATCACGCTCATGTGCAGCAGCATGTTATCGACGTTGGCAACCGGCGGTGTGATCTTTGGAATGTACGGCATCGCGTTTATCGGCGGCTGGGTCGAACAGTTCGGCGCGCTCCTGCAAAATCAAGGCGCGGTCAATATCGGTATCGTGTCCAGCTTGCTCATTCCCAGCGAGGCGTTGTGGCGGCGCGCGGCGTATGAAATGACGCCATCGATTGCGCAAGTGGTGGGCATCTCGTTCAGCGGACCGATGTTCAATGCATCTGTCCCAAGCCAAACGATGATCGTTTATGCGATGGGGTATCTTGTGGTTGCGTTTACGATCGCCGTGCGCATTTTCTCAAAGAGGGATTTGTAAGAATACGCTCTGTCATTGCCAGTACTTCACGAAACACTCGTTTGTCATTTCGAGCGGAGCGAGAAATCCCGTTTTTCGGTTGGAATAACGAGATTTCTCGGTCGCTCCACTCCCTCGAAATGACAGTTCGTGAAGTACTGATTGCGAGGAGCGGTGCGAATTGCGCTCGTCATCAACCAGCCACCAAGCGACGTCGCCTCGCTTGCGAGGCGCGCAATCTCAGTCCAAGTTGGGGATTGCTTCGTCGCTCTAGAATTTATCATCGATGAAACTTGCTTGCGCCGCTTCTCGCAATGACACGAAGCATTATTCTGCGCGACTCGCCCAAGCGTCAATCTCTACCCGATAAATCGGACTGGCGAGCGCCGCCACATAGACCACCGTCATACACGTTTGATGTCCTTTGAGTCGGGCTGTCATTACCTCTCGTCGCTTTGCCGTATCGATCTCGCCCACCAAGTAAAACGTGATCTTGAGCAGGTCCTGCACATCCATATTCGCCGCGCGCAAATTGCGAAAAACATTCTCCAACGCAACGTCCAATTGCTCGATGGGATCATCGGGCACGGTTCCATCTTCCCGTCTGCCTACTTGTCCCGACAGCACCAACAATCGCTCCGGACCTTTCACCTCGATTTGGTGGATATACCCTCCAACGGGTTGATGCACGTTTGAAGGATTGCGAAATTCTTTCGTCATTTGTTTTCTCCAAAAATGTAGAGCCGCTTGCTGGCAAATTGGAAATTCGCCCTACGGATTGCTCAATCGATCCAGCGAACGGCTTGCGAATCCGTTCCTATTACTTTGGGAATTTCGATGATTCTATCGATCACTGCATAGTATTAGCGCATCAACCCATTCTGTGGTAAAATCCTGACCATAGGAGATTGCTATGGTAATGACTCGACGTAAGCCCCACCTCACGTATCGCCAGGTATTGGAAAATGTCAAAGCATTGCCCCTCGCCGATCAAGACCGCCTGTGGGCTGAGTTGGCAAAAACTCGACGTGTGTACATTATGCGTCCGACCGGTTCGCCAGCCGCTATTCGGCGAGGGCGTCGCCTTGCTGCAGAAATCCGCAAAGAATTGGCAAGCAAACAAACTGGTACGCTCGAAGAAACCATGATTCGTCTGCGAGGACGATCATGGTCGTCATAGATACCGATGTCTTTTTGATTGAGTTTGCGTATCATACTGACACACGCCAAGCGGTCAACACTCAGTTCCTCCAACAAGCTCAAACCGCCGACCCTGCGATCACCGTTTATAATCTAATGGAACTGTTGGGGCAAATGTCATTCAATCTCACTCCGGCGAAACTCGACAATTGGCGCGAATGGCTAATCTAAGTTTATCATCTGAGTGTGCTTGCCCCCGTTAGTTTGGATGACCCAACCGCAATGATTCATTTCAAGCAGGAATTTTTCGATCAGCCGTATGCCAAAATGCGTTTGCACCGAATGGCATTCATGGACGCTCTAATCCTCAACCTGGCAGAACAAACACCTGGCGTCACGAGTTTTGTCACTTGGAATGCCCGTCACTTTAAAGGCAAATCGAACTTGCACATCTTCACCCCAGCCGAATATCTCGCATAGATGATTCTGTATAAGTTCAATTCTTCACGTGTTGCGTAAATCTGTCCGAAACGTGATATGATGCCTCCACCCAATGACCTGGAGGTCAACCATGTCTTTGCACCCGACCGATCGCAGTACTATCCCGCCCGATACGGCTG
>JACRMI010000187.1 GCA_016215025.1 Chloroflexota bacterium
AGCGGGTACAAACTCATCGGCAGCGTTTTCGTATGCACACGCGTTCCGTCAAGCGTTCCAAGGCGCAACTCAAAGATATCGTGCGGCGCTGGAAATCACTCCCCCTGGATGATGTGCCCAAGTGACTTTTGCGCTAATGCCAAGAAAGGTCGTCTGATTCGATAGTGCAGAACGATTTGGGGTCTTCATTGTTCCAACTCCACCACGGGTGCTGAAAGAGAGAACGTTCATCGTAATCGGTGCGGGTTCTCCCGATTTCGCATGATCGGCGAATGGGTCAGAGCCGATCCTGAATAAAGTCGCTCAACCTGGTCTTGATAGTTGTGATGTCATGGCGATCCTCCAACTCGATATAAATGTTGCCACCCAGATCGGCTGGTACTTTGACGCCTTTTTCGCAAATAATCAACGCGCGTTCCTTGCCTTTGGCGTGCAAGAAATATCCGGCTTCCAAAATCACGTTGTCCCGCGGTGCAGCGCGTTTTTTATTTTGGGTAATCAACGCGTCGTCGCACGTGAACAAAAAGACGCCCGCCATGCACGTTTGCGATGCCCGCTCAACTTCTTCTAAAATGGATCGCCCAGGGCGAAAGTGTTTCTGCCAATCCATGACCGAGACACCCTGTTTCTTGAATTCTTTGATAATCGCTTGGGCGGTTGGATTGGCTTGCGCGCAATAACCTGCAAACACCTGAAAGCGCGCGGTCACTTCAGTCCGCCAGGCCTTAAACTTGTTGCGAAACGTTTTGGTCTTGTGCCAATCGATCATGGATGGCGATAATAAATAGACCGTGTTTTGTCCTGCACTGAGAAAGAAAATTCCCTGGCGTTCAGTCCCGCGCTCTGCGATAACCAACGTCGGTAATTGGTGGGCAAGCGCTAGGGCACCTTCAAAATGATTAAATGCCGTAGCCAAACCGTGAATGCCTTGCCCTGGTCCGGCTTGCCATCGTTCCAATCCCAAGATCACCGCACCCTGGCATCGATGCAAAACTTGATTCACGTTTTCGTAATTCCACATGAGTTGGGCTGGCAGCCCCGATACTGAAAATTCTTGCGGCTCAAACCCCGCGCGCTTGATGAGTTTGAGAACTTGGGTTTTGATCTGAAATTGAGTGACATCCAAAACAGAATCATTAGGCGTGCTCACAAAGATCCGTTCACTCATTTTAGGACTCCTCCAGAAAAACCAAACGCCCGCCCAGGTGAAAACCTGAGCGGGCATTCCACACCCAAACCGAACGGTGTCCGCACCGGCACCAGAGCAGTCAAGCGTGCTAACCCAGTATAGCACAAAGTCAAGCCAACACCAAAAGTGTCAGCCAAAAGCGAATAAAACCTAGTCCGTAATCCGTGCCTTCATCCAAGGATTGCTGTTGTGAAAATCCGCCACCGCGTTACCTGGATGAACAAGTTCATCGAACAATGGACAGTCGGCGTCGCTCAACTTCATATCCATGACAGGAATGAACGATTCGAGATGCTCCATGGTGCGTGGTCCAACAATTGGCGCGGTAATGCCGGGCTGGTCTTTGATCCACACGAGCGCCAACTGCGCCAATGTCATTCCGCGCGCGTTCGCCATTTCCGCCATCTTGAGCGCGACCTGTCGTCCTTTGCTCGAAATCCGTTCGACGAATAATTGACCTTGACGAACTGCACGCGAATTCTCCGGCAAGCTTCCATCTTGCGAGTAGCGACCTGCCAGAATGCCGCCCGCCAGCGGCGACCAAGGAATGACGGCGATGCCATATTTTTGGCACAGCGGAATCAATTCGTTTTCGACGCGGCGGTCAAGCAAGTTGTACGGCGGCTGTGCGCTGATATAACGCACCCAATGATAATGTTCGCTCAGCGCGAGCGCTTCCATTACCATCCATGCTGGATAGTTTGAGCATCCGATGTAGAGAACTTTGCCCGAGCGCACCAGATCGTCGAACGCGCGGAGCGTTTCATCCTGCGGGAAATTCATCGGCGGACGATGCAGTTGATACAGATCGATGTGATCGGTTTGCAGACGCCGAAGTGAATCTTCACATGCGCGGACGATGTGATAGCGCGAATCGCCTTGATCGTTGGGACCATTTCCGACTTTGCCATGCACTTTGGTTGCCAAAACAATTTGGTCGCGCTTGCCATTCGCTTTCAATGCCTTGCCGACAATGCGTTCGCTTTCGCCGTTGTTGTAGACATTCGCCGTGTCGATAAAATTGATGCCTGCGTCCAACGCGTAATTGATAATCCGAATCGATTCTTCCTCGTCCGTCGGTCCGCCGAAATTCATTGCGCCCAAGCACAACGGCGAAACCATGACGCCCGTCCGTCCCAGTGCACGATACTCCATGATGTAGGTCTCCTTGAAATTTAATTCTGCCACTGAACCACACAGAATTCCACAGAAAGAAGTAATTACTCAGGTTGTCATTGCGAGTAGCGACTTAAACAAGTGTCGCTGCGAATAATCAACCAAGCGACGAAGCAATCTCAGTTCCAGGTTGAGATTGCTTGCTTCGGCTTCGCTCAGCACCGGCACGCGAATCATCCAGCATGGCTCATGCTGCGAATATCCCGCATGCCTCCTGCAATGGCAGCAAGTATTTATTTCTGTGTGTTTCCGTGTAATTCTGTGGCGACAGTATGGTTCAGCTCAAGTTTTCCATTAACGATATCAATCACCGTTTTACCGCCGCTATCCGCCAGCTCACCGAACAAAATCGCCCCAGCCAGCGGCTTGCGAATTTGATCGTCGATGAGGCGCGACATGGGGCGCGCGCCGAAATCTTTGTCGTAGCCATGCTCGGCGAGCCAATCGCGCGCGGCAGGTGTCAACTCTAGCGTCACGTGTTTCGAAACAAGCGATGCTCTCAGTTCGTCGATCTGCTTGTCCACGATTTGTTTGATCGTCTGTATCGACAGCGTATCAAAACGCACAATCGCATCCAGGCGATTTCGAAATTCGGGATTGAACAAGCGCTCGATGGGTTTCTTGGCTGGGTCGCCGCTTTGCTCTGCGCGAAATCCAATCGGCGTCGAAGTGAGTTCGCGCGCGCCGGCGTTCGTCGTCATGATGAGCACGACGTTGCGGAAATCGGCTTTGCGCCCGGTGTTGTCCGTCAGCGTCGCGTGGTCCATCACTTGAAGCAATATGTTGAACAAGTCGGGATGCGCCTTTTCGATTTCGTCGAGCAGTACAACGGAATACGGCTGACGACGCACGGCATCGGTCAGTAACCCGCCTTGATCGAAACCGACATAGCCCGGCGGCGCGCCGATCAATCGACTGACCGTGTGCTTTTCGGAATACTCGCTCATGTCGAAGCGTAAAAGTTCATTGCCCAGCGCGCGACTCAGCACGCGCGCTAATTCGGTTTTGCCAACGCCCGTCGGTCCGAAAAACAAAAACGATCCGACCGGCTTGTTCGGCAAGCGCAGTCCAGCGCGCGATAATCGAATCGCCGACACAATCGATTCGATGGCGCTGTCCTGTCCGAAAATATGCTGGCGTAGCGACGCATCTAAACTTTCCAAGCGCTGACGCTCGTTGCCCGATACCGTTTCGGCGGGGATTTTCGCCATCGCTGCGACGACCGCTTCAATGTCGCGCCGATCCAACACTTGTTTGCGCTCGGCATCAGGACGAATGCGCTGGCGTGCGCCTGCTTCGTCGAGAACGTCAATCGCTTTATCGGGTAAGAATCGTTCGTTGATGTGCTTTGCCGATAATTCCGCCGCGGCGCGAATCGCTTCGTCGGTATAGGTTATGCCATGATGGGATTCAAAATGTCCTTTGAGTCCAGTGAGAATCTGCACCGTCTCTTCGACTGACGGTTCGAGGATATCGATTTTTTGAAAACGGCGCGCCAAGCCACGGTCCCGTTCGAGCGTTTTGAATTCCTCGTGCGTGGTCGAGCCGATGCAGCGCAGTTCGCCGCTCGCCAACGCTGGCTTGAGTAAACTCGACGCATCGACCGAGCCGCCGCTCACCGCGCCCGCGCCGACGAGCGTATGAATTTCGTCGATGAATAAAATCGAGTGTGGTTTTTTCTCCAGCGTCTTGAGCACACCCTTGACACGCTCTTCAAACTGGCCGCGATATTTTGTTCCGGCTAAAAGCAATCCCATGTCAAGTGCATAGATGCGAGCGGCCTTGAGCAAATCTGGAACCTGCCCCGCGTGAATACGGAGCGCGAGTCCATGTGCCATCGCCGTCTTGCCCACGCCGGGATCGCCGACGAAGAGCGGATTGTTTTTCAATCGTCGGCACAAGACTTGGACGGTGCGCTCCAGCTCCGCATCGCGCCCGATCAACGGATCAAGTTTGCCGGCGGCGGCGAGCGCAACCAAGTCAGTCGTGTATGCGCCGAGCGGATCGCGTGCAGGTTTATCGCCTTCTTCGGTTTCACCCGCTGCTTGTTTTTCGGCTTCCTCTTTCCCAATCCCATGCGAAATGTAATTAAGAATATCGAGTCGGGTAATGCCTTGCTGCTCCAACAAATACCGCGCGTGAGATTCGGGTTCTTCCAAAAGCGCTGCCAATACATCGCCGCTTTCCATTTGCTTTTGTTGCGCGTTCTGCGCGTGCCACAATGCGAGCGAAAGCACGCGACTCACGCCGATCGTTTGCTCCGGTTCGACTTGTTTGCCGCGCGGCAATTGCTCCAAATTTTTTTCGAGATACGTCTCCAAATCGCGCTTTAATTTTTTTAGGTCGACGCCGCACGCCTGCAAAATCGTCCGCGTTTGTTCTTCGCGAATCATCGCGAGAAGCAAATGTTCCAGCGTGATGTATTCATGGCGACGTTGGCGCGCGTCTTTCAGCGCGTCCGTCATCGATTGGCGTAACGATTCAGGAATAGTTGGTGTGCTCATACTTATTCTGGCTCCATGGTACAGAGCAAAGGAAATTGCGCTTCCTGTGCCATCTGCAAAACTCTAGCTACTTTGGTTTCTGCCACCTCGCGCGGATAGGTGCCGACGATGCCGATGCCTTTGTAATGCACGTCGAGCATGATGCGCACGGCTTCAGGCTCGGGCTTGCGAAAAACACTGGTGAGCACCAGAACGACGAAATCCATCGTGGTGTAATTGTCGTTGTGCAAAAGCACTTTGTAGAGACGGGGAACGTCGAGCTTTTGACGCGCTTCCTGCTCGGTGGCGACGTTCCCTTCTTCTTCCGTCCAACGTTGTGGCATTTTCTCTTCTCGATTTCTGGTATCTATTGTATGCGAGGAGGCAGGACGGGTCAACTGAAATCGGGCGACTAAAGTCGCAGCAACCACTGCACGAAATCCGCCTACGCGGATTTGGACGCTTAGCGAGTCTGCGAAGGCAGACTTGGTGCAGTCGTTGCAGCGATTTCAATCGCCCGATCGATTACTGCGTAATGACACCATCCGACGCGCCGATTGTCTGATCCAAATGCGCCACAATCGCCAATTTAAGCGTTCCCAGATTTGGATGGATCGATGCTTGATATCTTCGTCGATTGGATGTGAGCTGTAGCGTCGTCGCACATAGAGCTTCGTCAACGCCTCAATTTCGTCTTTCGATTTTTGTCCATCGACGGAATCTATTCGTTCGATCAAGCGCTGCGCGATTTCGTCGGGTGTGTCGGCGGAGCGCACCGATAGTGCCAGTCGTTTCGCGTGACCGCACAATCCACGATAGATTCGATCGATCACCGATTCAGGTTTAGCCCAGCGCAACCGGATTCGATTAGCGATCATCCACGACACTAGAGCCAGTATCGATATTGCAATGCCGCTTGGAATTACCCACCAATTTGTGTTCGACGTGAATTTCGATTTGAATGGCTGATTGGATTTTTCGCCATCATTGTGCATTGCTGGCAGCGTGGTTTCGGAACGATCAATCGGCTCAACGCCGCCGGTCGGCTCAAACTCGATCCAGCCGTAATTGGGGAAATAGACTTCGACCCAGGAATGCGCATCCGCTTCGGTGACACGATAGCGCGCTGTGCTCGAATCGAATATGCCAGTGCCATAGCCAACGACGAGGCGGGCGGGCAGACCGGCCGCGCGCGCAAGCACGACCATCGCGCTGGCGTAGTAATCGCAATAGCCGCGCTTTAAATCAAACAGAAAATAATCGACGATGTCGTGGTTCGGCGGCGGCGCGGGCAAACTCGTCGTGTAGGGAAATTGGCGCAGATAATTTTCGATGACGCGCGCGCGGTCATACGGCGTCGGCGCGGTCGCCGTGAGGTCGCGCGCCAGCGTCAACCCTCGCTCTGGAACACCGTCCGGCAAGCTGAGATAACGCGCGCGAATCCACTCTGGGTAATTGCTTCCCGCAGCACGCAAGTCCGATTCGACCACCATCGGCACGAGCGATTCGACTTGATACTCGTTCGTCTGAATCGTTGCGCCGAAAAAATCCTTGTCGGCTTGTGAACGCCAATCGACTTGAAAATTATGGTCGGTGCTGACGAGCGTTCCCGCTGCGTAAACGATGCCTGCGTTCGTTCCAAGAATTTGTACGCGTTGTCGGACGAGTTGCTGAGTCGATTGGATTTCATTGATCGTTTGCTCGCCCGGTTCATACTCGACAACTTCGCCCGCGTTGGTTGCCCAACCGCTGCCGATATATTTTTCGTAGGTGTTGGCGCGCCAGTAGTAACGTAGCGGCGGTGAGCTAGGATCGATTTGCACGATCAGCGCTGTTTGCTGGCTCAGCTCCGGTCCCGCGCCAATCAAATGACGACGCGGCAATCCTGGGACGCGAAGCGTGTCGAATAATGTTGGCGGCTTGGGTTGCGCTACGAGTCCAATCGATTCGGATAAACGATTAGTTGTACCGCCTGGTCGCGTGAGCATCTGCTCGACGGAATTTGCGACTTGAGTGATCGAGATCGAAGGCATCATCGAAGCCGCGCCAGTGAGGACAAGCGAAATGAATACGCCAGCGATGACTAGATCGGACCGAATATCTTCGGCGTAATCCATGCCGTTTGTTTGCCACCGTTGTTCGCGCAGCGTTGCGCTTTGCGCTACCATCAACAACAAGAGCGCGCCAGTGACCCAAACGAGGTAACTCGCATCGCCGCCGACATACGCGAGAATGGCTCCCAGCACCGCAATGCCAGGCAGCAATGCCCTGAACGGATGCGAATGACGACGCACTTGATACGCCGTCCACAACACAATTATCCACAGCAGGAAACTCCACGTGATTGCGGCGGCAACGGGATCGAATGCGGGCGCGCCACTGACCATCGTCGTCATCCAATCGCGCCATCGATTGGCGAGCACGATGATTTCGGTCATGAGTTGGCTGGAAATTTCGGCGACAGGTCTCGCATTGGGAAAAGGTCGGAGAATGCGCCAATTAGAATATTGACTGGCGAGCGTCAGCAAAGCTTGAGCGAGCGCAGCGATTTTTGTTCCGAGTTGACCGACGCGCAAAAAAACAATTCCGATGCCCAATCCGAGCGCGAGCAAAATGCCAAGCCAGTTCGATAATCGAAATTTGCCAAAGAGCCATCCGGCGCAAAATCCGATAAGGGTGATCGTCACGACGAGTTCCATGTTGAGTCCGCGTATGACGCTGTTCAATCCAAGTGCGATGTTGACCAACGCGGTGAGCAGCAATACCGACGATACGATGGTCTCTGCGCCTAGTTTGCGAAGACTCGAATCGACGATGGTTCTCATGACAATTGCTTCCAGGCTGAATCGCGCGGTGTGTGAACGGGCACAGCTTTGCCAAGCGGCGACGCGTGCCATTCCCAGTATCCTTCGTGTCCCGGTTTGGCTTCAGGTCGGTCAAGCAAATCGCGCGTGATGAGTTGATGCGCGAATTCTAATTCATCGAGCAGGGCTAGCGTACAGCCCGCATCCTTCATGCCGCCAAACGAAAGCGGATCGAGCAGAAGAATAGTGGGTACGATGCCGCGTCGGCGATAAGACGTGAGCGACGCAATCCACTTGCCATCGGCGGCGGGCGTGATGACGATGAGACTCGTGCGCTGTTTCAACGACGATTGAAAACGTTCGAGCAAATTCTGCATCGAATGAGTGCCAGCCGAGACGCGCGCCAGTTCACGGAGAATTTGCCAGCGCTGCTGCATTCCTGGATTCGGCGGAATCCAAATCGAATTTTCTCCGGAGGCGACGAGTCCAACCGCGCGACCCAGGCGCAAACCGTGATCCGCTAAGGACGCGGCGAGAATAATGCCGTGTTCCAACGTCGATTCTTGATCTTGACCGGCTTGAGCGCGTTTTTCCAAATCGAGAAAAATCCACCAATCGCTCGTCGGCGTGCTGTCGAATAGTCGGACCGATAATTCATTGCGATGCGCGGTGCTGCGCCAATGAATCGACTGAAGGCTGTCGCCGGGGACATAATCGCGGATGCCGGAGGCAGTTACAGTGCGTTCCCAGGTTTCGACGCGGCGATTGCCTTCTCCGATGGATCGCCCTGGGGCGATTTGAATATTGGCTAGCGGAACGATCGGCGGCATCACGATCATTGTCGATGCAGTGGGATAATCGAACGAGACGGTATAGATGCCAAAGGGATCACCGGAAACCAGGGTGGTCGGACCCAGCGCAAATGTGCCGCGGCGCGAGCAAACGCCCCACACACTCCAGCGATGCTCGGCACGTTCTTCGACGCCGGTCGCTTGGCTCGCACGATAATTTGGCATGGTGGAGTGATCGATAACTTCAACCCAAAGCGCCGGAAGCAAACTAGAATTCGCAAGCGTGAATCGTTCCTCGATGCGGTCGCCGACTTGCGCCCAACCAAAGCGCATTTCGCGCGTCAGTTTTAATCCGCGTGCCAAGGCGCGCGTCCAAAGCCAACTCAGCAACCAGAGTCCGCTGAGTGCAGTGAGCAAGATCATCCATCCGCGAAATGGGGATACGATTTGGAGAATGAGGAGCAAAATACAGATGGGCGGCAATAGCCGTGCTTGGAGATGAATTCGAGAGGAAGGGAATGAGTCCATTTTATCGTCTCAAGAATAATCTATTGCAAAATATCCCTATGACTAGAAAGTTCTTGGACGATTATATCACAATGCTTGGTCGAAGTTTGCCTATTCATTTGAATTGCGTTAAAGTAAAGTCGGTGAGGTCAAGGGATGCTAGCGGACAATATTTTAAAACGTTGGATCGATATTCCAGAATCGGCGGACCTGGACGATACGCGTCGCGATGTCATTGTTGAAATCGCCGTCGTGCTATTTGCGATAGGTTGGGTCATTTCGCTCATTGCCTATGGGGGTAATCTGGTCTATTTGTGGGTAGCCGCTATTCTGGAAGCAGGCGCGCTCATCAGTTTTGTATTGCGCAACGACCAGTTGCGCTTGGCGGTGTACTTGTTCATTTGTACGTTGGTTGGCACGATTGCACTCCTCAAATGGATCGCCCCGATAGCCCCGCTCAGTTTTATTTCCCCGTTGTGATCGTCGTTGCCAGTTTGCTGGTATCCAATCTTCAAGTTTTCGGCGTTGCGACGATGGCGGCGATAGCTTGTTGGTTGATTGCTTTGGTTCAGGGCGCGAATTGGAACGATCAACAACAAGTGGTGATGCCGATTTCGTTGATCTACTTGACCGCTTTCAGCGCGTGGCTTGGCTCGCGCCAAGTCCACCTGACTTTATTGTGGCTGCAAAACTCCTACACGCGCGCACGTAATTTGCTCGACCAATTGCGCGACGAGCGTGCTTCATTAGCGCACACACTCAAGATGCTGGAAGATGCCTACGACCGCATCGCGAAGATGAATTACGCGCTGATCGAAGCGCAAAGCGTGGCGGAAGATGCGCGGCGCATCAAAGCCGAATTCGCTGCGAACGTGAGCCACGAACTGCGGACGCCCATCAACATTATTACGGGTTTTAGTGAGACGATGGCAAACGCGCCCGAAACGTATGTCGGTGTAACCTGGGTGCCGGCGCTGCGAAGTGACATTGAGCAAATCTATCAGAGTAGTCGCCATCAGATCATCCACAGCGCGAAACGATCCTGGCGATTTTCAAGCGGTTGATCGAGGCGATTGTCCTAGTCCAAGATCAAACAAGTGGTGTATGGTACCAAGTCCTCGATCAAGGAAATCGCGCCGGCAATTATCTCGAAGCTTCCGGTTCATGCATGTTTTTGTACAGCATTCTCAAAGCCGTTTGCATGGGCTACCTCGGTAAAGAATATGACAGCGTTGCCCAAACGGGCTTTCAAGGAATTTTGGAAAACTTTATCCGGGTGGACGAGCAAGGCATGGTCAATCTCGACAAGACCTGCGGCGGCTGTGGCTTGGGCGGTGTGCCCTATCGCGATGGTTCATACGAGTACTATGTCACTGAAAAAATCGTGACGAACGATTATAAAGGGGTAGGATCGTTTGTTCTCGCCAGCATCGAAATAGAGTGCCGTACTTTATAACGCTAACTGTGTAAAGATCAAGATGTCAAGCACATTCGAAAATCCCTGGGTCGCCGATCAAGGCGATGGAACCTATTGCAATCCGATTCTCTTTGCCGATTATTCCGATCCCGATGTGATTCGTGTCGGCGATAATTTTTATATGGTTGCCTCCAGCTTCAACTGCACGCCGGGTATTCCGATTCTGCGCTCGCAGGACCTGGTCAACTGGACGATCATCAATCATGTTTTTGACCGACTGCCATATCCATGTTACGATGAACCCGCGCATGGCAAAGGCGCATGGGCTCCCAGCATTCGTTACCACGCGGGCAAGTACTGGGTCTTTTTTAGCACGCCCGACGAAGGCATCTTTATGAGCACGGCGGCTGACCCAGCTCAAGCATGGTCGCCGCTCAAGTTGGTCAAGGAAGCCAAGGGCTGGATCGATCCTTGCCCATTTTGGGATGATGATGGACAGGCGTACCTCGTTCATGCGTTCGCCAAGAGTCGCGCTGGCATCAAGAGCATCCTGCACCTGTGCCGCATGAAACCGGATGGCACGGAACTGTTGGATGAGGGACGTTTAGTTTTCGATGGCACGCAAGAGCATCCAACCATCGAAGGACCAAAGCTGTACAAACATAACGGCTACTATTACATCTTTGCGCCAGCCGGTGGAGTCCGTCCGGGATGGCAAACTGTTTTGCGAGCGAAAAATGTCTCTGGTCCCTACGAAGATAAAATCGTGATGGCGCAAGGCAACACCGACATCAATGGTCCGCATCAAGGCGGCTGGGTCGAGCTTGAATCGGGCGAGGGATGGTTTGTTCATTTTCAAGATCGCGGCGCGTACGGACGGATCACGCATTTGCAGCCGGTGTGTTGGATCGACGATTGGCCTCTGATTGGCCAAGACCGTGATGGCGATAGCATCGGCGAGCCGGTTGCGATACATGCGAAACCGAATGTCGGAAAAAATTTCTCCGTTGCCGTTCCGCAAACATCGGATGAATTTGATAGTGTTAAGCTAGGTCTGCAGTGGCAATGGCACGCCAATCCTCAGCCCGCGTGGATGTCGCTTTCTGCTAACCCAGGCAAGCTGCGTCTGTATGCGATGCCAGCGAAATCAGACTTGCTCCAAGTTCCCAATCTATTGCTCCAAAAATTTCCTGCGCCAACATTTACAGTGACATCTCGCATCACGTTTCAGCCAGAACGGGAAGGCGAGCAGGTAGGTCTTGTCATCATCGGAAAAACTTTGGCGTTCGTTGGATTGCAAAAGCAGGGAGCGAATATTCGTCTGATTCAATCCGCTCACTCGGATGCTGGGCAAGTGTTAATCGATGGCGGGCGCATTGACCGGTCCACCGGCTCTTTCTATTTGCGCGTTTCGGTTGGCGAGGGAGCAGTGTGCCGCTTTAGCTACAGCGCCGATGGTCACGTGTTCAAGACCCTGGGCGAAAAATTCCAGGCGTGTGCCGGTGTTTGGATTGGAGCCAAAGTCGGCTTGTTTTGTATCAACCCCAGTGGCACGCCCAGCCAGGGTTTTGCTGACTGTCATTGGTTTCGCGTTGCGGCGAGCGACGCATTGGAACAAATCGATGCTTAATCATAATGCGAACGCAGTTGTGTATGGCAAGTATCGTGGCAGCGAGGGCGCTATCGTCGATGGCGTGCGCTGTTTCAGTCGTGTGGCAAATGCGCTGAACGCCGCGCCGGAAAACTCGACGACACCGTTTGTCATTTTGGTCCTGAATGGTCGCTATTACGAAAAACTGGTGATCACCAAACCGTTCATTACATTGGTCGGCGAAGAGCGCGAGAAAACTATTTTGACCTACGATCATGCATCTGACACGAAAAGGCCGGACGGCACGACGTACGGAACCTTCGGCAGTGCGAGCGTCGCAGTTTTGGCGAGCGACGTGCGAATTGAAAACCTCACCATCGAAAATGGGTTCGATTATCCGGCGAATGCTGCCAAAGCTCTCGATGATCCCACGCGTTTTGCCAACCCGCAAGCGGTGGCGCTAAAGACCGATCAAGGGAGTGACCGCGCCGTTTTCAAAAATGTGACGCTCATTGGTTATCAAGACACGCTGTACGTCAACGCCGGACGAAGTTATTTCCAGCAATGTCTCATTACCGGGCATGTCGATTTTATTTTTGGCGCGGGGCAAGCTGTCTTTGATGATTGCGACATCGTGTCGCGGAATCGCGGCAAGCTAAGCGACAACGGATACATTACTGCCGCCAGCACCTTGTTGTCGAACCCCTACGGATTTCTATTCCTCCATTGTCGATTGAAAAAAGATACGCCTGCCTTACCCGATGGCACGGTTGCGCTTGGTCGTCCCTGGCATCCGACCACGCAATGGGCAGATGGCACACGTTCCGCCAACCCAGAGGCCGTGGGTTGCGTCGTGTTCAAAAATTGTTGGATGGATTCACATATCACTGCTAAAGGTTGGGAACGAATGCATGGCTGGGACAAGAATCGCAATGAAATTTGGTTTTATCCCGAAGATGCTCGCTTTTACGAGTATGGCAGTACGGGACCGGGTGCGATACAACACGCGGCACGGCGAGTCCTGTCCGACGACGAAGCGCTAAAATACACCATCGAAAATGTTCAAAGCGGATGGAATCCCCGCCAATAAATTCTCAAAGAGGAGGAAAGAATGTTTCGTTCGTTGTTGCTCTGTTTGCTCGTGCTCGTAATTGTACTAACGGCATGCGCGTCGCCAACGCCAACGGTAACGCCGGTGCCGACACAAGCACCAACCGCAGTCCCAACGGTTGCGCCGACTCCAACATCTGTCCCACCAACGGCGACAAAGGCACCCCCAACTGCCACGCCAGTTCCACCGACGGCAACGTCTGTTCCGCCCACCGCAACAGCGGTGCCAAAGCGCGATCTTGGCAAAGAGACGCTCGCGCCGAACGACGGCTGGGCAGCAGAGGGAAAAGGAACGACGGGTGGCTCTGCCGCCAAGTCCGAAAATGTGTACACGGTGCGGAATCGCAAAGAATTGATCGCCGCGCTGAACGATGGCAAGTATCCGGCCGCATCGACGACGCCGTCCAATACCGCCAAGATTATTTACGTGGACGGCACCATCGACCTGAACGTAGACGATAGCAACAAGGCGCTCACTTGCATCGATTATCAAAAAGAGGGTTACACCATCCAAGCGTACAATGCCGCGTTCGATCCCGCCGTGTGGGGCAAGAAAGTAGTGAGCGGCACGCTCGAAACTGCGCGCGTCGCGTCACAGAAAACCCAGGATGAGCGCGTGCGAGTTCGTGTCGGCAGTAATACCACCATTGTCGGCGTCGATGCCAAGGCGACTATCAAAGGTGGCTGGTTCGACATTCGCGGCACGGCGACTGCACCGTTAAACAACATCATCGTTCGTAACTTGACGTTTCAAGACACGTACGATTGCTTCCCGCAATGGGATCCAACCGACGGCACAGATGGCAACTGGAATTCACAATACGATATGATCTCGCTGCGCTACGTCGATCATGTCTGGATCGATCACAACACGTTCCAAGATGTCGAGACGGAGGACAGCAAAGCGCCGACGTATTTCGGTCGCCATTTTGAAATGCACGATGGCACCGTCGATATCACCAACGCCGCCGATTTGGTCACGGTCTCGTGGAATAAATTCGCGAATCACGACAAGACGATGCTGATTGGCTCGTCCGATTCAGGCAGCACGGCCGCGGGCGATAAAGGCAAGTTGCGCGTAACGCTCCATCACAATTTCTTCGACAATCTCGGTCAGCGCACACCGCGCGTTCGATTTGGCCAAGTTCATGTCTACAACAATTATTATCGCGTGATCAACAATCCCAAATACGGATACAGCTTTGGTGTTGGCATCGAGTCGCAGATTTACGCCGAGAACAACTATTTCAAGACTGATGACAAGGTCGCGCTGGACAAAGTGATCGGAAACTACAAAGGCACGATGCTGTACATCGCAAGCACGCGCGTGAACGACCAGGACGTCGACTTGCTCGCGCTGCACAACGCCGCCAATCAAACCAAGATCGCCGACAAGGTGGCGTGGAAGCCCACGCTCGTCATCAAAGTCGATCCTATCGCCACTGTGATTTCAACCGTCGAAAGTGGCGCAGGTCCGATCAGGTAGGAGATGGAAAGAGACCAGGATTCGCAAAGAATCCTGGTCTCTCCGAAAAAAATGTCTCAAATCTATTTTAATGTCAAAGAGTTTGGCGCGATTGGCGATGGTGTGGCGCTGGATTCGCCCGCCATGCAACGCGCAATCGATGCGGCGGCGAATACCCGTGGCGGCACCGTGTTCGTCCCCGCGGGCAACTATGTCGTCGGTTCGATTTTTCTCCGCGATAACATCACGCTGCATATCGATGCGGGCGCAGTTTTACTCGGCAGCCAAAACATCGCGGATTATCCAATCGTCACGATGCGTTGGGAAGGTGTGACGCGACCTACGCACGCGCCGCTCATCGCCGGTGATGGCTTGCGCAACATCGCCGTCACCGGGCGCGGCACCATCGACGGGCGCGGCGAAATGTGGTGGAAGCTACATCGCGCCAAAACCCTCGACGCACCCCGCCCGCGTTTGATTTCGTTTGCGAATTGCACGAACGTCTTGATCGAAGGCGTTACGTTGCTGAATTCGCCCGCCTGGACGATCAACCCGGTGCGCTGCGAAAATGTTACGATCGATAAAGTGACCATCAACAACCCAGCGGATTCGCCGAACACCGATGGCGTCAATCCCGATTCGTGTCGCAATGTTCATGTGTCGAATTGTCACATCGACGTGGGCGATGATTGCGTGACGATCAAATCGGGCATCGAGACCGAAGCGCGCGAATTGCTCGTGCCGTGCGAGAATATCACGATCACGAATTGCACGATGGTGCATGGACACGGCGGCGTCGTGATCGGCAGCGAGATGAGCGGCGGCGTGCGCAACGTCGTCATCTCCAATTGCATTTTCGTTGGCACGGATCGTGGTATCCGCCTAAAGTCGCGGCGGGGCAGGGGCGGCATCGTCGAGGATATTCGCGTGACGAATGTGGTGATGACGGATGTGCTGTGTCCGTTCACGATGAATCTCTATTATCACATCAACGCGCGCGGCAACAAGTATGTGTCCGACAAACAGCCGCAAGCGGTTACACAAGACACGCCAATTTTTCGACGGATCCATTACAGCCATATCACGGCGCGCAATTCGCAATATGCGGCGGCATTTCTCTACGGCTTGCCCGAAGCGCCCATCGAAGATGTTTCATTCGACGATGTGTCGATTGCGATGGCGGACGACGCCGCGTCGGGCGAACCAGACATGGCAGACGATATTCCGGCGATGCAGCGCGCAGGATTCTTTGCGCGCAATGTCCGGCGTTTGCGGTTGCGCGACGTGCGGATTGAAAACCAAGTGGGCGAAGCGTTTGACTTTGCGAATGTTGAGCAAGCGTAGGCAAAAAATGCGACGCACCTCCGAGGTGCGTCGCACGTTTCTTGCTACTTCTCTTCCCAAAACCGATCACTCAGATACTTGAACCCTGCATCCGGAAACACCGTAACGACAACGCCCTCGCGTAGTTTTTCCGCAACCTGAATCGCCGCAACCGCCGCTGCGCCCGCCGACACGCCAACAAACAAGCCTTCCTCGCGCGCAAGGCGTTTGACCATCGCATGCGCCTCTTCGGTCGATACGGTCACTTGCGCGTCAGCCAGTGATGCATCGTAAATGGCGGGAACTATCGCGGTCTGATAGTGTTTCAATCCTTCCAAGCCGTGAAATGGCGCATCGGGTTGAGCGGCAATGAGTTGCACATTGGGATTTAGTTCGCGCAGGCGGCGTCCTGTGCCGATAAAAGTGCCGCTCGTTCCTAGCCCTGCTACAAAATGCGTTATCTCTCCATGCGTCTGTTCCCACACTTCGACGCCGGTCGTGTTGTAATGCGCTTGCCAATTGGCGGGGTTGCTGTACTGGTCAGCGTAGAAATATTGTCCTGGATTCGCCGCCACAATTTCGCGCGCCCGACGAATCGCGCCGTCTGCGCCTTCCAGGGCATTCGAGAAAACCAAATCGGCGTGATACGCGCGCAGGATTTTGATTCGTTCGGGACTCGCATTTTCAGGAATGACGAGCTTGGCTTGATAGCCGCGGGCGGCGCACAGCATGGCATACGCAATGCCCATGTTGCCCGAAGTCGCATCGAGCAAAATTTTGTGGGGGGTTAATTTTCCCGCGCGTTCAGCCGCCAGAATAATTTCGCGCGCGGGACGATCCTTGACCGAGCCGCTCGGATTGAACCATTCGGCTTTGGCATAGACTTGCACCGGCTGAACATGCTCCGCAATTCGCCGCAATGAAACGAGCGGCGTGTCGCCAACCAGATCGAACACATCGGTTCCGAGTTTGACGCGAAGATGTTCGAGCGTATTTTGATGTAACATGCTGACTCCATCGTTTGGAAAATAAAAAGACCAACCTCTGCTGGTAAACTGTTGCCCGCTAATAGCAGCGCGGAAGCAACAGTCATCCCAGGTCGGTTGGTCTTGGTGTCGTTGGGTGGCTATCGCTTCCGCTTATGACACAAGCATCGATTCAGCATTGGCTTACTCCGATTCAATCGTGGACTATTATATCATGCGAACTTGGTTGTGCAAGGGTTGGATCACTTTTCTAATTCATTTCTAATTATTGGCGATTCAGGAATACGGTTTGCATTTCAACTTGAACCGATTTATAATTCGCCCGCCCGCTGACCGGATAAGCACAAGAACGTGCGCAGGCAGGATTGGAAATTTTGGTTTTGGGCAGTCGCTGATGAATGGTAAACCTCGTTCACCTCAATGGCTTGCAGTGTTAAAGCCAGTTTTTTTTACGGTGATTATTCTAGTCGCCGTCTATTTCGGATTGTCCGCCGTTCTCCCTGCGCCTCTGGTTTCCGGTCTAATTCTCCTCGCCGCAATCATCGCCGTTCTGATCGTTTCCAACTCTCAATCCTCCGCCATTTCACACTATGAGCACGATTTGGACGCGCGTGGTCGCGTGACCCAAGCCATTAATTCATCCCTCGACCAAAATCAAATTCTCACTCGCGCGCTCGACGCGATTCTGGAATTGAATCATGCGGCAGCGGGCAGAGTGTGGCTGATCGAATCGGATAAAAACCTTTTGCGAAACGCCCTGCATCGCGGATTGTTTCCCGATGCGTTCACCGAACCGGCTACGCTAAAAGTAGGTGAGAGTATTGCAGGACGCGTGGCACAATCGGGTTCTGCCGAATTTGTCAATGACTTGAACTTGGAACAATTGCGCACGCGCGGTTTCGTCGAACTCATCAGTGTGCCGATTGCTGCAAGAACAAAGGTCATTGGCGTCATCGACATCGCGGCGCGACATCGCGGTGAGCTTGGCGCTACGATGCTAAATTCGCTCACGTCGATTGGGCATGAGGTTGGCTTGGCGATTGAGAATGCGCGTTTGTTTGAGTCGATGCGCGAGCGCCAACAATCGGCAGAGAAGCTGTATAAAACCGGAACGGCACTTGCATCCAAGTTGCAGTTGGAACAGGTCCTCAATACAGTGACTGAACGCGGTCGCTCGCTCTTGGAAGTCGATGCAACTGCGCTCTGCCTGTGGGACGAGCATAATCGCTGGCTGGTGGTCGGCAGCGAAAGTGGTCCCGCCGATGCATTTGAATCCGCAGCGAATATCGGCAATCGGGTCGCGCAACGCACGAGTATGCTCCGTATCGATGCGACCCATCAGGACGATTGCATCGTGTGCGCGTTAATTCGACCCTCTTATCGTGCCGCGCATATCGAAATGCCATTACGCGTCGCGGATCAAGTGATTGGTTGCTTGTGTGTTTCTAGTTCACGCGCGCAAACGTTCAGCGCGCACCAAATCGAAATGTTGGGCGGACTTGCCTATCAAGCCTCGCTCGCCATCGAAAATGCGCGCGCGTATGATCGCGCGGGGAACACTGCCATTGTGATGGAACGCGAGCGACTGGCGCGCGAGATGCACGATACGCTTGCCCAAGTGTTAGGATTTGTAAACACCAAATCGCAAGCGCTGCATGAGCTTTTGAAAGCAGGCAAGATCGATGCGGCGCGCGAACAAGTGGATCACCTGATCGAGTTGTCGCAAGAATTGTCTGCCGATGTGCGCGAAGTGATTTTGGGTTTGCGCACTGCCTTGTCACCGGAGAAGAGTTTGTTGCCGACCCTCAACGATTACGTACAAGCGTTTAGCAAGCAGAGCGGCATTGCAACTGAATTGGTCGTTGCAGAGAATGCGCGCACGCTTGCGTTTGCGCCAGCCGTCGAGTTGCAGATGATCCGGATCGTCCAAGAGTCGTTGACCAATATTCGCAAACATGCTCATGCGCAACATGCCGTCGTCCGCTTTGCCACCATCGATGGTCATGCCGAGATGCGCATTGAAGACGATGGCGCGGGTTTCGATCCGGCGCGAATCACGCGCGGCGATTGGCCCCAGTTCGGATTGCAAACGATGCGCGAGCGCGCGCAATCGATTGGCGGCGCATTCGTCATCGTTTCGAAACCGAATCTGGGGACTCAAATCATCGTGCAAATTCCATTATCTTATTCGAGGGCATACTAGCAATGGCGATGCGTGTGTTGCTGGTCGATGATCATCCTTTGTTTCGTGATGGATTGGCGACGTTATTACGAGCACGAGGAATGGAGATCGTTGGTCAAGCCAGCAATGGATTGGAAGCATTGGAACAGGCGCGCCTGAGCAAACCCGATCTGATTCTGATGGACGTGAACATGCCGCAGATGAATGGCTTGGAATCGACGCGTCTCATCAAGACGGAGATGCCCGACACCACGATCGTCATTCTCACGGTTTCCGACGACGACGAGAATTTATTTGAGGCGATCAAGAGCGGCGCGCAGGGTTATCTGCTCAAGAGTATGCCGTCGCAATCCTTTTTTGAAATGCTCGATGGAGTCACACGCGGCGAAGCGCCGATGACGCGCATCTTGGCAAGCAAAATCCTGGGTGAATTTACGCGCCATTTGCAGCAAGAGCAAGCGCGCGTAGAAAGCAAAGAGGACCTAACTGACCGGGAGAAAGAGGTCTTGCAGCTTGTCGCCGAGGGTTCGACGAATCGCTTCATCGCAGGCAAATTGAATGTCACCGAGAATACGGTGAAATTCCATTTGAAAAATATTTTGGAAAAACTGCATCTGCATAATCGCGCTCAAGCCGCCGCCTACGCGATGCAGTCTGGATTGCTGAAAAAGAAAACATAACACAACGTGCGACGCACTTTCGCGAAGCGAGTGCGTCGCACGTTTCTATACGCCCCGAATCACAAACTTGCAGTGCGTGTGCCCCATCGCCAAACATTCTTCTTCGTTAGCTATGACCTCACGCCCGAAAATTCCGCGGGCGAGTCCCGCAAATACTCCGCGAATTAAATGACACACACCGCGCTCTGATTTCCCATACGCTGTCGCAAACGGCGAACTTTCGACGATCAAGTCCAGCGTGCAACTTGCAACGCTGAAACTTGAAACTGTGAACTTGCCCCAGCCGATTTCGGTACCCATCTTCGCCATAAACTCAACCGACTGCGCATCGGTCAAGCCGAACACCTCGCGATATTTCTTCGCGCTCAATGTCCCGCCCGTGTAGCCGCCCGCAAACAGCAAATCGTCCGCGCGCACGCCGAGTGTTTCTTCCGCGGCTTTTTGAAACGCGATCAACGTTTCCGGGCGAATGAGCAGATAGCGCACGTCGTTATAGAGCAGCGCGCCGCGTTCTTCGTCGAATTTTAGATCGGCGATAATTGAATTGTTCATCACTTTAACCTGTCGCTCGTTCGTTCGATTTCAAAAACGCCGTCGGGTCCGTCATGAATTCTCGGTAGAGTTGGAAGGTCTGCGTTCGCTCGAACGTCGTTTCGCAAATTCGCTCGCCGTCGAAACTGAAGATTTGCGCGCCAGGCAACGAGAGCAAAATTGGTGAATGCGTCGCAATGATAAATTGCGTGTTGGATTGGTTGCGCAGTGAATGCAACAATCTGACCAGACGCGCCTGACTCGACGGCGAGAGCGCGGCTTCTGGCTCATCCATCAAATGCAGACCGGGGAAACGATAGCGTCCTTCAAAGTACGAAAGCGTGCCTTGCCCATGCGAAAGCTTGTTGATCAATTGTCCGCCGAAATATTTCAGTTGACCTGGGTCATTGATCGCCACATCGTCGAGCAGATCGGCGAATTCATAAAATGTGGCGGCGCTAAACAAACTTCCCTTGGCAGGTCCGTTCGCCCAGTCGAGCATGAGATACTTGAACAAATCCGTTTCGTACGGATTCGCGTGAACCATGTGCCGCTTCGGGCTAACCCAAATGTGGATGTTGCATTTACGCACAATGGCTTCGAGCAAAGTCGATTTGCCTGAGCCATTTTCGCCGACAAAGAAACAAATCGGATGCGTAAAATGCAACATCGGCGTGCTACGAAATAAATTCAAATTGAATGGATAATCTGTGATCGATGGAAATCGTTCGCTTTCGATTCGAACGGATTTGAGCAACATTGAGGCTACGATTTAACCTCCAACGTCTCTGGATCGATCACAATACCATAGTCCACTTTTGCCTGCTCGACACTTACCTTGCCATCGCGCACATCACGCCAGACCGCTTCGCGATCACGCTCATGCGGGTCGCCGTAGCCGCCTGCGCCCGGCAAGCGCAACGACACGACATCGCCTTCTTTCAGTTTGTCGAGACCTTTCGATTTGAGCGGCTTGACAGCGGGCGTGTCTGGGTTCAATACAAAATATCCCTTTGCGCCTTCTTTGCCGCCAAACAAACCAAACGGCGCAAACGCTTGGCGGTCGCCATAGCGCGCAAACGACAAATCGTTTATGAGTGAGCGAATGTCGCGCCGCAATGCCAACGCACCGCGATATTTCCCCGCGCCGCCGGTATCGGGAATGAATTCGTAACGCTCGACGCGCATTGGAAACTCCAACTCGACGGCTTCAATCGGCGTGTTCATAAAGCGCGCAAGGTGCGAGTCTTGTCCATCGCGTCCGTCTTTGCACCAACGCGCACCTGCGCCGCCGCCTTGAATATCGATGTAAACAAATCGCTTACCTGATTCAGGATGATAGCCGCTGAAACCACAATTGGTGATTTGCCCATGCGAACCAGCCATCACACGATCCGGTAATGCTTGCGCAAGCGCGAGCATCATCGCTTCCGTAATTTTTTGCGATACATTTGTGCGCGCACCACATGCGCGTGGTGGACGCGGATTCACGACAAGTCCTTCTTGCGCGCTAACTTCAAACGGTCGGTAGCATCCCGAGTTTGCAGGCACATGCGGATCGACGACGGCGATGAGTGCGTAATAC
The DNA here is from genome assembly GCA_016215025.1 of Chloroflexota bacterium. Classification (GTDB taxonomy): domain Bacteria; phylum Chloroflexota; class Anaerolineae; order UBA4142; family UBA4142; genus JACRMI01. The sequence continues at coordinate 21,821 of JACRMI010000187.1, forward strand.
ACCGCGGCATGAACGGTCGCAATCGGACAGTTCACATTGCCAGGCACTTCGGGATCGGTGCCGTCGAAATCGACCAGGACATGATCGCCTTTTTTGTGAATGTTCACCTGCAACTTGATCGGCTTGCCCGTCAAGCCATCATCGTCCACAAAGTCAACGCCCGTGTATGTGCCGTCAGGGATTTTGGTCAAACCCTCGCGAATACGTTTCTCGGAATAATTGAGTAACGCATCCATGTGCAATTGCGCCACGTCGGGTCCGTACTTTTCAAACACCTGCTTCAAACGGCGCGCGCCGACAAAATCGGCGGAGGCTTGCGCGCGAATGTCGCCCAGCGTTTTATCGGGCACACGAATGTTGTTGTTTAAGATTCCGATAAGCTCTTGGTCTTCTTTGCCCTTTTTGTACAGCTTGACCATGGGAAAGCGCAAGCCCTCCAGATAAATTTCGGTCAAGCCACCTTGCGTGCCACCTGCCGCCGCGCCGCCCATGTCGGCGTGATGCGCAATCGATCCGACAAAGCCGACGAGTTTGCCTTGGTAGCGCACGGGCGCGAAGGTCACCAAGTCCATTACATGCTGCCCGCCGATGTATGGATCGTTGAAGATAATCACATCGCCGTCGTTGAGTTCGTCGTCACGAAAATGTTTGCGCAAGCTGCGCATTGGAATTTCAAAACCGGTGAGTAGCATCGGTGCGTGATGCGCTTGCGCAACCGTGTTGCCATGTCGATCAAACACGGCGCACGAAATGTCCTTGATCTCTTTGATGATGGTTGAGCGTGCGGTGCGAACGAGCGTGTGTCCCATCTCATCGGCGATTTGTTCCATCGAATAACGCAAGACCTGCATCAAGACTGGATCGGGTTTCAACATTTTCTTTGTTGGCATATGTTTCTCCGGTAGGGGTGACATCACGTCGCCCCTACAAAGCAATAATCACGTTTCCCCACACATCGACTTTGGCAGTCGCGCCCGGAATCACGACCGTGCTTGAAATGATTTCTTCGATCATGCACGGACCTTTGACGAGATTCCCAGGTTGCAACAAGTCGCGCTCGTACACCGAGACGTTGACATAGCCGCGTCCTGCAAAATAGACTGGGCGCTTGCCTTTCAATGCCGCGCGTGGCGATGCGTCCCCCCGTTTGCGCTTTGGCAATTTCACATCCGGCACTCGACCCTTGGCGACCAGCCGTACGTTGATGACATCGATGGGTTCAGTGGCGGAGGAATATTCGTACACTTTTTGATGCAATGCGTGGAAACGTGCGACCGTTGCATCGACATCCTTGCGCGATAATTTTCTGTTACGCGTGACGGGCACATTCAATTCGTACGCTTGCCCCGCATACCGCAAGTCCGCCGTCCACTCGACCTCGATTTCGCTTTCGGCGATTTTTTCTTCGCGCAATTGCGCGTGCGCTTTGGCTTCCATCGCCGCATACGCTTGCGCGAGTTCGCCGGCATCCACCAACGCGGCTGGCTTGGCAATCGTCTGCACGTAATCATGGCGGATATCGCTTGTGACCAAACCAAACGCCGACAGCGCGCCGGGGTAAAGCGGAATCACCACTTTTCTCATTCCGATTTCTTTCGCGAGTTCGCAAGCGTGCAGTGGTCCCGCGCCGCCAAATGCGACGAGCGTAAACTCGCGCGGGTCGAATCCTTTTTCGATGGAGCTGCCCGCCATGCCCTTGACCATGTTGGCGTTGACCACGCGAATCATTCCGTACGCGGCATCTTCGACCGACATTTTCAATGGACGCGCGATATATTTTTCGATTGCGGCCCGCGCTTTGTCGGGATACAATTTCATTTCGCCGCCGAGAAAATAATCGGGGTTCAACCGACCCAGGACAAGGTTCGCATCGGTGACGACAGGTAATTCGCCGCCGAGTCCATAACATGCGGGACCTGGGTCAGCCGCCGCCGATTGAGGTCCCATGTTGAGCGCGCCGCCTTTATCGATCCAGGCGATGCTGCCGCCACCCGCGCCAATCGCGTGAACATCGACCGCAGGAATCTTGACAGGATAGCCCTCAAATTTTCCTTCGGATGAAACGCGCGGGACGCCATCGATAATCAAGCCAATGTCGAAACTGGTGCCGCCCATGTCCACCGTCATCAATTGTTTGTCGCCCAGCAATTTGCCGATGAATGCACCCGCGACTGCGCCACCCGCCGGACCCGAATTGACGATGTTGACTGCATGATCGCGCGCAGTCTCCGCCGACATTGCGCCGCCGCTCGCCTGCATGATACGGACTTCGACGGTGCCATATTTTTCGTTGAGCATCGCGGTCAGATTGCGAATATAGCGTTCGACAATTGGCTGCAAGTACGCATTGATAACCGTCGTCGAAGTGCGTTCGAACTCGCGGAACTCTGGACAAATCTCGGACGAGATCGAAACAAATGCTTCGGGATAGATTTCGCGACAAATTTCCTTGACGCGTTGTTCATGCTTTGGATTGAGAAACGAAAAGAGCAAACAGACTGCAATGGTCGATACGCCCTGTGCCTTCAAATATTTGGCGGCTTGTACAACCGATGCTTCGTCCAGTGGACAAACGATTTCGCCATGCGCACCCACACGCTCGGTCACTTCGGCGCGCAGGTAGCGCGGCACAAGCGGCTCGGGTGTATCGACGGTCAAATCGTACAGCCCTTCATCGGGTCGTTCGATGCGCGCGATTTCGAGCACATCGCGGAAACCAGCGGTCGTCACAAGCCCAGTCATTGCACCTTTGCGTTCGATCAGCGCGTTCGTACCAATCGTCGTGCCATGCCCATGCACCATGTAATCTAAATCGGCCATGGTTGCGTTCGCCATGCGCAACATTTTTTCGATGCCGTTGAGCACACCTTGCGCGGGATTTTTGGGAATCGTCAGCGTTTTGGTGTAATGAATTTTCTTCCTTTGGTCGTCAATCAAGACAATGTCAGTAAATGTCCCGCCTACGTCAATACCAATCCGCATGTATCCTCCAGTCATCAGTATTCAGTGAACCGTAATCAGTTCAGACGCTCATTGGATTTCGTTGCAGCAAAAACGATGACGCCAAGAATGCCAAGCCAATTGCGAAATGGATCGCTGCTTCGATTCCCAGCCAACTTGCATAACCCCGCGCGATAGATTGTGCGATTTGGCGAAATGTGTCGGTCAGATTGGGTGTGAATCCCATCATGGTCAAACGTTGCGTGGAAACAAGATTGGTCGTGAATGAATCAAATCCGAGTAGAATCAAAAGAGACAGACCGGCTGCAATTGTTCCCACGATGAGCAGTGGAATGCCCCACCATCGGAGCAGTCCCTGCAACGAACGCACGGCAAGGAGAGTCATTAGCAAAAAGAAAACCAAGGGCAAAACCATCATAAATCGAAGTGCCAGTCGCACACGGGAGATTGCCGTCCGGGGATCATTTCCCAGCAGCGAGTCGTCCGATGCCGAGTCTGCAATTGTCTCGTTCGAGACGAGCGTCGTTTCGTCTGGCCAGCTTGCCACAAGCTCGCCAATGGCTTGCTGCAATTCTGTTTTCCGCGAAGCGAAATATCCATCAGGTGGACGACATATGATTTTACCCAGACCACCGCGCAAGTTTTCCATTTGTGCCAACTGACTCGCGGAGCAGGGTGGTTGCGCGGCGAGGATTCGCATGAGAATCGCAGGACCTGCATCGCCGGCGAGACGCGTCTTCAAATCGACGAGAGAAAATTTGACGGCATCGGTCTTGCCGTCGAGATAGGCAAAAAGCTGGGTGATAACGTTTTCGACTTGCGATTGCAACCAAGTAGCGGGCAACAACGTCGCAATGATCATTTCCCAATCGGAGCGGTCGAGCAGCCAAACGAATAACGGTGGTCCACTCGCCTCCGAATTTGCTAAAATGGGAATTCGTTTCACGCACGGCTTGATTCGTTGCAGTTCAGCATTCTTGGGTTGGCGCTCCGCTGCCGCAAGCGCACGATACGTTTCGTCGCCGAGCGATGCCTTGAGGCACGCTTGCATCCCCACCGACGACGAAGCAAACACAAAGTACAGCGGATGTTCCGTCGGCGATACTTGCTCTTCGAGTTGGCACGACTCTTGTTGCGGATTTTCGGCGCATGGATTCATCATGCCTTGGTCGAGCATTTCACCCGCAAGGGACGGTAGGTGTTCGTAGATTTTCGCGTCGACGAGCGCCTGTTTGTAAAGGTCCGGGTGCCCAAGCTGCCAATCCACGTTGAAGAGCAGCAACGCTAACACGGCGAATACGACGAACGAGATTGCGCAGAACACCGCCCCTAGCCGAGCAAAACAACCAAGTACCTCGCGCATTTCTACCGCACTTTCTTTAAGGCATCACCACCGCACCGGCTCTTTAAATTCGCCAAACCCTTGCTTCAACACGTTCGTAATCTCGCCGACCGTCGCGTACGATTTCACGGCTTGAAGCATTGCAGGCATAATATTCACACCCGACTGTGCGTCATCGCGTACGCGTTGCAACCCAGCTTGTACAGCATTCCCATCGCGCTCGGCTTTGACTTGCGCGAGACGGCGCAATTGTTCTTCGGTCGCTTCTGGTTTGTATTCGTGCAGCTCAACGTCCTGGGAAGATTTTTCACCTTCGGTGCGATACTTGTTCACGCCGACTTTGACGATCTCGCCACTGGCAATTTTCTGCTCGTACAAAAATGCCTGATGCGCGACCTCGGCTTGCACGCGACCTTCGCTCACCGCTTGAACAATGCCGCCCATCTCGCCATCGACGCGTTTCATCTCGGCGACGATGCGCTGCTCCATTTCGTTCGTCAGCCACTCGACATAGTACGATCCGGCGAGTGGATCCGCAGTGTCGGTCAAGCCCATTTCGTCGGCGAGGATTTGCATCGTGCGCAGTGAAATCAGCGCCGCTTTTTGCGACGGAATTGTATAGGCTTCATCGTACGAGCAGAGCGCCATCGTTTGCGTACCACTGAGCGCAGAAATGAGCGCATAGTACGCGCCACGCACGATGTTGTTTTCCGGTTCTTCGATCGTCAGCCCGCCGCCGCCACCGCCCGCGATCATTTTCATTTGCATCGTGTCGGGATTTTTCGCGCCGAACTCGTCGCACATTAATTTTGCCCACAAGCGTCGTGCCGCGCGGAACTTGGCCACTTGCTCGAACAGATTTCCAAAGATGTCGAGATTGAACGATAATCGGCCGGCAAAGTCGTCTACGTTCAATCCACGCGCGACGACCCGGCGAATATATTCGCGGGCGATAGAGAACGCGTACGCGATTTCCTGTACGGGCGTCGCGCCCGATTCGCGAATGTGATAACCGCACACCGAAACGGGATAATATTTCGGCGCACTGCGCGCGCAAAATTCCATCGTGTCGGCAATCATGCGAATCGCTGGCTCGACGGGGAAAATCCATGCGCCGCGCCCAATGTATTCTTTGAGAATATCGTTTTGCGTTGTCCCACGAACTTCGGTGAGCGGCACGCCTTGCTTTTCCGCAACCGCGAGATACATCGCGAGAAGGATCGGCGTGGTTGCATTGATCGTAAGCGACACGCTAACCTTGTCGATGGGAATGCCGTCGAACGCAACTTGCATGTCGCGCAATGAATCGATTGCCATGCCGACGCGCCCAACTTCGCCTTCGGCGCGCGCATCATCCGAATCGAGACCCATTTGCGTTGGCAAGTCGAACGCGACGTTGAGCGCGTTTTGTCCATGCTCGATGAGAAACTTGAATCGACCGTTGGTATCTTGCGGTGTGCCAAAGCCCGCGTATTGGCGCATCGTCCACGGACGCGAGCGGTACATCAGTGGATGGATGCCGCGCGTGAAGGGAAACTCGCCTGGCTTGCCGATTTCTGACGGATCGACGCTGGCAATATCTTCGGGTCCGTACACCGGCTTGACGGGAATACCCGATTCGAGAATCACTGGTCGTGTTTTCGCTTTATCTGCCATGGGGCTGCCTCTCTACAATTTCGCGCACGCCTTGTGCAATTTCCTTCAAATCTGAACTTGTCGCGAACACACCTGCGATTCCGAGCGCGCGCAGTTGGTCATGATCGCGTTGCGGAATATTTCCGCCGACGATGACGGGTGTATCGCAGCCTGCCTCTTTCAGCTTTGCCAGCATCTTTTCCGAAATTGGCAGATGCGCGCCAGATAAAATGGATAATCCGACCACGTCCACATCTTCTTGAATTGCCGCATCGACAATTTCATCGACCGTGCGATGTAAGCCGGTGTAAATCACTTCCATGCCCGCGTCGCGCAAAGCGAGCGCCACAACTTTGGCTCCGCGATCATGTCCATCCAAGCCAGGTTTTGCAATCAGCACGCGGATAGGTTTTTGTTCTGTCATGCTACCTCGTTTGGAAGTTGGAAATTAGAAATTGGAAATTGGAAAAAACCCTTGTCCAACCTCTAACTACCAATTTCCAATTTCTAGACTCCCAAAGTGTTTCCACCATCGACGAAAATACATTGACCGGTAATGTAGCTTGCCTCGTTGCTCACGAGGAACAAGTGCACATTCGCGATTTCTTCCGGTTCGGCGAATCGTTTGAGCGGAATTTTCTCGCTCAACTTTGCTACCAATTCGGCAGGAATCGTCGACGTCATCGGCGTTTTCGTCGCACCGGGCGCAACGCAATTCACGTTGACATTGAAGCGCGCAAACTCGAGCGCGAGCGTGCGGGTTAATCCGACGATGCCCGCTTTCGATGCGGCGTAATTGGCTTGGCCCATGTTTCCGCGAATACCAAACGATGCCGTGAGACTCATCTTGCCCGATTTCTGTTCGACCATCGGCAGCGCGGCAGCTTGGCAGCACAACCAGGTTCCTTTGAGGTTCACATTCAACACGGCGTCCCACTGATCGTCGGACATTTTCTTGATCTCGCCTTCTTTGGTTTTGCGAATTGTGAATGCATCGCGCGTGATGCCCGCATTCGCCACGAGAATGTCCAATCGACCAAATTGTTTCAATACCGCATCGACCATCGCTTCGACGTCGGAACGCGACGCGACGTTTGCGGCTAGCGCGATAGCGGCACCACCCGCCGCTTGGACTTCATCGACAACTTTACATGCCGCTTCTTGTTGACTTACAACATCCGCAATCGCTACCTTCGCGCCTTCGCTTGCCAACTTGAGCACCGTCGCTCGACCGATGCCGCTCGCACCACCGGTGACAATCGCAATTTTGTTTTCGAGTCTCATGCTGACCTCCTTGCCATCAAACAGACCCACTGTCCTTCGATTACATTTTTGCCGTGCTGATTGATTACGTACGCATCAAATGTGACGACGCCGCGATCAGGCTTGGACGATTCTTTTTTCTCGGCGACCTTCAATTCCAAATGAATCGTATCACCGAATTTTACTGCGCCAACATACTTGATCGTTTGCTGCATCAACGCAATCGTCGTTCCTTCAAAGATACCGAGTTGATTCGCTTGCCCCGTCGCAATGGCTAAACCCAGGACGCCATGCGCGATGCGCGATCCAAACGGCGTCGTCTTGCCAAATTCTTCGTCGGTGTGCAGCGGATTGTAATCGCCCGACACGCCTGCAAAATTTACCGTGTCCGCCTCCGTGACGGTACGTGACTGGCACACAAACACATCGCCAATGTTAAACTGATCGAATGTCAATCCTCTTGGTTTGTAAGGCATCATGTCCTCCTTGACGCTAAAATTTCTAGTTCTTTTTTTCCTTCAGTTCCTTGCGAGGGAACTCGGGATTATGCTGGAACTGTGGAAACTACATTCCGATTTCTTTCGCTATGATGTTTCGCAATATTTCCGATGTCCCGCCGCCGTAAAGCAGGAAGCGTCCATCGCGGAACAAGCGCTGCGGCGTCATTTCCATCGCCATGCCATATGCGCCGAAAATGCGCGTCGCTTCGTCGGCGGCTTTCACACCCGCTTCCGTCGCATACAGCTTGGCAATCGCGGCTTCTTTGTTGCACGGCAATTTCTGATCGATGCGCCATGCGCCGTAATACACCATCAGGCGCGCCAACTCGATTTCGGTTTCGATGTCGGCGAGTTTGTGCTGAATCGCTTGAAAGTCGCCGATCTTTCTGCCGAACGCCATGCGCTGCTGCGTATACTTGATCGATTCATCTCGCGCGGCGCGTGCCAATCCTAATCCAAGCGCGCCCGTCATCACGCGAATCTCGTTCAGCATCTCGCGGAGCGCGGCGAATCCAAAACCTTCCTTGCCGCCGAATAAATTTTCTTTCGGCACGCGCACCTGCCTTAATGTGATCTCGCTTGTCTCCGATGCAACGACGCCAACCTTGCTAATTTTCTTGCCGACCGACAAACCGGGCGTTCCCTTTTCGACCAGGAACATATCGATGCCTTTGAACCCAGCTTTCGGATCGGGATTGGTTTTGGCGGCGACGGTGAAGAAATCTGCGCGCGTTGCTGATGTAATCCACGTCTTGTTTCCATCGATAACATAATCGTCGCCGTCGCGTATGGCGTTGGTGGTGATCGCTCCCAGGTCGCTGCCCGCACCAGGTTCGGTCATCGCAATCGTGCCGATCTTTTCGCCGCGAATCGCCGGCACGAGCAATCGTTCGCGCTGTTCTTCGGTCCCGAATCGGTAGATAAAATTTGTGCCCATGAGACACTGCATCATTGCCGCGGCTGCCAGCGACATATAGCCGCGCGCCATCTCTTCGAGAAAAATCGCAAACATGATCGAATCGGCAGCCGCGCCGCCATACTGTTCCGGATAGCGCAGACCGAAATAACCCAACTCGCCCATGCGGCGAAACAGATCGACGTTCCATTCACCGCGCGCTTCCATGTCCGGTACGCACGGCATTACTTCTTTTTCGACAAATTCCGCAACGGTGCGGCGGAAAATTTCATGTTGAGGAGAGAGTGCAAAATCCATAAATGCTCCGCAAGTACTATTTACCAATTACTTTTGGAAAAGTGTAAATGGTAATTGGTAATTTCTAAATCACTCCGCGAGCGCTCAAATCTGCAATGTCATAGCCCATCGCGCCGAAAAGTTTTTCATTGTGCTCACCCAGGCGTGGCGGAAATTTTATTTGATAACTGGATTCTTTGACGAATTGAGAAACGACGGCGGGTGCGGGCAGGTGAATCGTCGTGCCAGTTTTCGAATCATGTGCCGTCAGCATGTTTTTCAATACGAGGTTGTCTTCCACCACATCGCGAATGGAATTGACGGATGACGCCGGCACGCCGAGCGTCTTGAAGAATTCGATCCAATCCTCAGTTGATTTCGTGGGCGTGATTTGCGCAATGGCGTTATTCAGCGCTTGTACGGCGGCGATGCGTCCTGCGTTGCGCTTGTATTCTTCGCTAACGAGCGATGAAAATTCTGGTGTCGCGACCATCGCTTCCCATTGCTTGTCATTGCCGACGGCGACGTAGAGGAATCCATCGCGTGTGGGATACACGGATACCGGCGCAAAAAATTGATGCGTGTTGCCGCGTCGCTCGACCGCTTGTCCAAAGCTTTTTGTGAGCATCACCGGGCTGACCATCCACGATACCGCCGATTGAAACATCGAAATATCTACACGCGAACCTTTGCCTGTGCGCTCGCGCAAATACAGTGCGCGCATGACTTGTCCGTAGGCGTGTTCACCTGCGCCGAGATCGACCATCGGCAGACCAAAGACGAGCGGCGTGCCATCACGTTCGCCGGTCAAGTCCATAAACCCGGTGCGCGCTTGGAGAATCGGATCATACGCCGCTTCGTTGCTGTCTGGACCAAAGCCCGTGATGCCGATCCATATCAAATCGGGTTTAAGCGCGCTGAGCGTTTCGTAATCCATGCCGAGCTTCGCGTAATCTTTCGGACGTTGGTTCGTCGCAAAAATATCGACGGGCAATTTTGTGATGAGCGTATGCAAAATTTTTTTGCCTTCGTCGCACGCGAGGTTGAGCGTGATCGCTTGCTTGCCCGCGTTGTTCGGCAAAAAGTACGCGTTCATGCCCTCTTCGCCCAGCACGTTTGCGCCCACCCAACGATTGGGATCGCCGCGCGGCGGATTCTCAACGCGAATGACGCGCATCCCTTCTTGCGCGAGATGCAGCGTGAGAAACGGCAGCGTAGTGGCTTGTTCAATTGAGAGAACAGTTAGATTTGAAAAACTGTCCACTGTTCACTGACCGCTTCGCGTGTTCACTGGTTTCTTTTCTGCAAAATGAATCAACACGCCATACGTATCTTTCGGATGCACGAATGCCTCACGCCAAACGTAACCTTCGAACGAGACGCCGGGCTTGTAGGTGTGGCGATACGCGATGCGTCCACCGCGCGATTCAAACTCTTTAATCGCTTCGTCGAGATCGTCGACCTCGTACGTGATGTGATGCACGCCGGGTCCACCATTCGATTTTAGGAATTTGGCGACCGGCGAATCGTCGCGGGTTGCCTGCAACAATTCCATTTTGCTCTCGCCGATCTCGAACGGCTGATACCGAATGCCCATGTCTTCGATGAATTCGACGGGCAGGAATTTTGCGCCAAACCATTTTTCAAAATGCTCGCGCGCTTGTTCCAAATTCTCAACTGCAAGTGCTACGCGTTCAACTCGTTTTACGAATGTCATGCCTTGTCTCCAAGCATGTCATTGCGAGCGAAGCGTCGGACGAACTACGTCCGCGCAATCCCCAATTCTGCGACGGACGCGTACGCGGCTTGGTCGCGATCCTTCGACTCCGCAGCAAAAACGCTGCTCCGCTCAGGACGCACCTCGCAATGACAGGCCAAGTCTTTGTCATTTGCTCATTTGTCATTCTTGATTTTCAATCCGCCAGGACATCTCTCATTGCATTTAGCATCTTTTCGTTCTGATCGTGCGTGCCGACTGTCACGCGCACGGCATTGGGCATTCCAAAGCCCGCCATCGGACGAATGATGACGCCGCGTCTTAGCATCCCTTCATTCAAATTCTTTACGTCGCAGGGCAAATCGACGAGCAGAATAAAATTCGTTTGCGACGGAACGTAGGTTAGGTCAAGATCGGAAAAACCTTGATACAGAAACTCGCGTTCGCGCGCGATCAATTCCTTGGTCGCTTGCAAATGCGCGTGATCGTCGAGCGCAGCGGCGGCGGCGCGCAAAATTGGCTCGCCAGTGTTGAAAACGATTTGCGCGTGCTGCAAATAGTGAGTCATCGCATGGGTTGCAATGGCATAGCCGATGCGCAGATTCGCCATCCCGTACGATTTGGAAAAACCGCGCAAGACAATGACGTTATCCTTTCCATTCTTTACGTAATCGAGCGTGTTGGGAAAATCAGACCCATCGGCAAAATCGCAATACGATTCGTCAAAAACGACCACCGCTGTTGAGGGAACGCGCTGCATAAACGCAGCGACCTCATCGCGTGTTACAATGGTCCCTGTCGGATTGTTGGGATTGCAAATGAAAATCACGCGCGTATTGTCGGTGATCGCGTCGGCGATGGCGCGCAAGTTGTATCGATAACGGTCATGCGTTGTGGCGACGGCGACACCGCCAAGCATCTTGGTAAAGATAGGGTAGAGGGGGAAGGTCGGATCGCAATAAATCGCTTCGCCGCCGTCGAACAGAAAAGCGTGTGCGATCATTCGTAAGATGTCGCTGAGACCGTTGCCCGTCATGAAATTATTCTCGTTGAATGTATTGCCATCGTGTGCGTTATAATAACATGCGAGCTTGAGTCGCAGATGTTTGTCGGCAACACCCGGATAACGATGTCCATTTTTCAACGCGTCTTCAAACGCGGCAACCGCAAGCGGCGACGGACCCAGCGGATTTTCGTTCGATCCCAGTTTAACGACATCGGTCAAGCCGTATTCTTCTTGCACCTCTTCGATTGGCTTGCCACCGATGTAGGCTGGCACGGTCAATAAATGTGGATTGAGCCGCAGATTCTTCATTGATTCTCCCGAATCGCCTTGAGGACACGTTCGCCCGTCATCGGCACCTGAGTCAGACGCACACCAATCGCGTTATAAATCGCGTTCGCAATCGCAGGCGCAGTTGGCGTGCCGCCCATCTCGCCGACACCCTTTGCGCCGAATGGACCTTCGGGGTCGGCGGTCTCGACAATCACCGTTTCGATTTGCGGCATGTCGAGCGCGGTCGGCACGCGATAATCGAGAAAAGTCGGATTGAGCACGCGACCCTCACGCACGAGCAGTTCTTCTGTGAGCGCATAACCGACGCCCATTTGCACCCCGCCTTCGATTTGGCCTTCGACATACATCGGATTGATGGCGCGACCAACATCGTGCGCTGCGACGATTTTCAACACGCGCACTTTGCCCGTTTCAATATCGACTTCGACTTCGACGGCTTGCGCGCCAAAACCATACGCGGCAGAAATATTTCCCTTGTACGTATCCTTATCGACCAACTTGGTTGGCGGATCGTACCAACCGTTGCCGATCACGACACTGCCACCTTCGCGATAGTGCATCGAACGCACAACCTTGTCGAACGCAATCGATTTCGTCCCATCTTTCGTACGAATGATGCGGTCGCGACTTTCCAAGGTGTCCGCTGGTACTTGAAGCATCTGCGCTGCCGCATCGAAAATCTGTCGGCGCGCATCTTTGGCGGCAATCCATGCGGCGTTGCCCGCAATAAATGTTGTGCGGCTTGCATGCGTGCCAACATCCCAGGGCTTGATGGATGTATCCGAATTGATGACGGACACATCGTCGATGCGCACGCCGAGCGATTCAGCGACGATTTGCGCGAGCGCAGTTTCCGAACCTTGCCCGATTTCCGTCGAGCCAGAAACCAAGACCACGCGCCCAAAGTCATCAACCTTGACTGTTGCGCCGCAACCATCGCTGCGATAAATGCGCGCGCCACCACCAACGTTGAGTGTGCAAGCAATTCCAATCCCGCGTCGAAGTGGAGATTGGAGATTGGAGATTGGAGATTGGCTTTGCGCCGTGTAACCTGCAACCTGCGACCTGCGCTCCCAGCCAATTCGTTCCGCGACTTCGGTGATGCACTCTTTCAACCCACACGATGTGATTTTCAATCCTTGCAATGTTTCTTCGTTGGGACGATTTGCATTCAGCAATCGAAACTCGACGGGGTCCATGCCGAGCTTCTCTGCGACCATGTCCATCTGCGTCTCGACAAAGAACGTCGATTGCGGATTGCCATAGCCGCGCATCGCGCCGGTCGGCGGATTGTTCGTGTATGCGACATCGGCAACAAATTTCGCGTGTGGAATCCGATACAAACTCGCAACGGTTTCCATCATCACGAGTGGCGTGACCGCGCCCCACGAAATGTACGCGCCTGCGTCGAGCAACATGCGCGCATCGCGCACCCATAAAGTGCCGTCGCGTTTTGCACCCGTGCGCATATGAACACGCGCCGGTTGCCGCACCGCACTCGCCATGAATTCTTCTTCGCGCGTAAAGGCAACGCGCACCGGCTTGCTCGCGGCTTTCGCCAGCAACGCAGCAATCGGCTCAAAGGGATAAACGTCTAGTCCGCGTCCGAACGCACCGCCAATCGCCGGCTGGATCACGCGAATGTCGCGACCTGGGACGCCGAGCGCTTCGGACAAATCGCGCTGAAGCAAGAATGGAATTTGCGTCGTGCTCCACAGCGTGAGACGTCCTTGCAAATCGAATGAGGCAAGGCAGAACGATGTTTCCATCGCGCTGTGCGTCACGTAGGGCAATTCGTAATCGCTCTCGACGATCACATCGGCTGAATCGAAAGCGCGTTCCGCGTCGCCATGCGAATAATCGTAACGCGTGAACAAATTCGATTGCTTGTCTTCATGCACGAGCGGCGCGCCTTCGGCTAACGCGCTTGCGGGGTCGAACAAATTTGGCAGCGGCTCGTATTCCACCTTGATGAGATCGAGTGCTTCTTCCGCTGTATCCTCGTCAATTGCCGCAACAGCCGCAACCTCATCGCGATAGCAGCGTACCTTGTCGCCTTTGATCGGCGTGTTGTCCATGCCATAACCGAATTTGCGTATTGGATTATCTGCGCCAGTGATAACTGCTTTAACGCCGGGCAACTTGCGCGCGCGACTCACATCAATCGAAAGGATGCGGGCATGTGGGATACGCGCATACAAAATCTTGCCGACGAGCATACCGGGCAAATGCAGGTCGTGTCCGTATTCGGCACGACCGGTCGCTTTGTCCATGGCATCGAGTTTGGGAACACGCTGACCAACAACGGAGTGTGGGAGTGTTGAGTATGGGGGTGTGGGAGTATGGGGGTCTTTCATTTGCTCACATCCAAAATCGCTTCCACAATTTTTTGATAGCCGGTGCAGCGACACAGATTGCCCGCAATCGCCTCGCGCACTTGCCCTTCGGTTGGATGCGGATGATGGTTCAACAACGCAACGCTCGATACGACGATGCCGGGGGTGCAATAGCCGCATTGAACGCCACCATGCGCGACGATAGCTTTTTGCACCGGATGCGGTTCGCCGTTTTGGAGTACGCCTTCGACGGTGACGACTTCTCGTCTATCGGTGTCAATCGCCAACACTAGACACGATGGCACCGGTTCGTTATCCAGTAAAACGGTACACGCACCACAGTCGCCGCTATCGCAACCCAAGTGTGTGCCGCGCAATTCTAATTTATCGCGCAACGCGTCGAGCAATGAGTCGCGCGGATCGACGACGAGTTCGTGCAAATCACCGTTGACGGTGAGAGTGATTTGGTGTTGAGGCATTCAATCTCCTGCAAATATCATTATTGGTTACACATGCCGCAAACGTGGATCAAGTGCATCACGCAAGCCATCGCCCATCAAGTTGAAACCCAGCACCGCAAGAAAAATCGCAATGCCCGGAAAGGTTGCCATGTACGACGCGCTAAAAATATAATTGCGTCCTTCGCCCAACATCGCGCCCCATTCCGGCGTCGGCGATTGCACACCCAGACCGAGAAAGCCCAAGCCCGCCGCGACCAGAATCGCCGTGCCGAGGTTTAACGTCGCCTGGACGATCACCGGAGCCATTGCGTTAGGCAGCACGTGGAGCAGAATGATTCTGCCATCGTGGACTCCCACCGAATGCGCCGCTTCGACGTAAGTTTGGTGGCGAATGGTTAACACCGAACCGCGCACTAACCGAATAAACGATGGAATGGCGCTGACGCCGACGGAGATGATGACGTTCTGCAAGCCCACGCCCAGGATGGCGACGAGTGAAAGTGCGAGCAAGAAACCTGGGAATGAAAGTAGAACATCGGCAACGCGTTGAATAATCAAATCGATCCAACCGCCGTAATAGCCCGAGAGCGAGCCCAACGGGACGCCGACCGCAAGCCCCAGCCCAACGGCGAGAAAACCAATCGTGAGCGACCAACGCGCGCCATAGAGCAAGCGCGTAAAGATATCGCGTCCCAAGTAATCCGTGCCGAGGATGAATTCTGACGAAGGTGGGCGCATGGCCTGGGATAATTTTTGGCGTTCGGGATCGCTCGGCGATATGAGCGGCGCGGCGATACTTGCCCCAATCATAACCAGCAAAACCATCAATCCCAGCACAGCCGAGCGACGACGCAAAAATCGTCGCCAAACATCCAGCAACGGTTGAAATTTTTCCAAGCGGTCAGAGTTCGATTCAATGTTAAGCATAGTGAATTCGCGGATCGAGATAAGCATATAGTACATCGACTAGGACGTTGAGCAAGATAAAGATCGTTGCAAAAATCAGTACAACGCCTTGCACCGTTGGATAGTCACGCGCCGAGATCGAGTCGAGCAGGAGGCGTCCGAGACCGGGCCAGCCGAAAACGGATTCGGTCAATACCGCTCCGCCGAGCAGGTTGCCCAACTGAAGACCGATCACGGTGAGCACCGGAATGAAGGCATTCTTGAGCGCGTGATGAAAAATGACGCGGCGTTCGCTCATTCCCTTCGCGCGCGCTGTGCGCACGTAATCGTGCCCCAACACTTCGAGCATACTCGACCGGGTCATGCGCGCGATCAAGGCGACTGAGAATGCGGCGAGTGTGATCGATGGCAGGATAAAGCTAGTCGGTCCATCGTTGCCGGCGGCGGGCAAGATTTTCAAATTGACCGCAAAGAAAATGATAAGCATCAGTCCTAGCCAATACGCCGGCATCGAAGTTCCAAACAGTGTCAGAATCGAAGTCAGGTAATCGATGAACGAGTTGCGGCGCGTGGCGGCAATCACCCCACCGACAATTCCCAAAATAGAAGCTAGCGCCGTACTAACGAGGGCAAGTTGCAGCGTGGCAGGTAACCGCGCGAGCACTTCGCTCAACACCGGCTCGGATGTGCGCGCCGATACCCCCAAATCGCCGCGCAGAAGATGACTGAGAAAACTCCAGTATTGCACGATCAAAGGTTGATCGAGACCCAGTTGCGTCCTCAAGCGCACGACATCTTCCTCGGTCGCCAAGAGTCCGGCGATCACACGCGCGGGATCACCTGGCAACAAATGGAGCATTAAAAAGACAATGATCGTAATTCCGAACAGTGTGATGATGGCGGCAATGAGACGTTGTTGAATATAGCGTAACATAGTTGGTTAGTGCGTTTGTGCAATAGTGCGATAGTTGGCTCGCGCATTTCATCTTGCTCACGAGCGCGGATTGCGTCTTTGGAACTGAGCTTGACATTCGCTAATCCGCCGTAATCGTGCCGAGTTTATACTATCGCACTATCGCACTAGAAAACTATCGGACTATTGGGCTGGCTGTGCGTAAAGCGCGTCGAACTTTTCGATCGGTTTGTAAGAGACGTTCTGGACTTTGGCAGAGTAGACGATGGGGAATGCTTGATTCCACAAGAAGATAATGGGCGCTTCTTCCCAGACGGTCTTGTTAATGTCGCAATACATCTGCGCACGCTTGGCTGTATCGGGTTCACTATCGGCGGCGATGATCGCTGAGTCTACTTTGGAATTTGAGTAGAAGAAGGTTGCCAAGCCCTTGGGCACGATTTGATCCGTGCGATAGATCGGCATGGCTTGCGACGCATCGAGGAATTGCGATGCCCAACCGAGCAAGTGCAAGTTGGTCGTATTCTCTGCTTGCGGCTTGGTGATGGTGGCGACGTACGAGGGCCAGTCCATCGTCTTGAGTTCAGTTTCGATGCCGACATCCTTCAGATAACCGGCAATCGCTTGCGATGCTTGAAAGTCTTGAACGTATCGACCTGTAGGCGAAATGAAGGAAAGTTTGAGCGGTGTGGTCACACCGGCTTCTTTCAATAGTGCTTTCGCTTTTTCTGGGTTGTATTCGTACGTTCCGGTCTTGCAATAGCCGAACAAACTCGGAGCGATAGGCGCATCGAGAGCGAACCCGGCACCAAACATGATTGTCTTGAGAATTTCTTCCTTGTTTACGGCGTAGTTAAGCGCTTGGCGAACTTTGGGATTGTCGAGTGGCTTGACCGTATTGTTCAAGCCGATGTAAACGATGCGGTTGCTGGGCGCGACGGCAACTTTAACCGCCGAATTTTTTTGAAGCGCAGGAATGTCGGACGTAGGCGGCAAAATGATCACATCGACTTGACCCGCCAACAGCAAACTTTCGCGCGTTGCCGCTTCGGGAACGATGCGGAAGGTCACGTTGTCATAGTACGGTTTTTTGCCCCAGTAATTGGCATTCTTGGCGAACACAATCTGGCTGCCCTTGGCATATTCCTTGTAAACGTAGGGTCCTGTACCGACCGGCTGGGTCACGTTCTTGTAACCAGGGCTGGCTTTGTCAATCGTCGCCGGCGAGAGAATGGCGGAAGTCGTGGTCGAGAACGCTTGCAAGAGTGGCGGATAGGTATTCTTCAACGTAATCTTGAGGGTGGTCGCGTCGACGGCTTCAACCGACTTGATCGTCACGAACGGAGCGCGTTGCGCCACTTTGACATCGGGATCCATCAAGCGTTCGATGTTGGCTTTGACGGCGGCCGCAGTGAGCGCTTGCCCGTCGCTGAACTTGACGCCGTCTTGCAATTTGAGCGTATAGATCAAACCGTCGGCGGAAACGTCCCAGGATTTGGCAAGCATGGGCTGTAATTTTCCATCTCTGTCAATCGTGGTCAAAGTTTCCGCGATGTAATCCAACACGTTGCCTACGGTCGTCGTCGTTAGCTGAACCGGATCGAACGTGTCCATGTCGACGCCGATAGCAATTGAAAAGTTCGTGTTAGTCGGCGCAGATGATGCCGCTGCGGACGAGGACGCTGATGATGCTGGCGCGGCGGTCGGCACGGGCGCAGATGTTGCTGCGACGGCGGGCGCAGATGTCGGAATCGCTGTTGGCGCGGGTACCGCTGTTGGTGCGACTGTAGGTGCTGCTGGTGCAGCGCACGCAGCAATGCTTAGTAGGACTAGTGCGAGTCCCAGAACTAAGAGTGCGCGTGAATTAGGTCGAAACATTTTTCTCCTCCTTCAGAGAGTCAAGTGTTTGCCTTACTCAAACTAAAATGGTGACGAGACTGGCTTGGTCACCTCCTTTCCTATTTTCTCAGTACTTGACCAGGCAATGCGTCTCGTTGTTCGTCTTTTGCGACGACAACTTGCCCATTCACGAGTACAAATTCGATCCCGCTGGGGAATTGATAGGGTTCGGCAAACGTGCTGTGTTCGATAATGGTGTCAGGATTGAACACGACCAGATCAGCCGCTAGTCCTGCTTGCACGCGACCTCGATCTTTCAATCCCAGTTTAGCGGCGGTCTGGGCGGTCATGCGTTTGATTGCATTGGGTAACGTGATTATTTTTTCTTCGCGCACGTACTTTTGGAGCACCCGCGGAAAGGTACCATAGCTGCGCGGATGGCGTTTGCCTTTGCCCAAGACACCATTCGGCGCAAACGCAAGCCCATCTGAACCGATGGTCATCCAGGCTTGCTTGAGACTTGAACAAATATTTTCTTCGCTCATCATGAACGATGCCATTTCGGTTTCGCCATTGGTTTCGATCAAAATAGCGAGCGTGGCGTCGATGGGTGATTGAGCGCGCGATTGTGCGATCTGTGCGAGCGTCTGGCCTTCGTATTCTGGATGATTGGGACACGCGGTCAGAAACGTTTGATCAAAATCGCGCGTCACGCCTGCGCCGGCATTCATCGCGTCGGCAATTTTGCCGCGCGTTGTTTTATCATTCAAACGCGCAAGCATCGCCGACATACCACCGGCGAGTGCCCAATCGGGCAAAAGTGCGCTCAAGGTCGTGCTGCCTGCGGCGTATGGATACATGTCGGCGTCAACACGCAATCCATCTGCGCGCGCCCGTTCGATCAAATCAATCGCCTGGGATGCTTTACTCCAATTCGATTTGCCTGCCGCTTTGAAATGCGAAACCTCGGCGGAGATATTTGCTTCACGCGCAATCGTAATCACTTCGCTGATCGCATCGAGCAAGGTTGCGCCCTCGCCGCGAATGTGGCTAAAGTACAATCCGTCGCGCTTGGCAACACCGCGCGCCAACTCGACAATCTCATCGGTCTGAGCAAAGACGCCGGGCGGATAGATCAACCCAGTCGATAATCCCCATGCACCTTCATCCATTGCCTGTGCGAGCAAGTGTTTCATCGTCGTGAATTCATCGACGTTAGGCGCGGCATCGCTGAAACCCATCACCGCGATGCGAATCGATCCGTGTCCAACAAATGGCACGATATTGACCGCCAACCGATTCGTTTCCAGATGCGCCAGAAAATCGCCAAACGATGTCCAATCCCAGGGTAACCCAGCATCGATGAAAGCGGTGTACTGAAGCAGTTGACTCTTGGTCGCGGGCGCAATCGGAGCAGGCGAGAAACCACAATTGCCGACGACTTCGGTCGTTACACCTTGCCGCACTTTGCTTTCCGCACGTGGATTGATCGATAGAGTGAAATCTGAATGCGAATGAATATCGATGAAACCTGGGGCGATGGTCAACCCGATTGCATCGAGAGTTTCATGTGCTGGGGCATCGCGCAAATCGCCGATGGCATCAATGCGCGTCCCGTCGATTCCAACATCGCCGCGAAACGATGGACTACCTGTGCCATCGAGTATATGCGCGCCACGGATCAATACGTCGAACAAGATGTCTCCCTAGACCCTAAATGTCCATAATCACGACATCGTGTGCGGTTTACCTTAAATTTCTAGCCGGGGAAGTAATCACGACATCGTGTGCGATTTCGGCGAAACGCCGGTAGCACTTCACACACCGACTCGTTCA
>JACRMI010000162.1 GCA_016215025.1 Chloroflexota bacterium
TATTTCGCTCATGACGAAACCGCTTTCTGCTCAGGCGCTTGGACTCGCCGAGGGTTCCATCATGCACATTACGTCCGTGCTTGTCAATGGCGCGCCAACCTTAAAATTTGCCCGTTTTTCAAAAGTCTCAATCAGTTCTTTATCAATCCCGCGGTGCTCGCCGCTTGAATGACCGCGTCAATCTCGGCGCGATTCTCTGCTTCCTCCAGATCATTCAGCATTTGCTCGGCATATTCCAATTCGGCGTTTGCGGCTGCAAGCAAGGCGGGCACACGCGCTGCGGAATCTTTCGCGCGATGATAATCTCGGAAATATTTTTGTGAATTCTCGACAGCAGATAAACTCGGATCGAGCTTTATCTCTAATTCTCCAATCTCTGTCTCAGCGCGAAGATTCTCTTGGCGTGGCTTGATCTGATACGCGTACGCCAAAATCATTTCGCCACTGATTTGCAATCGCTCAATGTCGTTCGCGCGCGATTGCTCTTGCGCCAATGCGTCACGTTTGCGCGCCAACTTGTCGCGACCTTCGGCGATTTGCACGCGCAAGGGTTCCTTGACTGCCGCATACGACTCGTAGGGCGTCGCGCCGAAAAACGCTTCGATAGCTTGGCTGATTGAATCGAATGGGCGCGTGTTGGTGAAGTGTGTTAGCGCGTACGGTGCGAAAGCGGCAGGGTCGTTTTCTTCGTAGGCGACGGTTGGACGCCAGGGAGCACGGCTAAGGTCATTCAAGTAGTTAAAAATTTTTTCTGAAGGGAACTCGGGGGAACTGAGGGAAATACGGTGAGCAACCTCTCGTGCAAGGAGTGGGCTGACGCCGGCGATATTTTTGACGAGCGTTTGCCACAATGGGGCATCTGGATTCTCATCGAGAACTCGATCAAGTTTGGATGCAGTCAAGGTCGCTGGATTTAATTTCGATTGGGGCGGCGGCGGAACGTATTTTTTTCTCGGCAAAATTACGCGGGCGCGATTCATATTCGAATCGACACGCTTGACCGCATCGATGACGATTCCTTCTGCATCGATCAGAATGATATTCGAGTACTTGCCAATCGTTTCGACGACGAGCGTCGCAACGCCTTCAGCCGAATGGTCGAGTTGGATTTTGAGTACGCGTTCGTTCGGCAGTTGCGTGATCGAATCGACAAAAGCATTTTCGGCGTGCTTGCGTAGCGACAGCAGCAACGGCGATGGCGCTTGACCGCTGCCGCGCAATTTCGCGGAGCGGGCGACGAGATGAATGCGCGCATCGTCGGGATGTGCGGTGACGTAAAGATAGCGGCGGGCGTGCTGCGCATAAATTTCAAAACCAAAACTCAGCGCATCCAGCTGCACAACGTCCTGGACGCGCCCATGCAAAATCGTTTCGTTCAATTCGGCGGCAATGGCTTGGAGCGCGGTAGCATCAAACATTGCTTGGAATTGTAAGGTAGAACTCGGTTTTCCGCAAGGAAACTCTCATCAAGCTACTCGTCCACCGGGCAGAGGTGGACCGCCCGCGTAAACCTCTTGCACTCGAATCTTGCCCGTGTCGCCGTAAAGCTCCCACTTGCCTTTGGCTTGATACGAAATTGCTTCGAATGTCAGAATATTGGTCGCTACCTGTGCATCGGTCGGCGGATGCGGCAGCGTCGGCACGGTTCGACAGACCAAATTCTCCGCGCCCGCCGGTTGCATCGAAAGAGTTGGGACAATCATTGGATAACCCTCGTCGCTGATCCAGGCGAGAACTTTGACCGCAATCATTTTCGCAAATTCGTTTTGCACTTGACGCGGCATTGTCACTCCAGCGCCATGGCTCGAATGCTTGACGATGCCTGCCCACCGCGCTCGAACATAATCCGTCATCACCTGCATCTTGGAAAACGCAAAAGTGTTTTCGACCGAACGAACGCGCAGAATGCCCGCGTCGCGAATACCGGTGTAAGCGTTGTATCGCAACAGCGAGCCGCCCATGACTTGATCGACGTACATGCCCGTGCGCTGGAATTCGACGAAATCACATTTGAGAATCCAGCCGCGTAATGCGGGTGTGATGACGAGAATGCCGACGCGCGAATCTTCGTTTAGATTTTTGATGCTCTTGCGTAACAAAAAGTTGCCGAAGAACACCGTGTCGGGCTGATCGTCGGCAGGTTGAAGCGAGATGCACGGCACGACGTTGGGTACACCTGTCGCATTGCGTGTCGCCAAGAATTTCGGCGTCATCTCGCCGCGTAAAGCATCGAGCAAATCGGGATGCTGTTCGAGTATTGTCATTGATTCCTCTCCGTCAAGGATGAACGCGGAAGGATGAAGGATGAAATTGGTTTGCATTGTTTTCATCCGTCATCCGTCATCCCTCATCCTTTCGTCATAAAATCTCTTCAATCCCCAGTGGATATTTCGACATCGTCTCGCAGCCGTCGGCGGTTATCAGAATCGCATTCTCGTATCGAAAACCGATTTGTTCTTCGTTGCAGGCGTACTGCATCGCGCAAATAAGCATCTCGCTCGGCTGATAAACGTGATCGGGATTCGTCCAATACAGGAATGGACCGTTGTTCATGCCGATCCGCCACTCGTCGCCCATCATGCCGATGCCATGCTCGAACCCAGGAACCATGTAATCGGCGAATTCACGTTCTTCGCAAAACGTCATCATCTCATCCGCCAACTTGCTCGGCGTGATGCCGGCGCGATACGTTTTCAAACACAGCGTTACCAAATCGACGAAATTCTGCGCGTGCCAATGCTGACGCTGGGTCGCGGGGGCGAGCAAATAATTGTGCGAGTGATCGCCCAAGCCCAGCTTGAACATCGCGTGCAAATCGACCATGAGCGGCTCGCCAGCTTGCAACTCGCGGCGCGACGCGGGCGTACACGCGCCACCGGTCAAACCTGTGCGATAACCCGATGCGATTTCGTTGCCACCGGTGAATGACCATTCCCATTCGCTCCCGGCTTGGCGCATCGCCAGCGCAGCAACCCCGGCGATTTCGGTTTCGGTCATGCCTTTGTAACCGCCATCCTTGATCGCCGCGAATACCGCTTGGTGTCCAATGTCCACAAGTCGCCCTGCTTCGCGAAAACGATTGATCGTGCCGGTGTCTTTGATGAGTGACAAATGATCGACAATGTTGTGCGCGTTGACGAACTGAGCATTTGGTAATGCCGAGCAAAACGATTCGTATTCGTAATGCGTGAGGTTGCCTTCGGGCAAATATGGCGCCATCCCGCTTTCAATTCCGACGACACCCTTACCGCCTTTGAGATGTCGCCCGATGAATTCGGAAATCACCGTAATTTGGTCCTGCCCGCCCATCGGAGCATAACCTAGGACGTGATCGCCATCAAGCCAGGAATCGTCGGCGACGCGCGCCGCATCAATGACGAAGGTGAACGCAGTGGGCAGTCCATCGGCTGGAATCACCACGAACGAACGCCACGGACAAAATGCGTCGAGTGTCCATGACAGCGTGCGCAACCGCGAACCGACATAAACGTCGATGTTGCGGCGCGCCATTTCGGTTTGAATATCGCGGATGCGTTTTGGAAAATCGATATAGTACGGATCGAGTGTGTTCAGATTTTTGATAGACATGGTTGACTCCAATGGCTGGGTAGTTAGGGGGTTAGATTGTTGGGCAATTGAGCGGCGACTAACCACCCAACCACCTAACCATCTAATACTCGGTCGGAATTGCCGCCAATACTTTGTTCATGCGATCCACAACTGCCGACAAGCTCAACGCCTTGACCATGTTCCCGTCGAGCCGCAATTTGCCGCTCATCAGCGCCGAACGTGATCCCATTTCGGCGCGCGAAATTTTTGCAAACGTTTCGTAATCGCCCGTGATGCGAAATTCCGCCGGAGGCAGTTCGCCTTCCATCACCGCGACCTGATCGATCACGCCGTCGACAAATTTGTAATACAACGCGCGATCCTTGCCGTCGGGACAGTCACGATAAAACGTAATCATCGACGACGTGACGTGTTTCATTTTATCAGGCGTCAATTCTTCCGTGAGTCGCCGATACGCTTCTTGTGTCCATTCGCTGCTGAGATACTTGAATTTGTCTGGCATACGTCTCCTTTTTTGTTTGGCTAGCGTGTCGCGCCTGACCAGCGTGCAACCGGTACAATGTCGTATGCAACGTTCCACACCGCTTCCATCTCATCACGCGTGAGCAACGCCGCATTCTCCAACACGTACGGCAAATCCAGCCGATGATATTTTGGCTTGCCAAGATTTGTGTACGCGAGCAAATCCCAGCGTTCGACCGTCGGTAATGCGTCGTGGATGAAGCGCGCAATCGATTGGATGTTTGCGTGGTCGTCGGTGTAGCCGGGGATGATGGGTGTCCGAATCCACATCGGCACACCATGCGACGAGAGCAAGCGGGCGTTGTTCAAAATCAATTCGTTGCCGACGCCGGTGGCTTGTCGATGTTTCGCGTTGTCGAAAATTTTCAAATCGAACAGTGCCAAGTCGATCCATTCGATCACGCGCTCGTATCGTTCTGAAGAGACTTCGCCGCACGTATCGAGCGCGACATGCAAACCAGCTTCTTTGCAGCGTGGCAATACCTCGCAGAGAAAATCGATTTGCAGCATCGGCTCGCCGCCGCTGAATGTGATCCCACCGCCGGAGGTTTCGTAAAAGACTTTATCTTTCAACAATTCGGCGATGAGTTCATCGGCGTTCCATTCTTTGCCGATAATTTCCAACGCCGCAGATGGGCACGCTTCCGCGCATTTGCCGCACAGCGTACAGTGCTTGCGATCAATCGTCATTCCGCTTGGCGTGAGCGTCAGCGCGCTATAGGGCAAGATGCCATCTTGCCTTACTGGACACACGCGCAAACATTCGCGCGCGGCGATGCAACGCGCATCGTACCACACCAAATCGCGATGCGGCGACATGCCTTCAGGGTTATGACACCACGCGCAACGAAGCGGGCATCCTTTCATAAACACGGTCGTGCGGATGCCGGGTCCGTCTTCAGTGCTGAATTGTTGAACGTTGAAGGTGAGAGCAGTGAGCATTTTCTTCAAGCGAGATAGGATTGTTTGAATAGTTCCATCGGGAATGGGTTGCCATGTCCGGGGTAAACGGTTTTTATTTTTAGACTCTCCAGTTTTGCAAGGCTGGCATGGGCCGTCGCCAAGTCATCCATAATCGAATTGAGCGCTGGTTTAGCGGTGTTATCCAACAGATCGCCACAAAAGAGATCGCCATTTGCGATTAAGATTCCTATCGAACCCTTTGAGTGACCTGGGATCGAAACGACGTGAGCGTTGAATCCATATTCAGAAAGATCGGTTCCATCCACAATCGATAAATCGGGTTTGAATCGGTACGCTTGGCTGAATCCAAACATGAGCGGGGCGATCATTCGGAGGAGAGGGTTGCCTTTTTTCCTGTTCCAGAACATGTCGCCGTGTTCAGCCATTCCGAAATCGCCATAGTGCATGGCTATTTTTGCGCCGAACGTGGCGCGAAGAAAAGCGGCATTGCCAATATGATCGAAGTCTCCGTGGGTGATAACGATCAGCTTGAGATTGCCCGGCTGACAACCCGTGCTTGCCAATTCTTTCTCAAGCTCGGCGCGGCTATTTGAACTTCCCGTGTCGATCAAGACATAGCCGGTGTCAGTTTTGATGAGATAACAATTTACGGTTCCCAACTTGTACGGCAGCGATAGACGGATCGGTTCGATTTCTTGTTTGCCAATTGCAACTATCATGCAACCGCCTTGAGTACGCGCAACGCGCGCAAGGTGACCCATTTGTTCGGCTGTTTCTTCGCGCCGAAATCTATCCACGTCTTGCCCGTATAATCGTAATCGAGCGACCAGCGTCCCTGTGCGTCTTGTTTCTCACCAATGATCGCCAACGCGTTTGCGAGACGCGGGTCGTCGCCGTAACCCAATTCGACGAGTGCCTCGACAAGCTGCAACAAATCGGTAACGTAAAAAACTGGGAATCCAAATTTCCACCAATTGCCGCTCGGCTTGCTGCTCCATCCGTTGGGATAATCCGCTTTGGCAGGATCGACGCTGAATAGAAAATCGACACCTTGCTTGATCGCACGCTTGACGAGCGGCGTCCGCTTTTTCGCGGGCAAGCGACCGAACGCCAGCATGACCTTGACCGCACCCCAAGCACAGGGGAGTTTGTTGTTCGATCCGCACGCAAACGTCGGCCCACACTTGCCCGCATAGTAACGCAGCGCGGCTTGACGATCCTTCATCGGAGCGACGCCTTCGCCGGTAACACTACGCGCCATCCATTCAAACGCCGAATCGAGACGCGCATCGTCACAGCCGAGTTCGAGCAACGCATCGCACAACTCGCCTTGCAAGCAATCCGCGGTGCCGGACGGCGCGCCCGATGCAGTGAACTGTCCGACAGGTGTCAATCCTTGATCCAAAATATAATCACATGCGCGCGCAATGCGTTCGTCTTCCCGCGACGATGCGCCCAACTGCGCGAGCAACACGAGCGACCAAACGGAAGATTTATATTTTGGCAAGTAACCCGGTCCTGGTTTGACCCAATAGCCCGCTTTGTTCATCTTGCCCAGAATCGTCGCGATGGGGCCTTTTTGATGCGCGGTCTTGCGCGCCGCAAGTAATTCGGCATCGTTAGGTTTTAGATCGAGCAGATCGCGCAGCGCGAGAAAGCGAACGCCGGGCGAATTGGTTTCGATCAACCATGCTACCGAATCGCCATTGAGTTGAGATAGCCACCGCATACTTGCCTCCGTGAAAAGACAACAACGAATTCAGGAAACAACGAATTCGTTTATTCCTCAATTCGTTGTTGTGATCGCAGCGCATCGAGGCGCAATTTGTTCTCGTAGGGCTGGATGAAACAACAATAGTCGTCGGCAGGAATGTCTGCGCCGATGCGTTGCTTGACCTGTTCGAGTATGACCAGTCGCTCGGTGAGTTTTTTGCAAACGTATTGCTCACACTGCGCGCAGTTGTCCAATCCTTTTGCGATGACGCACGGGCGCACGGGACAACTCTGATCGATCAACTTGGGATTGTCCGACATACATCCGTCGCAGCAAATCTCCGACGCGGGCAAACGAAAACCAAAATACTTGAACCATCCGTCGCTGAGTTTCTGCTGATTGGCTGGATTCTTTTCGACCTTGGGTTTGTAAGCTAAACAAAGATCACAGCGATAGCCGCAGCGGGTGAGAATGGGTGGCATGGGATGTTCCTTGGTTGTAGACCTGGAAGGTTTTCGCGAAGCGAACCTTCCAGGTCTTGCTCGCATCTTCGATGCTGAATTGTTGGAGGTCGAAGGTTGTCGCGGACATTTCTGAATCAGATTCTTCTATTTCATTTCTCTGGTAGCGTAGGTTCATACCCCAGTCTTGCAAGCATCTCAGACGTCAACTGGTCTGCCAGGTTGCTGGGGTGGATGCCGTCGCCTCCAATGTATCCACTATCTGCCGGGTCTTGATCGTGTTTCGGACCGTTGAATGCGTCATAGCGGCTGACAAATGGGATGTGATACGCTTCCGCCGCCTGACGAGTCGAATCACTTACCCCTTGCCAACATACGGTGCAAGCGTCAAAAGTCTGGGATCGTTTCCAATTTCTGACGAAAGGGCTGGCGACATCGATTGCCCGCAGAATGGTCGGCTGACCCGCGCGTAATTCGATCACTTGAGCCCAAATCCCTTTCAAATGTGCGGTATAGCCCTCGAAATTCTTTGGGTCACAGCGCGTCGGCACTAGTCCCGAAAAACAACTCTCGATATTATTGGTAGTCGCGGCGTCGAGTGATAGCATCGGGCTGGCGAACATCACGACGACATCGGCGCGTTTCAAAGCCGCCGGTAATTCCTCAAGCCGGGAACTAAACCCTTTTCCAGTTTGGAGTACCTGGAGAACTTCACCGGCACTGAGGTTGCCAATCGCGAAACTATCGACCACTACCTTGACGCCCACATCTTTTTCGATCTGCTTGGCGAATGCGGTTCCCAATCCCCAACCGGTAGATTCGCTGATGATCACCAAGCGCCACTCCACTCCCGGTCTTTTGGGCATTTGGACGCGTGTAGGAGAGGGCTTGGCCGTAGGTTGCGCTGTTGCCGTGGAGGTTGGAATCGCGGGAGCAACCGTAGGTGGTAGAGAAGTGGGTGTTGCCGGAGTTGCGCATCCAAACATCAGCAAGAGAAACAGACCGGCACCAATCATCTGAGGAAACACTTGCCGACGGTTCATCGTGAACCTCCTTTGTCAGACCTGGAAGACGCTTGCGCGAAAACCTTCCACGCCTTTGCTAATCGAGCAACATTGGGCGGATGCTTTCTGCCCACGCGCGAATGGTGTTCCAATCCCGGCGATCATCGCGCGGGAAAATCCCGAGCACAACTGTCAATCGCACACCGAGCGTATCGAGACTGAGCGGCAATTTTTTGAAATCGAGCATCCCAGGAAAGAACCCATCGCTCAGCGGCTTGACCTGAGCGCGTACTGGCTCAACCCATTTCGCCACTGCCGTGCGATACTGCTCGCTGTTCGACATGGCGAGTGTGATACAGACGGTGAATTCCGCGAAACGCTTTTGCGCCAATTCTGCGCGATGCGTTTGGATGAACTGCACGGCTTCCGGCACTCACTTGGAACTGCGAATGGCGCTGCCTGCAACGACCGCGCTGTACGGCGACAAATCTTTCACATCATTCATCGCAAGCACATCTACCGGCGCGCCGCCTTCCGCGAGCGTCTTGCCGATAAACTGGCGCGCGTACTGTAGATTGCGCCTCTGCTCGTACATAATCTGCCGGATCTGCGAGCGCAAGGTTTTCCAACGCCAGTGCGATGCGCTCGTCGTTAACTTGTAATTTTGCAAGCTGCTGAACGGTACTCCATCGTCGCTTGGCTTTGGTATTTTGGAGTTCTGCAAGCAGGTTGTCAATTTCGATCTTGCTCAATAATTGTCCCATAGTGTTTCTCTCCTTCGAGAATTAGAAAACTATCAGGTCGTACGCTCACAACCGATGACTCTCCCGCGCAATAATCTCATCCTGAATCTCTTTGCCTATCCCAACAAAGTACGCGTTATAGCCGGTCACGCGCACGAGCAGGTTGCGATATTCATCCGGATGCTTTTGCGCTTCGCGCAGCATGTTCGCATCAATGACGTTGATCTGCAACGCGGTGCCGCCCACTTTGCCATACGCACGCAACAACGCCATCAGCTTTTGCTGATTCTCTGGCTCGCGCAACATCGCCGGACTAAAACTCATCGTGTGGCTCGCGCCGTTGGGCGCAGTTTCCAAATTGAGATGTCCCACGCTCTTAATCACCGAGGTCGGTCCCTTGCGATCTGCGCCATTCACCGGGCAAACCGCGTTCGACAAATACTGTCCGCGCTTGCGACCGTCCGGCGTGGCAGCAGTCGTCGGCGCATACGCGATCCAATAATTCCACGACAGATACCCGCCGCGATATTTCTTGCCGGTTGGCGATGTGTGCTCGAACGCTTCTTTCGTCCACACGCGGCTGATCTCGCGCGCAATGTCGTCGGCGTACGCATCGTCGTTGCCATACTTGGGCGCTTTCATGATCAACATCTGCCGCAAACGCGAAGCGTCGCTCCCCTCAAAATTCGCTTTGAGCGCATCAAGTAATTGACTCATCTCGATTTGCTTGGTTTCGTAGACCAATTTTTTCACCGCCGCGATGCTGTCCGCCGCTGTTGCCAGCGCAACCCCTTCGACGGTGAGATAGTTGTGATGCGCGCCGCCCGCTGCCGAATCTTTGCCCGATTCAAGACAGCCGCCGACGAGCGCGCTCAAGTACGCGCACGGTTCCCAGCGTGCGCGTCCCGCATCGGCAAGATTGTTGGCACGAATGATCCAATCGACCAAATGCCGCAACTGTGCCCTGAACGCAGCAAAGAATTCATCGAACGAGCCAAAGGTGCGCGGGTCGCCAGTTTGGGGACCGATTTGCTTCCCAGTTTGTAGATCGCATCCATTGTTCAACGCAAGCTCGATAGCTTTGGCGATGTTCAAATTCACATCGACCGTACCGGAACGATCATCGCCTGCCAACGTGTTTTCAAGGCAGCCAACCGGCGCATAATCCCAGAGTCGATCCTCCGGCAATCCTTGCCAGCGCAAACCCGCCATCGCATTCTCGTCAAAGTTGATGAGGAACGGCGATCCCTGTGCGTGCGCTAACATCTCGACGATGCGTTTCAGCAATCGATCTGGCGTTTTCGCGTGAATGCGAATGTTTGGTTTCGGTTCGAGCAAGTTGATTTCGTCGATAACCTCGAGCATCAAATAGGTCAGATCATTCGACGCATCGCTTCCATCGGCATTCATTCCTCCCAGCGTGATGAGCTGTCCGAACGACGAGTTGATGCCCTGGTTCGTGCCGACCCAGCCCTGGTAATCGTACGCATAATTGTGTTTGATCCACCAACATTCGAGCCATTCTTTCGCTTGCTCGCGCGTCAAACGCCCAGCATCCAAATCGGCTTTAAAGTACGGATACAAGTATTGATCGACGCGTCCAGGCGAGACGCCGGGACCGGGATAACTTTCGGCTGCCATCAACATCATGTGCGTCGTCCACAACGCTTGCAATGCTTCGGGAAAAGTTTCGGGAGGCAGCCAGGGAACCTTCGCGCAATTTCGCGCCATTTCGCGCAGTTCGTTTTTGCGTTTCGGATCGGTTTCCGCGTCGGCTAATCGATTGGCTTCGGCTGCATATCGATCACCCAACATGCGGACCGCATCGGCGCAGATAACGATGGCGCGGGCAAGGTCGTGGGGCAATTTGCCAAATTGCCCTGCGGCTTGTTCCTGAATGCCTTTCCAACCGATTCGCAAAACCTTTGGATAATCCGGTACGAGATGTCCGGGAACCGCGCCGCAATTTCCCACACCAACATCGTCAAGTGCGTGCCATTCTTTGAGGAAGCGTTTTTCTTCTCGGTCGCGCGTGATTTGTTCGGTGCGCGTTAGACAACGCGAGAGCGCCGTGCTGAAATTCGATCCACCGATGAGTTCGCCGTCGAGAATTTGGACGGGCAGATATTTGTGGACGACCTCGCGGAAAAAGAGGGCTTGGCGCACGACGAGCGGCTGGTTCCAAAATCCTTCCGACAAATGCACAGGCGTCGCCGCGGCACCAAGATAACTGCGGTATCCATGCTGAAACAAGGCGACTTCGGGTACGTTGGTCCATGACCAGATCGAATAGACGCAATCCCAATTGGTACCGGTCGTGTACGCCCGCACTTCATTCTTAAACTTGCGCTCGTAAAAGTTCCAGTATTCGTCGCGGAGTTTTTTTACGCGGGGTAAGAGCGTGGGGGCAGCGGACCAAACGTGCGTGGGCAATACGTGTGAGTCGAGTTGAAACGACATGGAGACCTCCAACAGAAAACCTGCTGGGGCGCGTCGTCTCCGTTAGGAGACGCAAAATCGCGTCCAATCAGCAGGCACGTCATGACCCTGGAGTAGACAAATCAATTGAGATACGGCGACATTACGCGTATCGAAAATATTGTACTGTGGAATCAGAGGTGTGTCAACGTTACAACGAAGAGAAAAAATCGGGGGACGAACATTTCATATCAATTCTGTGTCAGCGACAAACTATTCTCTCGTCGATGTGCCAGCCAAGCCAACGTTCCGCCTTCGATTAGCACGCCGATGGAGTACGCCAGCGCCAGTCCCGCCACGCCAAGTGTTTCGCTCCACGCGATCATCAACAGAATGCGCGCGATCATCGAAATGATGGCGACGACCATCGGTGTGCGGGCGTCGCGCTGTGCGTAAAAAATGCGCGCGGTCAATTCCAACACCGATTCGCCGATGACCGAGAGCGCAAAGAATTGCAGGACGGTCGCCACCAGTTCGGTCGATGCGCTGCTGAACGCTCCGCGTTGCAATAATAGACTGACGATGGGGCGCGGGAAGAGCATTAACGCAATCGTCGCCGGAATCGCCAAAAGTAAAATTAGAAACAGCGCTGACCGATACGTGGTCCGCAGTTCAATCGATTTGGATTGCGCGGCGTGTGCTGACAAACGCGGAAATGCTGCCAACGCAATCGCCGTGCCGATCAGCGATTCGGGGAATTGCCAGATCGAATATGCGTACGTTATCGCGCTGATACTGCCTTCGCCCAAGCGTGATGCAAAATTCGTCATGGCGATCCACGTCAAGCGCACGACGAGCATCGTTATCACGCGTGGACCGAGCAAGTGAAGCAAATGATGCAAGCCGGTTTGACGTAGACCCAACGTCGGAAAATAGCGTGCGCCGTAACGCAGCAAACCTGGGATTTGAACCGTCAAATGCAGCGCGCTTCCAATGACGATCCCGTACGCTAATCCAAAAATTCCCCAGCGTGGTGCAAGCCACAGCGCGCCTGCAATAATTCCGATATTGTAAAGCGATGGCGCGAGCGCCGGCAAGACAAAATGATTGTGCGCATGGAGAATGCTCGTGACCATGCCGCTCACACCAAAAATCGTGGTCGAAATCAATACCAAGCGCAAGAGGTCCGCCGTCAGCGTGCGGCGCTCCGGCGGAAAGCCCGGTGCGAGGAAATTGTCCGTAATCGGTGCGGCGAATACTGCGCCCAGAAAAGAAAAAATCGCGACGACGAGGAAAATATCGTTGACGACGGCGCTCGCAAATTGCCAACCTTTTTGGCGGGCAGCATCATCGGCGACGAGATAGCCGCTGAAAACGGGGATGAAGATCGAGGCGATTGCGCCACCGGCGATGACGGAGAACAGTAGATCGGAGAACGTCGTCGCGGCGAAGAGCGCATCCAAATCGCCGCTGGTGCCAAACGTTCGCGCGATGACAATCTCGCGGACGAGTCCCAGCACTTTGCTAGAGAAAAAACCAGCGGCGATGATGGCAGAAGAGAGAAGTAGGCGGCGGTCGGTGAAAGCAGTCATCAGTGGACAGTGAACAGTAGTCAGTAATCAGTGAACAGTAATCAGTGGTCAGTAGTCAGTTTTCAGTATCCAGTAGTGCGCAATTTGTTTTCTATCTGCCATCTGCTATCTGCCATTTGTCATTTGCTCATTTGTCATTTGGAATTTGCCAATGCTTTTTGCGCGTCTTTATAATTCTTGTTCCACTTGAGGGTGGCTTGAAATTCGGCGCGGGCTTCGGTGCTGCGACCCATTGCGCGCAAGGCGAGTCCTTTATAGTAATGCGATTCCTCCAGATCGTCGGCGGAGCGAAGCAGAGAGTTTGCCAGCGCGATGACTTCGTCGTTGCGTCCTACTTGCAGGTACGCGACGTACGGATCGAATTGGTACCACATCATGCGCCACGGCAGATTCAGCGCGCGCGCCTGGTCAAATGCGGCGGCAGCATCCGCATAGCGTTTCATGCCGGTTAGACTGGAGCCAAGATTGAATTGCGCGAATCCATCTTTCGGATCGTCGGCAATTTCCTCACGCGCCCGTACCGCCGCTTGCGCGTACATCGCTTGATCGTCGAGCGTGTCGCCAAGCATAGAGCGAACGAGCGCGGCTTGTTGATCGGAATAGATCACAAGATACAAGCGATTGAAGGCGCGCCATTCGTGATCGAGATCGTCGAAGGAAAGATTGACGTTGGGACCATCGTACGAATCCATCAGATGAAAATGCTTGCTATCGTAGCCAACCAGCAAGCGATAGTGCCCCATCCAGCCTTGCGGCTGTTTTACAAATCCTGTCTCGACCAGCACGGGCAAGCCGTTCGACAAGATCAACTTTAATCGATCGATCGTTCCGTTTACTCGGATGAGGGAATTCAAGCCGATGCTGTCGGCGTACGCGGCAAGCTCAGTGGGACTAACGTTGCGATCGTCTGCGTTTGGCTTGGTGAAGGCGGCAATTTGCGCTTGGGTATCGGTCTTGTCGAAATATTGCAACGTCATACCCAGCGTCGCCGGTCCGCAATTGTTCCAGCGTTGATAATCCTGCTTGATGCTGCGCAGCTTGACACTGGGCTGAATCGCCTTGACGCTGGCGTTGGGTGGGTGAGTAGGCGCGCGCGTTGGGCGAGGCGTCCAGGTGGCAGTTGGGTTGCTCGATAGTTGGGTGATGGGTAACGGTGTCTCGGTTGCGGTTGGGGTGGCTATGGGGAGAGAAGTGGGAACGAATTGGGGCACATTCGGTTGCGGTAACGCTTCGAGGATTCGATAATGGAGCGATGTAATTTTTTGTTGAATGAAATCCGATTTAAGGCTGAGGATGACAAGGACGCCAATCGTCAAACCAATTATTGTGCCAATCAAAATAGCGCGGAGAACATCCCGCGCCATCCTTGGCTGAGATAGAACTTTCATTGTTTCTCGTCTGCATGTCCAGCGGCATCGAGGAAATTGCAAAAGCGCTTGAGGTCTTGTTCCAAGTTGGCGAGTGTTTGGGGTAATTGATCGATTAGTCGCATGACTTGGGGAACATCAAAATCCCAGGTATAAAGATTGCGGACAACATGGCGAAAGCCAAGGTATTTGTCAAGCGCTGTGCGCGTTGCAGAACGGATGACCGCCGGGCGAACGCTGGGAATTTCGAGTTTCATCTGCTCAAGCAACTGGCGATGCCACGCCGAGCCAGTCGGTACCGTGTCGTCGAGTTCTTTGGCGATTCGCTCGAGGAGTTGCTCGACGCCATTATAAAATCGATGCAGGTTGAGCGCTGCTGAATCGAAGAAGAAAGATTCGGTATCGCCGCGTGGTATGCGCTGGAATGCTTGTTGCGCTCTGTCTGCTGCGCGTCGGATATACGGCAAATATTCCGCAAAAGTTTCGTCTTTCATCACCGATATTCTAGCACCGATTGCCGAGTCGAGCAACAAATGTGCGACGCGCGTAGGGTTTTGTCAAAGTCCGGTTCGGGCGATTAAAATCGCGGCAACAACGGCACGAAACCTGCCTTCGCAGGTTAGTCACAATCCGCGTAGGCGGATTTCGTGATTTGGTAGGCGCGAATTCATTCGCCAGGTCTGACTTTAACAAAGTCCTAGTCGCGCGTTTGTTGCTCAGCAATTATACTCACGCACTTGGCGCAACTCTTGCCCCACCAATCGAAACGCGCGCCGTTCGGCTTGTCGTAAAATCTTGTCCTCGTCCAGCGTCGTCAGTTCGCGCTTGCGGAGCAGCACCTGCCCATCGGCAATGACGTAATCGATGTCGTTTGCGCGCGCCGAATGAACGATATTCGCGGCGAGGTCATGGCGTGGGATAAGATGCGGCTGATCGAAATGGAACAAGATGATGTCGGCGCGTGCTCCGGGTTTCAGGACACCGCTATCGCCAAAGCCCATTTCGCGCGCGCCATTCTGCGTGGCGAGCTTGAGCACTTGCATCACCGGCAGGGCTTCAGGATCGTGGCGCGCTTCTTTCTGCACGAGCGTTGCGATTCGCGCCGATTCCAGCACGTCGATCGTATTGTTCGATGCGGGACCGTCGCAGCCGAGCGCGACATTGATGCCCGCCGCGAGCATGTCCGGCACGCGCGCGATACCCATCGCGAGTTTGAGATATGTCTTGGGACAATGCGGCACGTTGACGTGTTTCTCCGCGAGAATCGCGATGTCTTCGTCGCTCAGGTAGATGCAGTGCGCCGCAATGGTCGGCACGTCGAATGCGCCGAGCGCGTTGAGATGCGCCACCGGTGATTTGCCGTGCTCTCGCATCGATCGGTCAACTTGCTCCTGGGATTCGGCGACGTGAAGGTGGATGCCGACGCCGAGTTTGTGCGCTGAATCGACGACGCGTTTTAAAAACTGGGGTGAGCAAGCGTAAGGCGAATGCGGACCCAGCGTCGTTTTGATGCGTCCATCGCCCGCGTTCTGCCAATGCCGCACAAACTCTTCAGTGCGTTCCAACGTTGCGCCGCCGACTTCATGCTCTGCACCCAAGCCAAAGATGCACCATGCGAGCAACGCTTTCATTCCTGCTTCATCCACCACGCGCGCGACCTGGTCCATCCAAAAATAGTGATCGGCAAAGGCGACGACGCCATTGCGAATCATCTCGCACGCGGCGAGCGCCGCGCCCCAGTAAACGTCTTCCTCGGTCAGCGCCGATTCGGCGACCCAGATGCGCTCGTTGAGCCAACGGTCAAACGGCAAATCCTCTGCCCAGCCGCGTTGGAGCGACATGGGCACATGCGAGTGCGCGTTGTAGAACGCCGGCATCGCAACGTGATTGCGTCCATCGATGATTTCGTCTGCTACGAAATTTCGCGGGGCAGGCGCATCGCCAACTGCGACGATGTGCTTGTCATCAATTGCAATATTCGTACTTTTCAGAACGCGATTCTGCTCGTCGAGTGTGAGCGCATCGACGTTTTGGATGAGGATACGAGACATCAAATGCTCCAAAGGTGTCCCGCCCCAAGCGTCACCCGACCATACGGTACAGAGTTACCACAGGGGGCGGAACGATTTTTATTCGACTGGGCGACCACCAGACCTGCCAGGTTTCCAAAACCTGGCAGGTCTACGCGCGCCACAGTCAGGAATGAGGTCTGCAGTTTCCCAGGTTCGCCGCGTCTGCCATCTACACGATTTACGTTTGAATGGACAGAATTTCTGGCTTGCCCTCACCATTCACTGGGCATTTTAAGATACTGTTCGACGCCACCACCACCCGCACCCCGTTGTTGTCGTTGTTGTTGTTGCGATTGTTGTTGTTGCGGGCGGAAACGTTTAACGACCCATCCCTACAACACGGGCTGGCTTGCGCCAACCCGAGTGCCAATGATCCGCCTGTCATTTCGAACGTAGCGGAGCGGAGTGAGAAATCTGGCTTTTGGATAATGGGAGAGATTTCTCGCTTCGCTCGAAATGACAAGACCTCCAGAAAATTTTTCGATGGGGCGCGTTACGCGCCCCATACCCCATTTTCAAATATCAGAAAAACAGAAAACAGAAAATCAGAATCCAGAATTCAACTGCGGGGGAAACTGCTCGACGCCACCACCACCCGCACCCCGAGGCTGACGCTGAGGTCGCCGCGAGCGCTGACGTCGCGGGCGGAAACGATAGCTCTTTTCGACTCCGAATACCACGAGCTACTACGAAGATATGCGGCAGTGTATTCTTTGTGCAAAATATTTGTCCACTCCCAGACATTTCCCGCTAGGTCCCAAATCTCTTCGCCGTTCTCAGTTACGCGCTTGCCATCTGGGTACATTGCCACCGGCGTCGTGCCGTTGATTCCGCTTTCTTTCACGTTCGCGCGCGCCAGGACAATTTCTTTGCGTTTGTTGTCGGGCGATTGTCCGGTGCTTTTCCCCGGCTCGTCCCAGGCGTACCGGTCGTTCGCTTCACCACCCGCCGCGCGGACCCATTCGGCTTCAGTGGGAAGGCGTGCCTGGGTCTTGTCATTCTGAGCGAAGCGAAGAACCTCGCTATGCACAGGGAGACGCTCCGCGTTCGCTTCGCTCAGAATGACATCCGTCAACCACTTGCAATACGCTGTTGCCTCGTACCACGTCACGCCAACCACCGGATAGCCCGCGCGATGGAAATGCGGATTGTCCCAGGCATACGGACGCCGTTCCGCACCGCCGCTTTCTTGCAACCACTTGTACGCTTCGTCACCCAGTTTTTTCTCTTTGCCTTTTTCGACCACGCCGCGTTGGTCGCGCCAGTATTTTTCGTTTTCGTAACCGCCCGCGTCAATGAATTTCTGATACTGGGAACAGGTGACGGGATATTTGGCGATGTAGAAAAGTATTTTGCCGCGCTCGGTGATCGGCACAAACGCATCCAAGTCGTCGGGCAGCCAGCCGAGCGCATCCAACGTTTCGCCTGCGGTCGCGCGGGTTTTAATGGGATGCGTGATCGATTGCATCGTTGTTTTCAGCGTATCCAGCGTTGTGTTCCACACTGCGTCGGTCACACCGGCGCGTCCAATATCGCGCAACGCTTCGCCCGCGCGCACGACGTTCATACCGCGCGCGTTGCCGCGCAATTCTTCGCACAAGATATTTTCGACGAGTTGTGCCGCACGATCGGGCGTATGCTGAATAACCGATAAATGCCCCACCGCCAGCAACGTCGTCTCGCGCCAAATGTCGCGCTCCAGCATCTTGTGGGCGCGCATTTCCGCCATCAACGGATCGAGATCAGTCCCGCTGAGATAGCACAGTCCTTTCGCGGCAAGATATTCTTCGAGCGTCTGGTGAATGAATCCGTAGATGCGATGCCCGCGCTCGACGATCAAGCCGGAATCGTGTCGCAAATCGGCGACGAA
The DNA here is from genome assembly GCA_016215025.1 of Chloroflexota bacterium. Classification (GTDB taxonomy): domain Bacteria; phylum Chloroflexota; class Anaerolineae; order UBA4142; family UBA4142; genus JACRMI01. Next base: position 18,258 of record JACRMI010000162.1, read on the forward strand.
TTTTTGCGCCGCGCGGCGCGCTTCGTCCGGCGACACCATTGCGCTACCATGGCGCCGGGTCAGCCATTCTTCGACTGCCGGTTGATCGACGGTTCCCGCTTCGGGATTCGTTTCGCGCATCCAGAGCGCGAGTGCGGCAACCACGCGCTCCACTTCGGCATATTTGGGTGTGTGGGTAATGATGCGGTCAGGGTTGCGATGCAATGCCCAGTTTTCGATGAGCGCTTTGATGTATTCTTCGTACAACTCGACGCGCTGTTCTGGCAAGCGGACGCCTTTGCGTTTGATGAGCGCCAGGAGCGTGAGCAAGAGCGGATTGGCGGCAAGTTCGCGCACGCCCGTCGTCCCATGAAAAATTGCTTCGGTCAATTCGCGTTGTTCGCGTGCGGCATTACGCGCGGCAGTCGTAGGATCACTTTCCGCCGCGCGTTCGATGACGGGACACCACTGCTTGAGGAAAAGTTGAATCGCGTCGTCGTCGAAATCGTGGAGCGTGAGATGCGTCAGCCCTTCCGCGTGCAGTTTTTCATAGCCGATGATGCGGCTGGTGATGACGAGCCGATTGCCCGCTTTGCGATGCGCGCACCAAAATTTTTCGACTTGGTCGGCGACGCGCGCGCGTTCGGCAACATCCTTGACCTCATCCAAGCCGTCGAGCAAAACAATCGTCCGACCTTGCTTGAGCGCCGAATCGAACAGCTCCGCAAGGTCACTATCAAGCCCGTGCATATCGCGATAATATTTGGCAAAATAATCCGCCAGCGGAGTCTGGTGTTTGTCTTCGCGCAGACATTCAGCGTACGCGGCAATGGTGAGAAAAATCGGCAAGCGTTGCTCGACGATGCCCAGCCGCTTGGTCTGATCGTTCTGCGCGAACGCAACGGCGGCGTATTTGAGGAATGTGCTTTTGCCCGACCCCGGATCACCCAGAATGACCAAACCTGGAAATTTCGCAAGAGCATCGTGTAGAGCAAAGGTAGCAGAAACCAGTTGCGCGCCTAATTGATTAACGGCTGCTCGAATCACAGGATCGTTGGCAATAGAACCCGGGATATTTTCTCCAACCTTACGTCCAGCCACAGTTGTACCAAGTTCGCGCACATCACGTTCCGGAATCGATGCGCTCGCCTTCAATTCTACGTAAACTTGAGTTAAAGCGATCCGTTCTAGCGTCCGGTCCAGCGCGGCGGCAATGCGCGTTGCGTCGATCTTGTCCATCGCATCGACCAGATGCGCGGCGTACTGTTCGCGCGCGGATGCCAGGTCGGGACGCACAGAGCCAGGTGTTGGAGATTCGCGTTGCAGGTAGAGTGGGAGTGCCGTTAGCACTTGCGAGGCAAGGTCCTCAGGCGATTTGAAGAATTTCACGTTTCGTATCGCGCCGATTTCCTTTTTCAGCGCGGTGAGACGTTCGAGCGATTTGGGGTCACGCTCGAAATCCTTGGGCTTGACACTCGCCTCGTTCTCGTCGATCAAGAACAAGAGTAGTGGAATCTTGCACTCGACCGCGCGGCGGAATTCCGCTTCGGTGAATGACTCGTCTGAGCCAGGAATTTTCGAGCCATAGCGCACGCCAAAGAAACCGAGATAAATGTCGGACTCGTTCACGTAACGCAGACATTCTTCCAACGGCGTGTGGTTGGATGCGCTGAACGCTTCCATCCCAATCCAGTTGACATCGAATCCTTGCAGACGCAGACGATCAATCGCGTGAATAACGCTAGCGCGGTAATCCACCAAATCGGTGAACGTGGAACCGAGGAAGATTTTCTTCATAGTGACTCCGTTTGTTACTACTCAGGTGTCATTTCGCGGACGCGGTTTTTGCCAACGCGCGTAGCGTCTCGTTTGGCGTAGACTGAGATTTCTCGCTTCGCTCGAAATGACAAAGGGCTGAGTAGCAACCTCCGTTTGCAAAGACCTTCCAGGTTCGCTCCGCGAAAACCTGGAAGGTCACTGTCCTACTGTCCTACTGTCCACTGTTCACTGCCTACTGTTTCTCATACGGTTGTCCATCCGCCGCAGGGGGTGTTGCGCGACCGACGAATCCGGCGAGCACGAAAATCGTCAGGAGGTACGGCAGCATGGGTGGAATCTGTGAGGGGATGTCGGGACGGAAAATGCTAATCGTCGTATTGATCGTGTTGCCCAAGCCAAAGATCAATGCGCCGACGAGCGCACCCACCGGTGTCCAGTTACCAAAGATCATGGCTGCTAGCCCGATGAAACCCAGACCGTTCGTCATCTGCGGATTGAACACGTCGACGGCTTCGAGCGTGAACCACGCGCCGCCAAATCCCGCGAGCAAGCCGCCCATCAACACGTTGATGTAGCGCACGCGAAACACATTGATGCCGAGGGTGTCTGCCGCGCGCGGATTTTCGCCGACGGCGCGCGTGCGCAAGCCCCAAGGCGTGTTGAACAGCACATAGTGAATGACGACTGTGATGACCATCATAAAGTAAACGATGGGTTTCTGCCCTTGGAAAATGATCGGACCGAGGATTGGAATTTGCGAGAGGAGTGGAATGTCGAATGGGGGAAACGTGCCGGGTCCTGCCGGAACATCCTGCGCGAGATATTGTCGATACAAATATCCGGTGATGCCGAGCGCGAGGATGTTGATGACGGTGCCGCTGATGATCTGATCGGCTTTGAAGCGGATCGAGACGACGGCGTGCAAGAGCGCCATCAATCCGCTGGACAAAACCGCGAGGGCGAGTGCCAACCAGCGACTGATTTCACCTGCCGTGGCCGGGTCCATGCCTGAAGTTTTGAATGCCGTAAAGGCGTACACATTTACGCCATAGCCAACCATCGCCGCTGTGAGCATCATGCCTTCGATGCCGATGTTGATGACAGCTGCGCGTTCGCACATCAAGCCGCAGTATGCCGCGAGTGCGATTGGCGCAGCGTAGCGAATGGTTTGATTCAGAGTGTTGAGCACACACTGTGTACCACATTGTCCGCCGATGACGGCATTGAACAAGATGAACACAAAAATCGCGACGAAAATTCCAAACGCGAGATTGAGCCAGCGCCGCGCGTTCACTCCTAGGACGGATCGTTTAGCTGTGAGAGTTGCCATGTTATGCTCCCCATCCACGCGTGAGGACCGCTTCTTCTTCAGGTTTGCGGGCGGCGCGCATTCGCAGCAAATATCGTACCATCGACGGCGCGGCGACGAACAAGAGCACCAGCCCCTGGATCAGCGAGATGATGTATTTGCTGACGCCCGAATTTAATTCCATCAAGTCTGCGCCATTGCGCATCGCTCCAAACAAGAACGAGCCGAAAACAATGCCGATGGGATTGTTCTTGGCGAGCAATGCCAACGCGATACTGTCGAAGCCATAGCCGCTGGAGAAAAATAGCGGCAAGCAGCGACAAATCGATACGCCCAACACTTCGATGGTTCCAGCCACACCGGCGAGCGCACCCGAAATCGCCATGGTGACGATGATGTTGCGCGAGATGTTGATGCCGGCGTACTTGGCCGCATCGGGGTTTGCGCCGACCGTTCGCATTTCAAAGCCGAGCGTTGTTTTGTACATGAGCCACCACACGGCGGCGGCGACCGCTATGCCAATGATGACGCCGATGTGCAAGCGATCATATTGATCGGAAAAGGGCCACCAGGCTTTGGTCAGTGGCGGCAACATAAAGAAAACAAGCACGCCAAATCCCAAGCCGATTCCCCAGGTTGCCAAGCGTTTTTGCGAAACAGTCGCAAAGCGTTTCGCGAGATTCCCGCTCGATAATAACCATCGCGCGATGACGAGCGCAATCACGGCGAAAAAGATCGCGACGCCGAGGGCATTCAATGGATCAGCCAATCGTTCGGGAATCGACCAGAGCGACCACAGTTCTGCGGTCGGCGAAACGCGCAACGTTTGTACCGCTGTCGATTTGCGGTCGCGCAGTGGATCGCTCACGACATATTCCGCAAATCGGAACGCGATATAATTCATCATCATCGTGGTAATGACTTCATGCGCGCCTGTTTTCGCTTTGAGGATGCCGGGGATGCCTGCCCAAATTGCGCCGCCTAATGCGCCGGCTAACATTCCCAACGGAAGACTGACGATGGCAGGCAAGCCGGTGAAGGTGATGCCTGCCCAAACGGCGCTGATCGCGCCAATGTAAAATTGTCCTTCGACGCCGATGTTGAACAACCCAGCTTTGAATCCGACGGCGAGTCCCAAGCCCAGCCAAATGTACGGCGTCATCGCGACGAGCGTTTCGCTAAAGCCGCGCGTCTTGAAGAATGCGCCGTTGATCATTCCCGCATACGCGGTGAGGACTGTCTCGGCGCTTCCGCTCGTGATCCCAATCGTGATAGCGCCGCCCACAAAGGCAAGCAACATCGCCAGCGCGGGCATACCCAATGTATCGAGAACTTTTAACAGAGGCGAACGCCCAGTTTCTGACGTGCGTTTTTCGGCAATGCTAGACATGCACGCCTCCCTTCACTCCCGCCATCAACAACCCAAGTTGTTCGCGCGTTGCATCTTTGGCGTCGAGCGTGTCCAAGATCGTTCCCTTGTACATCACGGCGATGCGGTCGGACAATGACATGATCTCATCCAATTCGGCTGATACGAGTAAAACGGCAGTGCCTTTGTCGCGCGCCTCGACAATGCGGCGGTGAATAAATTCAATCGATCCTACATCCAAGCCGCGCGTCGGTTGATTGACGATGAGCAATTTCACCGGACGATTCAACTCGCGCGCGACGATTACTTTTTGCTGATTGCCACCGGAGAGCGAGCCAACCGTTGTGCCGGTGCTCGGCGTACGCACGTCAAATTCTTTGACGAGCCGTTGCGCCGTTTTCTCCATTTCCATTTCGTCGATTTCGACGCCGCGCGCAAAGGGCGATTCGTAATACGTGCAGAGCACCAAATTATCGCGCACCGGAAATGAAAGCACCAAGCCATGCTTGTGGCGGTCTTCGGGTACATGCCCCGTTCCCATTTCGATAACCTGGCGCGGCGAGGCGTGCGTTATATCGTGATTTTGCAAAGTCACTTTGCCGCCGGGGATGGACCGCAACCCGGTTAATCCCTCGACGAGTTCGCGTTGACCATTGCCTTGCACCCCGGCGATGCCCAAAATTTCGCCTTCGCGCACTTGGAACGACACATCGTGAACCGTGGTCGCGCGGCGATCATCCAACACCTGCAGGTTCTCAACATTCAAAACTACATTGCCGGGATGCGCCGCCGCTTTATCGATTTGCAAAATCACTTTGCGTCCGACCATCATCTCGGCGAGCATTTCCGACGTTGCATCTTGCGGCACAATCGTGCCGACCATCTTGCCACCGCGCATGACGCTCACTCGATCCGCCACGACGAACATTTCGCGCAATTTATGCGTGATGAAAATAATCGATTTGCCGCCAACGGCAAGCCCAGACATGATTTCAAATAATTCGTCCGCTTCTTGGGGAGTTAACACCGCGGTCGGTTCGTCGAGAATTAGAATATCGGCGTTGCGATAGAGCGCCTTGACAATTTCGACGCGCTGCTGTGCGCCCACCGGCAAATCCTTGACGTACGCATTGGGATCGATATCCAAATGGTATTCGTGCGATAAATCGCTGATGCGTTTGGCGGCGCTGCGTCGGTCTAATGTCGCGAGACGACCGAACATCTGCGTGCCATCGCGCAGTGATTCTTGACCCAGGATAATATTTTCGGTGACAGTGAGCGGCGGGACGAGCATGAAATGTTGATGCACCATTCCAATGCCTTGCGCAATTGCATCGTGCGGGCTGACGATTTGAATGGGGTGCCCGTTGTGTTGAATGGTTCCTTCGTCGGGCTGATAGAGTCCGTAGAGAATATTCATCAACGTCGTTTTGCCTGCGCCGTTTTCACCCAGGAGACCGTGAATCTCGCCTTGCCTTAGATCGAAATCGATATGATCGTTGGCGAGGACGCCGGGAAAACGTTTAGTGATGCCAATAGCTTGGAGGGTGATGGGCGCTTGGGGAGGGGGACTGCGGCGCTGTTTCGTCGGTGGCGAGACTAACGTCATTGTTTCTCCTTGCGTAGGGGCGACATCACGTCGCCCCTACAAAGCCATTTCGTAAAACAGGTGCTGCACCAACCGGTGCAGCACCCTTCGTGAGTAACTCTAGACGTGAACTAGGGTTTGTAGCCGGTCTGGAGCTTGCCGCTCTTGAGATCGTCCGAAGCTGTCTTGATCTTGTCTTTCACAGCTTGCGGAATCTTGCTGTCCCAATCGTGGAATGGAGCAAGACCTACGCCACCGTTCTGGAGATTAGCCGTAATGGCGCCCGCTTTGGAAGTGCCAGCGTTGACGGCTTTCAAGTACTCGTACACCGCGACATCGACGTTCTTTGCCGCGCTGCTGATCAATGCCGACGCCACTTCGGGATAGGTCACGTATTGATCGACGTCAACACCAATTGCCATCAAGTTCTTTTCCTTCGCCGCGAGCAAGCCACCGTTGCCGGTGTTGCCGCCCACGCCAAAGACCACATCGCAGCCCTGGGAGATCATGGACTGACCAGTTTCTTTACCCTTGGCGGGATCGGTGAAGGAAGGAATGTAAACGTTCAGCGTCTTGGCATCGGACTTGACATACTTGGCGCCGTTCTGGAAACCGACGACAAAGCGGACGACGGGAGGAATTTCCATACCGGAAACCGTGCAGACGGTGCCGGTCTTGGTCATGCCGCCCGCGAGCACGCCCGCGAGGAAGCCGACTTGGTCTTCTTGGAACATCAAGCTCGTGACGTTGGTCAAACCGCCATCGACGTAGCAGTCTTTCTTGGTGTCATCGCAATACGCTACGCCCTTGGTGGGGAAGTAGGAATTGTCGATGATGGCGAACTTGATCTTGGGATATTGCTTTGCCTTGATCGCGGTTGCATCGCCCATCAAGAAACCTACGGTGACGATAGCATCGTAATTCTCAGTTGCGAATTGATCGATATTCTTTTCATAGTCGGTCGGTTGTTTTGATTCGATGAACTTGGCGTCCCAGCCCCATTCCTTCGCGGCTTTTTGAACGCCAGCCCATGCGGACTGGTTGAACGATTTGTCGTTCACACCACCGACATCGGTCACGAGACCGATTTTCAATTTTTTGGCTGCAACACTAGAAGCAGCGGATGACGAGGCAGCCGCTGTAGGCGCAGGCGCTGACGAAGAGCTGGCTACCGCAGCGCCGGGGGCTTTGTAATCCGGACCACCGGGAGCCCAGGCGGGTTTGGTCGGCATCACGCCCTTGGTGAAATCATCCTGGGTCGATTGATAGATCGCAATCTTGGGATCGGCGCAGTCACCATTCGGA
>JACRMI010000163.1 GCA_016215025.1 Chloroflexota bacterium
GAAGTTCGTGGCTCGATGGAACTCAAGGGCAGTGTCGTCCTCGAAGGCACTGGAACGATGGCCGTGTTCAACATCGCGACCGTCGCGGGTGGTTCCTCGGTTGATCTCAGCAAAGTCAAGATGACGTATCGCGACACGAGCGTTAACACTGACCTGACCTACGATCCCGCGGCGACGAGCACCGCTGGTAAATGGGTCGCAACGCAACCGCCCGCCAACACAGCCACGGTCCAGATTCTTGCCGCTGGCAACCTCGCCAAAATTCGTGTGTATCTGAACAGCGCAATTACGGCAAATCAGACGTTCGCACTTGAAGTCAAACCGCCGTCCGGTGGCACAATGCAAATTGAACGCACCGCTCCCGCCCAGATCGACGTCGTGACTGACTTGCACTAGACACAATTAAATAGATCATATGCGGCGGTTTGCCTCTAATCAAAGGCAAACCGCCGCTGCCTGCAAGCAGAAAGCGAAAGTGGAACGCAAGATAAAATGAAATCGTCTAGCCGACTAACCATAATTTGCGAACGAATCATCGAGACCGGATGGCTCTTGACAGTTATCCTGGCTCCGGTGTTTTTTAACGCGAACACATACAGAATTTTCGACGCAGACAAAATAGCTCTTGTTCAAATGTGTGTTAGTCTGACGGGTCTCGCTTGGATCGTCAAGTGGATAGAACTCCGTTCGTTCCAAGTTCCCTGGTCGCGACGTATCTTGACGTCGCCTCTTGTTTTGCCAACCCTCGCCATTATTTTTATTCAAGTGCTCACTACTCTTACGGCTATCGCGCCCGGCGTGTCTCTCATCGGCTCATTTACGCGACCCCAAGGCACTACCATTGTTATAACATATATTGCCGTCTTTGCCATGATGGTAGACGGTTTGACCACGCGCCGACAGCTTGATCGCTTGATGGTCACGATTATTCTGGCGAGTTTGCCAGTTGCAGCGTATGCAATTATTCAGAATTTCGGTTTTGATCCGTTGGTTTGGGATTCCGAAATTCCAGGTCGAGTTTATGCGACCCTAGGCAATCCCATCTTTCTTGGCGCATACTTGATCATCGTTTTCTTTTTGACATTGGGGAAAGCGGTCGCGAGCATAAACGAATTGGGCAAACGATTCATCTTTCAAACGGGTCTTTATGGCTTGATCGCACTGATTCAATTATTGGGCATTCTTTTTACGATTAGTCGCGGACCATGGGTTGGATGGTTTGCTGGAGTTTTCTTTTTTGCACTGATACTTGCGTTTGTCTTGCAAAAACGTCGAGTGGTACAAGGAATCTTGGTGTTGGCGAGTTTGGGTATTCTGGCTTTGGTCGTGTTGAATATTCCCAATACGCCGCTTGAACCCATTCGGAAGATGCCTTATGTCGGCTCATTGGGTCATATCTTTGAAGGCGACATTGGCACGGGCAAATATCGAACGCTGGTTTGGGAGGCGAATGCGCGCGTTTTTTCCGAGCGCCCGGTTATGCAGTTTCCCGATGGCGCGCCGGACCGGTTGAGTCTTATTCGCCCCTTGGTTGGCTATGGTCCTGATTCAATGACCGTCATTTACACTCAGCTTCGCATTCCAAATGGGGACGATTCAGGCACGCAAGAAGACCATAGTCACAATGAAACCTGGGATGTCTTACTAAATACCGGCATTCTCGGATTGATTGCGTACCAGTGGCTATGGCTCTCTCTGTTTCTCTTGGGTCTACAGTACCTAGGCTTGATGCCGACGAGACAGGCGCGCAATTGGTTTGTTGGTCTATGGCTCGGCGGTGGTATCACATTGGGTATTGCAGCCATCGCGTTGGGACAATTCAAATACTTTGGCGTCGCGCTGCCGATAGGCAACCTGGCGGGCTTGAGTTTGTTCTTGACTAGTGCCGCCTGGAATTGGAATCCTTTGCCTGTCGTCAAGAATGCGACAAGGCGAATTCTTGTCGCAGCACTTGTCGCAGCGCTCGTCGCGCACTATGTCGAGATTCAATTCGGCATCAATCTCACGACGACGCACATCATGCTTTGGTCCATGGCTGCCATGCTGGTCGCCCTTTGTTCCAAATCGCTCTCCGAGTTCTCAACAGCGACCGTTCGTCGAAGTTTTGAATGGCTTGGCACCGCATTCAGTTATGCGGTTATCGGCGCGACAATTTTGATCGTTTTGTTTTTTGAATTCATCCAACGCACGAATGGCGCCGATCTCTGGCAAACGCTGTGGCTCTCTCTGACCTTTAATCCAGTCTCACAACAGACTTTGTACGCGATCTTGATTTTGATTCTTGGCTGCTGGCTAACGGTCATTCTGCTTACGGTTGCAGAGATGCTCAGTACAGGACTGGCGCGCTCGAATTTGAAGAGAACGATTGGCATCATTGGTATTGGATCGGTGCTGCCAGCGGCATTATTTGCTCTGGGATATAGCGCGCAAGTCAGTTTGCTGACGACGATTCCGCAACAATTGAAAAATCTTCAAGAAGGCATTCGCATCGCGGAGCAGTTTGTCGGCTTGAATGATTTTTTCTACATTAGTTTATTGATTATCTTTCTGCTCGCCGTCATCGCGCTCTTGGTCGAATCGAATTGGAAGACGTTGGTGTGGGCGACCAGGCGCTGGGTGCTGATTGCGTTTGCCCCGCTCGTTCTTGTGACGCTATTCGTTGCGAATCAACTTATCCTGACTCCGATTCGTGCGGACGTGTACAACAAAGTCGGTTTGTTCTTTACGAATTCGCACGAGACCGATGCGGCTGCCGCTGTGTTTGGTCGCGCGATACGACTCGCGCCGATGGTCGATCGCTATTACATGTTGCTGGGCAATGTGTACGCGAACAAGGCATTTTATCTCGACATGAAAAATCCGTCGCAGTTCGGCGATCAAACGCAACTCGGCGACATCCTCAATCTCGATCCTGAACGTTTATCTGCACTCAATCGAAACGATGCGATCTATGCGGCGCAGACGATGTATCTGCACGCGTATGACCTCAATCCGCTGTACATCAATCACAGCGTTAATCTCGCGCGCTTGTACAAACCGGAACCACCCGTTGACACAGCGGGCAAGAAAAAGCTCGCCGAACTTTCAACCAAGTACTATACTCGCGCGTCGCGCTTGGCTCCATCAGACATGGCACTCTGGAACGAGTGGGCAGATTTCGATCTAACCTACTGGGAGAACGCAGATGGCGCGTTGAGCAAATTGAATCAAGCTGCTCAGCGCGATCCGAAATATGCGCCTACCTTTAGTCACATCGGCGACATTTACAAAACGCAAGGCAAGTTGGAGCAAGCGGCAACAGCTTATGAGCGCGCTTTGGCTAGCCCTTATCCACCTGCAGAAGCGGCAAGTAGCCTGGCGTTCACGTACTATCAATTGAATGAGCTTGACTTGGCGCTCCAAGCCTATCAACGCTACACCGAACTTGCGCCGGACGCGCCCAACTTGTGGCAAATCCACAAGAATATGGCTTTGGTCTACAAACAAAAAGGTGACATGACGCAGGCGGTTGCTCAAGCCCAAATAGCCGCACGGCTTGCGCCCACCGATATAGCTCCACAGCTAAACGATCTAATCAACCAGTGGCAGACGCAATCCATTAAACCTTAAGAACACAGTTCCCCAAGGGCATGTTGGCAAAAGCTAACATGCCCTTTCTTTTTTCGTGGTTGGCGCTTACTTTGCTAATCCAACTCTTTCACGCAAATTTCACAGAATCTTCACCCTCTTTTTGCTGACAAGACTAGGGGCGCATGTTATGCTACGGTCGCAGAACTAGGTAGCAACCAATTACCGATTGATTCGTCAAATTGCGATTGGTTTGTTCCCTCAACAAGCTTCGAGAGGTCAAAATGGAACTAGAACAAAGGGTCAAGGCCCTGGAATACGAAATGAAGATTCTCAAGAACGAAGTTCAGCGAACGCTCTTGGATATTCAGGAGCAGATTTTGGTCCATTATTATCCTCAACTCCGCATCGAAGAAACGAAACCTTCCGATGGTACCGTCGCCGCGGTTGAAGCGATACGCCAACGCCAAGCGGCGCAAGCGCCCGCCCCCGAACCCCAACCGGTTGCAGCGGCTACGCCAGCACCCGCCGCAGCAACCGCTCCGGCGATCAAAAAAGTTTCGCTCGATGAGATTCGAGAAGCGCAGACAGAGCTTGCAGCGGAAGACGCCAAAGCCAAAGCAGATGATTCGCAAAAAATGCTCGAGGCGCTCATCAAGCGCGCGGGTAGTTTAGAAGAGGCGCTGCGTCTCCTTGAGGAGGCAAAGCGTGGATAAAATTATCGTCACGGCTCTGTTGTTGATCGCAGGAGTGATTTCTTCCGTCGCTGTGTTCAAGAACATGTATCCGGTCATCACGCAGAGCACGGAAGCCATGGCAGGCATGGAACGCCGCACCGATGAACGGTTAAAGTCTCAAATTCAAATCGTCCACGCGGCGACATCAGGCGCTAACATTGTGGTTTGGATCAAGAATGTCGGATCTGTGCGCAACATCGGCGCCGATTCAAGCGATTTGTTCTTTGGACCGCAAGGGAATTATGCACGTGTGCCCTTTGGGGCAGGTACGCCACGCTGGGGCTATGAAATCGAAAATGGCGGCGTCGATTGGAACCCAACCACGACGATCAAGGTCACGATCTATGGTTACGGTGCGCCCGCCCCAGGCAGATACTTTGTCAAGTTCGTTCTGCCCAACGGCGTTTCGGACGAAAATTTTTTCAGTTGGTGAGATATGGAAACGGTTATCTCTGCACTTATCGTGATTGCTTTACTAGTTTTGACCGTGATGGGGTTGGCGCAAGCATCGCTCTCGGCGCAAGCCACCATCGCGCAATCGTCTAGCGCCATGCAAGAACGAATCGGCGAACAAGCGCGCACAGGCATCACACCGTTGAGCGCTCAAGCGGCTCCACTCGGAGCACCCGGCACTACCGTGCAGCTCACGCTGAAGAATTCTGGCAGCCTTAAACTTTCCGACTTTAGCAAGTGGGATGTCATTTTGCAATATTCCGATGGAGCAAGCAACCAAGTGAAATGGTTCCCAGGATCGGATAGTTGGTCGAGCGCGATCTATTTGTCGGCGGCAACGCTGACGCCTGAAGTGTACGAACCTGGGATTCTGAATCCCAGCGAAGAAATGATCGCCACGTTGACTGTTTCGCCAGCCGTCGGCGTCGGCACGACGAATCTCGCGGTAATCTCGACGCCGAACGGCATTGTCGCGACGACGGTTTTCACTCATTAGGGATTTGGAGTTTGCCATGTCAACTGAATCAAGCAATCGAAGCAAGACGACGGCACAAAAGAAAAACGAAACAGTGCAACTGCTCACGTTCAAATTGGACGATCAAGAATATGCGCTCGACATTTACAACGTCGTTCAGGTCGTGCGCATGGTGGCGTTAACGCGACCGCCGAAAGCGCCCGATTACATGGAAGGCATGTTCAACCTGCGTGGCAAAGTGATTCCGGTTATCAACGTGCGCATGCGTTATGGCTTGCCCGGCAAACCGCACGATCTCGATACACAATTGCTCATCGCCAAAGCGGGCGGCAAGATGCTTGCTATCACAGTCGATGTGGTGTCCGAGGTGCTCACACTCTCTACCGACACTATCGAACCACCGGACCAAATCGGGCCAGATCTGCAATATCTCAAAGCTGTTGCGAAGGTCGGTGATCGATTGATTTTGATTCTCGACCCGGACACCTTGCTCACGAACACGGTAGAAGCATTCCGCTCGGCTGGAATGGAAAAGATGGAGATGGCGTAATGGCGGACCCGTTCTCGTCCGACCAATCGAATAATCCCGACTTGCGGCTCTACCAGCCCGGTTACGATGGCTTGCACCGCACCGATGTGCGGGCGGAGCTTCCCAAGCAAGCGCTTTCGTCATTCGATTACGAACGTTTCCGCGCGTTCATACAAGAACGTATTGGTCTCGATGTGACCGAAGATCGCAAGATGATTATGGCGCGCGCGTTGGCCGAAGGCATGCAAACCAGCATGAGCAACACGCTCGATGAGTTCTATCGCTTTTTGACGTTGAGTTCCAACACGAGTCCGGTATGGGACCAACTTGTCAGCGCATTGACCGTCGGCGAAACGTATTTCTTCCGCAACACCGCTCACTTTGATGCGCTCGCTAAGGAAATCTTGCCAAGAATTTTAGCGGATCGTGAACATCTCAGTCGCCGCGTGCGCATTTGGAGCGCGGGCTGCGCCACCGGCGAAGAACCTTATTCGGTAGCGATCTTGTTGAGTGAGTTGATTCCCAACTTGGATAGCTGGAACATTTCGATCTTTGCGACAGACATTAATCGCGAAGCATTGCAAAAAGCACGCGATGGATTATATGGCGCTTGGTCGTTTCGCGGCGTCGAGCGGCGCATTCAAGAAACCTATTTTCGCTTGAATAGCGAAAGACAATATGCAATTGCCGAAAAGATAAAGCGCATGGTCACCTTTGGTTATTTCAATCTCGTCAGCGATCCGTATCCATCGCTCGCCAATAACACCAATGCGATGGATGTGATCTTGTGCCGCAATGTGACGATCTATTTTCGAGCCGAAGTCACGCAGCGCGTCCTTTCTAATTTCTACCGTTGCTTGACGCCAGGTGGCTGGCTTGTCCCAGGTGCGGCCGAGCCCAACATGCTTTACTATAACGAATTTGAGCCGTGCAATTTTCCCGGTGCGGTCATCTACCAAAGGACCGTAACGCCAAAAGTCAAACCGACATTTGTTCCATTCGCACCGCCGGCCATCGTTCAACCCGTCGTCGTACCTGCTCCCGTTCCCGCGCCAATGGTCAAGCTCGCTCCATTGCCCAAGCCGCCCGCGCCACGCGATGCATACGAACTCGCCCTCGAACTTTTGCAGGCGGGCAAAGCCGACGAGGCATTGGTCAAGCTGTATGAAAAACTCGACCAGGACGCCACTTTCGTTCCGACCTATTTCACGCTGGGAAAAATCTTTGCGAACAAGGGAAACCTGGAAGAAGCCCAAAGCTGGTGCGAGCGTGCGATCAAAAAAGACAAGCTTGACCCCGAACCGTATTTCACGCTTTCAATGGTTTATCAGCAGAACGGTCTGAACGAGATGGCCATGGAATCGCTCAAGAAAGCGATCTATCTGGATCGAAATTTCGTCATGGCGCATTACAACCTGGCGCACTTGTATCAAGCGGAAAATGATTTCGTGGCGGCGCGTAAAGAACTCCAGAATGTTTTGCGCTTGCTCGAAGGCAAGCCGAAAGATATGACAGTGCCTGAAGGTGATGGCTTGGTGGTAGGTCGTTTGGTAGAGTTGGTGCAAGAACAATTGGGAACGGATACGAAAAAATAGTAGCGTGGGACAATTTTGAAACTTGTCCAACGAGGTGATTTCCATGGACATGAACAAACAGCTCAGCGACGCGCTCGTGGCACATCGCAAATGGAAAGATTATCTGATGCAGGCGGTCCAATCCGGTCAGTCCGATTATCAGCCGGCGGTCGTGCGCAAAGATAACCAATGCGATTTCGGCAAGTGGCTGCACCACGATATCTCCAATGAAATTCGACAGAGCGAGACCTATCAAACGGTTCTCAAATTACATGCGAGCTTTCATTTCGAGACCGCGCGCATTCTGGAACTGGCTTTGAGCGGACGCAAGACCGAAGCCGAACAAGCGCTTGGCTTGGGCAACAATTGGCGCAAACTGTCCGCCGAGTTGACGTCGCAATTGCTTTCGTGGCGGTTTGTCGATACGTCGCATGCCGAAACCAGCAAAGCCCTGACGAGCGACAAGTTGAAAATGGTCTGGGACGCGCGCGCCAAAGCGTTGACCCAATCGACCAACGTGCAGACCGGCGAGATGATGCAGGTCGTCGTGTTCATGCTCGCCAATGAAACGTACGGCATCGCCACCGAATTTGTCAAAGAGGTGCAGCCGCTGCGCGATCTGACGCCGGTTCCCTGCACACCCGATTTTGTCGTCGGCGTCATCAATATTCGCGGCTCGATCTATTCGGTGATTGATATTCGCAGTTTCTTCAACGTGCCACCCAAAGAGATTTCGGAATTGACCAAGGTGATTCTGGTCAACGCGGGTGGATTAGAAGTCGGCATTCTAGCAGACGATGTTTCGGGCGCGACGAGTGTTCAAATCTCCGATATTAAACCACCGTTGGCGGCGCAGAACGCGGTGAAAGATGAATACATTCAAGGCGTCACGCCCAAGATGCTCATTATCCTGAATTTGGAAGCACTGTTGCGCGACGACCGGATCATTGTTCATCAAGAGGTCAGTTGACGTGGCGTTCACTTTTTTCTTTCGCGACACGCAGACGCTGGAACTGGTGGCGCAGTACGCGCTGCCGTCGCTCAAGCAAAATCGATACATTCGCGTGTGGGATGCCGGCTGCGCTATGGGACCCGAACCGTATTCCATCGCCATTATTTTTCGCGAAAACATGGGGCATTTTCTTTTTCGAAATGTGCAAATCCATGCGACCGATATCGACGAAAGCAATTTCGAATCGATCATCCAGCGCGGCGTTTATTCCGAACAGGAATTGGGCCGCATCCCGCGCGACATCTTTGGCAAATATTTTGCGCCCGATGGCGCGCCCGGTTATTTTCAAATCTCCGACGAATTGCGCCAAGCGGTACGTTTTTATCGCCATGATCTCTTGTCATTGCAACCGATTCGCGAAGATTTTGGGTTGATCGTTTGCAAAAACGTGCTCTTGCATTTCAAGGCAGAACAACGAGTCCAGGTCATTCAAATGTTCCATCGCGCGCTCGTCGAGGGCGGCTATCTGGTGATGGAACAAACGCAAAAGCTGCCGAGCGAATTGAGTCCGCTTTTTCGCCAGGTGACTGAAGCGGCGCAACTGTATCAAAAAGTCGGATAATCGATGTGGAGCATCCATGCGTATCTCAAATCTAACCGATAGCAAGAGCATGATCTATTCCAGCAACGTGTACATGTTGCTCGGCGACTGGAGCGCGATTGGCGATGTGAACACCTTGATCGACGTGGGCAATGATCCATCGGTGATCGAGCGCATTCGGACGCTGCCCACGGGCGTTGGCAAGCGTGCCGTCGATCAGGTCATCATCACGCACGGTCATTTCGATCACAGCGAAATGCTCGAAGATGTGCGCGCGCAATTTGATCCGATTGTCTACGCGTTTTCTCCTTATCTCACGCCCGATGTTTTGCTTAAAGACGGAATGGACCTGCGCTGCGGCGACCGCGAGTTTGAAGTGATCTACACGCCCGGACACAGTGACGATTCGATTTGTCTCTATTGCCAAACGGATGGCATTTTGTTTGCGGGGGATACGCCTGTCGTGATCCGTTCAAGCGATGGTAGCTATGAAGATCGATTTGTCTGGGCATTGGAGCGAATAACGCAAAAAGAGGTGCGCACGATCTATTTTGGACATGGCGCGCCCCTGACCGAAAATGCCAATCTGGTTTTGGCTGAATCGTTGCGCAATGTACAAGCGGCGCAGCGAGTGCGCGGGAGGCAAAGTATGCCAACATCTCCAGTTTCATAACGCTTTCATATTCATTTATTGAGCAAGTGACCTATCAATCAAGGTCGCGATTTACTCAGAGAACAAAAAGGAGATTCAAGATGAACACTCTGAACAATGTCAAGGTCGGTGTAAAACTGATTGGTGGATTTTTGATTGTTGCTGGTATTTTAGTGGCATTGGCAACATTTGGCGTTGTCAACATGAATAGTATGCAAGCGCGGCAAGATACGCTCTACAACGATCGTCTTTTGCCCATCGAACAACTGGGAGCTGCTATGGAGAACTCAGCAATGATTCGAGGGGATTTGTACAAGTTCATTCTCATCCCCGAACAACGTGCTGCAGTTGAACAGAGCATCCCAAAAGAAATCGAACAGATCAACAACCAGATGAAGCTATATCGGGCGACGTACTTGTTGCAGGCGGAAAAAGATGGCTTGGCAAAGTTTGACCCGGCGTGGGCAGCTTATCAAGCGGCTGTGGCTGATGCTATCAAGCAAGTCAAGGCAGGCAACGAAAGAGCGGCGATACAATCTCTCATTGACGGTGAACTCCACGTTGCCCGTACTAATGTGCAAAATGCGCTCGACGATCTCTCGAAGGTCAATGTTGATGAAGCGGCAAGACTCGACAAAGAAAGCGACGCCGAATCCAGTAATGCTCGAACGATGTTTATCGTTGCAACGGTCATTGGTCTCCTCTTCGCCGTTGGTTTGGGCATCGTTCTGTCACGCAGCATCACGGTTCCGCTGGGCAAGGGTGTGACGATGATGCAAGAGATGGCAAAAGGTCATCTGGGTATGCGCTTGAAGATGGAGCGCAAAGACGAAGTGGGTCTGCTCGCGCATGCGATGGACCAATTCGCCGATGATTTACAGAACATTGTGATCGGCACGATGAAAAAGATTTCGAACGGCGATTTGAGCGCCGAAGTCGGAGTGAAAGATAACCAGGACGAAATTTCGCCTGCGTTGATCGGCACGACCTTGTCGCTGCGCGGACTGGTCGCCGAAACCAAGATGCTGACCAAAGCGGCGGTCGATGGCAAGCTCGCCACGCGCGCCGATGTTAGCAAATTCCAAGGCGACTATCGCGCGGTGTTGCAAGGTGTGAACGACACGCTCGACGCGGTGATTGGTCCTTTGAATGTTGCCGCCGAGTATGTGGACCGCATCAGCAAGGGCGACGTCCCAGCGAAGATCACGGACAAGTACAACGGCGATTTCAACGAGATCAAGAACAACCTCAATCAATGTATCGACGCCGTGAATCTGATGATTGCGGACGCCAATATGTTGAGCAAGGCTGCGGTGGAAGGTAAGCTCGCC
>JACRMI010000167.1 GCA_016215025.1 Chloroflexota bacterium
AAGCGACGTTCCAGTTTTTCATCCATACTCCCTCCTTGGAGAGAGTATGGCGCATGTTCACGAACTCTTGACCCTTGGTTGACCTAAACCGTTCACGAACTCTTGACTCAAAAGTGTTCACGAACTCATGACACCTGACACATAGGAGCTTGAATTGACGACGGGATTCACCATTTGGTTTACGGGTTTGAGCGGCGCGGGCAAGACAACCGTCTCGCGCATCGTCGAAAAGGAATTGCGCGCGCGCGGCTACAAAGTCGAAGTGTTGGATGGCGACGTGGTGCGCGAGAATTTGTCTAAAGGACTGGGGTTTAGCAAGGAGGATCGCGACACGAACATTCGCCGCATCGGTTTTGTGTGCGAGTTGTTGACGCGCAACGATGTCATCGCGATTGCGGCGGCGATTTCGCCGTACCGCGCGATTCGCGATGAGAACCGCGCGCGCGTCGGTGGTCGCTTTGTCGAAGTTTACGCCAAATGCCCCATCGACGTTTTAGCCGAGCGCGATGTGAAAGGATTGTACAAAAAAGCGATACGGGGCGAGATCAAAAATTTCACCGGCATCGACGATCCGTACGAAGCGCCCGAAAATCCCGAAGTGACCATTGAAAGCGACAAGGAAACGCCAGAGCAAAGCGCGGCGAAAATTATAGCAAGGTTGGAAGAGTTGGGATACGTCAAATAAAATGCGTATTGCGCTCCTAGCTGATATTCACGGTAACTCGATTGCACTGGATGCAGTGCTGAATGATATTCGCGCGCTAGGTGGCGTCGATCAATGTTGGATTCTTGGTGACCTGGTCGCGATTGGACACGACCCGATTGGAGTGTTGGAACGGTTGGCGCAACTCTCAAATGCGTATTTCATGCGGGGTAATACCGACCGTTACCTTGTGACCGGCGAATTTCCAAAGCCTTCTCTCGCCGATATTGAAAAAGATGTATCGTTGTTGCCGATGTTGATCGAAGTGGTACGGAGCTTTGCGTGGACGCAGGGCGCAGTTTCCAGCCATGGCTGGCTCAATTGGCTCGCGCAACTTCCGGTCGAACACCGCCTGACGTTGCCCGATGGCACTCGCTTGCTGGGTGTACACGCTTCCGCCGGCAAAGATGACGGCCGGGGCGTATATCCAGGCATCGGCGAAACGGAACTGGCTTCTTTAATGCAGAGTTGCGATGCTGAACTTGTTTGTGTGGCGCACACTCATGCGCCTCTCGATAAGACGGTGAAGGGAACGCGCGTCGTTAACCTGGGAAGCATCAGCAATTCGTTTCAACCCGACCTGCGCGCAAGTTATGCGCTGCTGCAAGCGGATGAGACCGGCTATCGGATTTCGCCGCGACGGGTGGACTATGACCGCCATGCAGTGATTGCAGCCTTACACCAAGCACATCATCCAGCGACAGAATTCATCGGGCGATACATGCTGGGACAGAACACGCCGCATTGGAGCAAATACAACCACGAATGAATACTTGTCCTCGCTGTCATACGCCGCACATTGCTGAAAACGCCTGGTGCGAGTGCGGCTATAAATTCGATTCGACGCTCGAAGAAAAGTTGTGGCGCATCGAGCCCAATTTCTATCAAGGGAATTTGCTCGCCGCGCGCAATGACGCCTTGCTCGAATTTTTCGGCATCGAGGTCGTGATCTCGTTGCTTACGCAACGCCAAGCGATTCGGCGCGGGTTGACGGACTGGCATCCGCGCTCGGCACTGCACTTGATTTTCGATTTGCAGGATAACCCGGTCGGCGATCAAGTCGAACGGTGGCGCGAGGCGATCAACGCGATTGTCGAGAACGTCAGCGCGGGACGGCGAACGCTGGTGCATTGCACGCGCGGCGTATCGCGTTCGGGAATTGCGACCGTGCTGGCGTACGCCAAGTTGCACAATCTCGAACCGAGCCAAGCGGCGAATTCGATCAACGCCGATTTTCCAATCGTCGGTGGATGGAATCCCAAGTTGCTAAGTTTTCTCCGCGATGAGTTGGGCTATGTTGGCAAAGACTCCGCCGCGACGAAACCGCAGATGCCGAAATCGGCGCGCGTGTTCAACGGAGTCCAATTCGGCGTGGACGCCATCGTCGGCGATTTCGTCATCGTGGGGCAACCACCGCGCGGCAAACGCGCCGGCGATTTGGGAACCATCATCGGCGCGCGCGCGGTGATTCGCTCGCATACGGTCATTTATGCGGGCAACGTTATTGGCGATGATTTTCAGACGGGGCATGGCGCGCTCGTCCGCGAAGAAAACAAAATCGGCGATAACGTCAGCATTGGTTCGCACAGCATTGTCGAGCATCACGTGACGATTGGCAACGGCGTGCGCATTCACTCGAATGTTTTCGTCCCAGAGTTTTCGATTCTCGAAGACGATTGCTGGCTCGGTCCGAATGTCGTCGTGACGAACGCCCGCTACCCACGATCAAAAAATGCGAAAGAGAATTTGCAGGGCGCGACCATCAAGCGCGGCGCAAAGATCGGCGCGAATGCGACGCTCTTGCCCGGTGTCGTCATCGGTGAAAATGCGTTGGTCGGCGCGGGTGCAGTCGTTATCGATGATGTGCCCGATGGCGCAGTCGTCGTCGGCAATCCTGCGCGCGTTGTAAAACAAATCGACGAGATCGAAGAGTATAAATAAAAAAGGTAACGCGTAGGACAAACGCTTCGCGAATTTGTCCCACATCGGATGGAGAGCAAGATGCGTCATCGTTTTCACGCAATTTTGTTTGCAGTCGTTTTATCGCTTGCCTTCTTGGCATCGCCTGCCGATGCATGTGGCTGCGGCGGATACATTCCGAACGGCGGCAACGCCTACATTTCGCAAGAGCGCGCGTTGCTGCGTTGGGATGGCAAGACCGAGGACATCGTCATGTCGCTCGGCGTCCTGGGGCAATCGAAAGATGCCGCCGTGATTTTGCCGGTGCCGTCCCGCGCCGAAATGAAACTGGGCGATGCGCGCGTGTTCGATGAACTGGCAGAATTTACAAAACCACAAGTTCGAGAGGAACGCGTTCCATCCAGGTTGACGCTGGGTGCGGGTGCAGCACCCGAAGGCGCAGCCGTCACTGTGCTTGAACGAAAACAGCTTGGTCCGTTCGACGTGAGCAATCTCGCGGCAACCGATACCAACGCGCTTGGCGAGTGGTTGAAAGCGAACGGTTATTATGATAATTTTTCGCCGGGGCTGGCGAAAGCATTGCAACCGTACGCCGATCAAGGTTGGAATTTCATCGCCGTGCGCATCCAACCTGGGACGAGTACCGATTCGCTCAAAGGCAATCTCGATCCATTGTGGGCGACGTTCGCCACGAACAAACTCGTTTACCCGATGCGCGCCTCGGCGAATGCAAGCAATTGGCAATCGGTCACGGTCTACGTGCTCGCCGATCATCGTGTACAGAAGAACACATCGTTTGGCGCGTCGAACGTGACCTTTGCGGGCTGGGTCGAACCAACCGCGCTTCAAGCTAGCCCCGTTCTCAAATCGTTTGTCACACGCAAATGGTTCTTGACCAAGTTTGAAGACACGGTCAACCCCAAACAAGTCAACGACGATTTCTATTTCACGCAAGCGCCAAACGATGATGCGTATCGCGCCGTGCGCGTGGTTCAAGTGGAAGATCCGAATTTGCTGTGGCTCAATCTCGCGGCGATTTTCTTTGTGCTAATTTGCCTGCCCGTTCTGTTCGCTATCGGTATCATTGTGCTGGTCATTTTCCTCATTCGTCGGCGAGATAAAGCACATGCTCAAGCGGTTTGAGTTTCGGAGGAAAGATGCAATACGTTCGTTTGGGTAATACGGGTCTCAAAGTTTCGCGCCTTTGTTTAGGTTGCATGTCGTATGGCACGTCGCAATGGCGCAGTTGGGTGCTCGACGAAGAACCGAGTCGAGTTTTTATCAAGCAGGCGCTCGATCTCGGCATCAATTTTTTCGACACGGCAGATATGTACGCCAAAGGCGCAAGCGAGCAAGTGCTGGGACGGGCAATTCGCGATTTCGCCAAGCGCGATCAGGTGATTATTACGACCAAGGTATTCAATCGTGTGGGACAAGGTCCGAACGACGCGGGCTTGTCGCGCAAACACATTCTCGATTCAATCGACGGATCACTGCGGCGCTTGGGCACTGATTATGTCGATATTTACATGATCCATCGTTGGGATTACGAGACGCCGATCGAAGAAACGCTGGCGACGCTCGACGATCTGGTTCATGCGGGCAAGGTGCGCTACATCGGCGCGTCGTCGATGTTTGCGTGGCAATTCGCGAAAGCGTTGTTCACCTCCGATGCGCACGGCTGGTCGCGTTTCGTCGTGATGCAAAATCACTACAACCTGATCTATCGTGAAGAGGAACGCGAGATGATTCCGCTTTGTCGCGACCAAGGGATTGCGCTTACGCCGTGGAGTCCGCTCGCGCGCGGTTTTCTGGCGGGTAATCGAACGCGCGACAAGAAGGGCGAGACGACGCGCGCTAACGATGATCCCTACGCTTTTGAGTTATATTACCGCAACGAAGATTTTGTAATTGCGGAGCGCGTTGGGCAAGTGGCGCAGCAGCGCGGCGTCAAACCATTGCAAATTGCACTGGCGTGGATGTTAAACAAACCCGAAATCACTTCGCCCATCATTGGTGCGACCAAGCCGCATCACTTGCCCGAAGCGATTGCCGCCCTCGACATCAAGCTTACATCAGACGAAATCAAATCGCTCGAAGAGCCGTACGTGCCACACCCAATCCTGGGACACAGTTAGCAAGTTCCCTCAGTTCCCCCGAGTTCCTTCATTTCCTGGAATTCAGGGAACTAATGAAAAATGAAGGAAATTATGCCTATTCCCTTAGTTGATTTGAAAGCACAGTATGCCGCGCTCAAAACCGAAATCGATGCGGCGATGCAGCGCGTCGTCACCAACACCTCGTTCATTCTCGGCAAAGAAGTCTCCGAGTTTGAAAAGAATTTCGCCGCGTTTTGTCACACCCAGCATTGCATCGGCACCGATAGCGGAACGGCGGCGCTGCATCTCGCGCTATTGTTGTGCGATGTAAAGCCGGGCGACGAAGTCATCACGACGACGCACACGTTCATCGCGACCGCCGAAGTGATTTCCGTTATCGGCGCAAAACCGGTCTTTGTCGATATTGATCCGCGCACGTACAACATCGACCCGACTCAAATTGAGCGCGCGATCACGCCGCGCACCAAAGCGTTGATCCCCGTTCATCTCTACGGTCAGCCCGCGGAGATGGATCCGATTCTCGACGTGGCGCGCCAGCATAATTTGTGCGTGATCGAAGATGCGGCGCAAGCGCATGGCGCAGAATATCGCGGACGCCGCGCGGGAACCATGGGCGACCTGGCTTGTTTTTCGTACTATCCGGGGAAAAATCTTGGTGCGTATGGCGATGCAGGTGCGCTGGTGACCAACAATACAGAGTTTGCCGAACGCGCGCGCATGTTACGCGATCACGGTCGGCGCGAAAAGTACACGCATCAAATTGTTGGCTATGGCTATCGACTCGATGCGTTGCAAGCGGCGATTCTTGGCGCAAAATTGCCGCACCTGGATGCATGGAACGCGCGCCGCCGCGCTATCGCCGATTACTACACAGAATTGTTCAAGAACCTTGATATTGTGACGCCGTACGTTCCAGCGCATATCACCCCCGTTTATCACATCTATTGCATTCGCGTCCATTCGGACAACCGCGACGGTCTGCAAAAACATTTGAAAGCGTGCGGTATCGAAGCGGGGATTCATTATCCAATTCCGCTGCATCTTCAACCGGTGTACCAGAATCTTGGATACCAAGCCGGCAATTTGCCCCACGCCGAAAAAGCGGCGAACGAAATTCTGTCGCTCCCCATTTATCCAGAGATGACAGATGCAAAAGTCCAACAAGTCGTCGATGCGGTGAAAGAGTTTTATCGCTAGTAGTGCAACCATAAAAGTTTCGATGTGTAGCTTTGCGCCTTGCCCGCAAGGGGGGCATTACTCTGCGCGTTGAACGCACACGAGGGGCTAGACTACGAACCCACAAAACTTTCTTGATTGCATTTTGTTTTACCGCATCGCGCCGTGTGACCATTAACAAGTGACGACTCTATAAAAACGTAGAGACGGTCGCGGAGGAGAACGACCGTCTCTACAAAGTGAATAGTTATTCAGTTAGTCCGCAGGTGCGGTGCCAGCAACACGTCTTGATGGACTGGGCACCACGCGAGGTTTCCACGGCGTGCCGAGCAAAGGCAACAGATAACGATCCAAGCCCCAGTAGCCCGCCACCTTCCATGCGAGGATCAGTAGAATCGACAACGTGAAGAAGACCGGATTGACACTCGTCGTGCCTGCCATCATAAAGCTCCAGTTCATCATACCGCCGAAGAACGCGGCGATGCCGACGAACGCGCCGATCACCAACGCGATGCCGACGAGCAACTCGCCCGCGACGATCAGTTTAGCAAACCACGTGTAAGCTTGCATGTCCAGCAACGATTGAATGAACACGCGGTACCAATCGAACGTGATGACGGGCTTGGGATCGATCTTGATGGCGTTGGTCCAATAACCTTTGAGTGCCTCGCCGGTGTTGACCCACGCTGGATTATTGAATTTGCCCCACCCCGAAGTGATCCATGTGTACGCCATGTACCAACGCAGAATCACCCAGACCCACGCAAAGCGAACATCTGAAAAGATCATTTGCGCAATCGGTGGATCCGAAAGCTGACCATTCTTATATGAAACGAGCCTTGACATTTTTTTCTCCTTTCTCATTTCTGCGTTCAATTTATCACAAAGCGGAAGCTACCACCACTGCCGTTTGGCGGGTTTGGTAACGCGCTAATTGGCGGATATGAGAACCCGCCATTTGGCGGATGCCAAGTCGATAAATAAATATTCACCGACGATTAATAAGGTCGAAATTAAAAACCACAGTGGAGAAAAATCTCCGCTGTGGTTCTTTTTAGCGCGCAACCCAGTTCGATGCGATCTGGAGTTTCTTGAGCGGCTGGTTAGAGTGGGCAAGCTGTCCGATTTCGACTATCAAATGTTGCGCCAAGTATGAAACCAAAGCGGTGATAGACTTGCACCCTAGCCAGCATTCAAAAATCTACAAGAACCAGTACAACAAGATTTCGTTGATGCCGACGAGAATAAAAACGATAGCCGCAATGCGCGATATCCAGACATCGGCGGAGCGCAATCGCTTGGCGAGCGGTGTGACGCTCTGTGTTCCATAAACGACTAGCCCTACAAACAACATCAGTGGCACGCTCGTGCCAAGCGCAAAAATGGCAGGGAACGTCACGCCGCCGAATGAACTTAGCGCGAGCGGAATCATGGTGCCAAAAAACAACACGAACAGCGTTGGACACGCCGCAAACGAAAATGCGACGCCAAGCAAGAACGAGCCACGCGCGTCGCGTTGCTCAACCAATTTTTTTCGTAATCGATCTGCAACCTGCGCGAAAATTGGGAGCGAGAGTTTGATGATGCCGAGCATCAATAGTCCCAACCCAATCAGCATCGGACCCAATGCTTTACGCGTAAAGACGACGACCGGTATCGAGACCTGGGTAAGTTTCAAGCCAAGCACAATCGCTGCGCCGCCGACCACACTATAAACGAGAACTTTGCCCAAGACATAGGCAACGGCGGAACGGGTCACTCGCTTGGACTCGGCGACATCGCGCGAGATGAACGCAAATGCGGCGATGTTGGTCGAAAGCTGGCAGGGACTAAACGCGCCGACGAGTCCCAGGACGAAGGCAGCCAAAAATGGAATCGGAA
Source organism: Chloroflexota bacterium (assembly GCA_016215025.1). Lineage (GTDB taxonomy): Bacteria > Chloroflexota > Anaerolineae > UBA4142 > UBA4142 > JACRMI01. The sequence continues at coordinate 7,801 of JACRMI010000167.1, forward strand.
TATCGTAACTCAAATCGGAGAGCGCCATCCGAATCGGCGCAAAGAGTTGGGTGAGATAAAAATAATATTCAGCTACATTTGGCATGTATCTTCCTTAGGCAGGGGCGAAGCAATTTTCAGGTTGAGCGAAGGAACACGAATGTAAAGATCAGAAAAATGCTTGGCCCTTACTACCGATTCAGCAATTCTTCGATTTTCGAGGTAAGCGTTAGCTCGCTGTTAAAGGGACCAATGTAGTTGCCGTACAGCATTCCGTCTTTGCCGATAAAATACGTTTCGGGAATGCCCTTGATGCGATACCTTTGTGCCACCTCAGTTCCGAGGTCGGGGCCGTTCGGATACGTGATCTTGAATTCGTCGATGAACTCGAGCGCTTTCGTGTCGGTATCAACGTAATCGACGCCGATGAAGACGACGCCGCGATCCTTGTATCGTTCGTAAACACGTTGGAGCATTGACGCTTCTTGGCGACACGGAATGCACCACGACGCCCAAAAATTTACGACGACGACTTGTCCGCGTTGTTCTGCCAAGGAAAAGGTTCCATGATTGAAAGTGGGAATGACAAGTTGAGGAGCAAGTCCACTTTCGACCGGTTTAGCGCCGCGTATTTGGATTCCCATCGCGAACAACGCAATGACTCCAAGCACAACGCCAAACGAAATGATTTGAACAAGCTTCAAGCGACGTGCCGGTGCTTGAGTTGATTTAGTTACGACAGATTCCATACGTTACGTGCCATCTCTTTCTATTTGACCGCACTCCACAATGAATGTAGCACACTGGCAGCTTGCGCAGGATCGGCAGCCAGCCACACGATCTTGTCATTCACCGCATAAAAGAAATGCTTTTGCCCTTGCCCATCCGCCTCGTAGAGCGTGCGCCCGCTGATATCGAGCGATTGCAGATTTTGAAACATCGCATTACTGGGTCCAATTTTCTGTGCCATCGCATCCAGCATCGCTTGCGCGGAAGAAGCGTCTTTCGCTTGCCCAACCCACAAGGTCGCCTTGCCATTGCCTTCGGCATAGTCCGCGCGATAGCCGCCGCTCAAATCGAATCCTTTGCCATGCAATTGCGCGAATTCCGCTAAGGCGTACGCACCCGTTTGAGATTGGGTGAGTGTTAGTGCGCCAAGTTTTGCCGGCACTCCGTCTTTCGTTAGTGACGCTGGAATGATGGTTACATTCGCCGGGATAGCATTCGACTGAGGAACGCTATTGGCAACCGGAACCGATGGCGGCGTTGATCCCGTAAAAATCAGATACAGGCCGAAGAATGCCAGTGCGGCGACGAACACCCAAAGCAAATATCGAATCGACATTACTTTCCTTCTTGATGAGACGGTAGGCGTCCCAGCACAATCGCACGCGGCGACGCCAGTTTGGATTGAGCTTGACGAACCACATCGTGCATCGCCGTATCGATAAAGGGATAGACGAACCAAATCGTCGCAAGCCCAAAGAGTGCGCCGGTGACAAGCCGCGCGAGACTGTTGAACGAGCCGAGCGCATCGCCCGCATAAAAATCGGCAGAGAAAATATTCACGGTCAGAAATTGCAGCCATGCGTTCGTATCACGAAAACCCGTACCACTAACCCCTGCCACGAGATCATTCAGCATGTGCGAAAATCCATCCAGCGCCATCGGCACAATCGCCAGAACGAGCCATGCAATCGATGACAATCGAGGTAGGTGTTTTCGCAACAAGGCGTAAAGCAGTCCGCCAACCCACAGCGAACCGTACATCGACACCATGCGATCACTCCAGGCAACCTTCCAGCCCATCGCGTCGTTGCCGATAAATTGACGCAGCCCCAGCATACTGTCGCCATAGTGCCACACGTTTTCGATTTCGGCGAGCGAGTAGCTGAGCTTGGGGCCAAAGATAAAGTACGAACGTTGCGGGAGTTGATGGCAGAGGAAGCTATAGATGAAATAAATCGCATCAGCGATTGATGTTGCGCCGACTTGCATGAGAATGGGCGCAGCGAATGGCGCAAGCACGAACACACCAAAGATGACGTTGACGAAAAATAGCCAATGACGCACCAAGCCGAGCGCGAATCGATCAATCGTCAAAATCAACTTCGCCGTTCGATCTGACACAATCATGGTAGTTCCCAACGAAACGTACGCTCAGACACTTGAGCCAAATCCTTGATCACCAGCTCGACCGACCTGGGTTTACTGGTGAGCGCCGCAAATTTGATGACGCCACTGCGGTGATGTCCACCGGGTCCGCCACCTTCCCATGCCGTCGGCGAGTATTCCTTACCTTTGTCATCGCGTAAGGTCACGATTCGAGTCATGTCATCGCTGAGGTCAACGGAGTGAGTGTTCATCGCGATTTCAAACGCGATTGGCTGACCAACACCCAACGCCTGAGGCGTTACAGCGACATCCACGCTGCCGCCGGAGTGATTCCTCGTTTCAAAAGCAGATGTAGACGGTTGGGATGAGTTGCTTGCCAAAGCAACAGTCGGCGACGGTGCACTTGCTTGCGTGACAACATTACATGCCGCAAGCCCTACCGCCACGCACACAAATATACCAATAATCAAAAACGATTTCTTATTCATGTACTTTTCCATCCAATCAATCTCAGACAAGGCACCCATTGATTTTAAGACAAGTGGCAATTTTCTTTAGCGGATGGGTGGGTTACAGTGGATGCGATGACGCTATTGGTTGTTGCGCATCATCATCCACATCATACCGATCATCATCACCGGACACATCAGTGCCGCCACGTACGGCAACAGTCCTTGCAGCGGTCCGAGCGAAAGCCCAAAGACGCTCACCGCCGCAACGAGACCAATGGGAACGAGACAACAGATGAGCATCAACAACATGTGCTTTGCCCACGCTTGCGCGCCTTGCGAGTGATTGTGATTCATTTACTTTTCCTCCGGTTTCCTTCGCTTGGTTTTTTCAATGACACGTGGGAGCAGCGTGTGCTTCGACAGTCGATGCAACCATGCTGTCCAGATGCGCTTTTGATTTTCGAATCGTCCGCAGCGTCACAATGATGCCGATTGCATTCATCGCCAAGCCTAGCGCGATAAATGCATATTTCCAATCGTTGAAAAATGAAATCGCACCCGATAAACTACTCGCCCCCGTGAGCGCGACGAGCGGCGCTAGATCGGAGAGATGATGCGCGCAACAAGCGATCATTCCCAGGGTCGATGTGCCAGTGCCCGTGCCGGTCATTGCCGTTGCGCCTGCGAATTTTGCCGCATGGACAACCAAGTGCAGATGCGTGTAAAGTCCGATCTGAATGCCGAACCCAAGTGCAACGAGTCCAACCCACTCACGGTCAATCACTAATTGCTCCAAGGCGTGAGTAGGCGATTGAAGCGCAGTGAGGATACCGAAATAAACACCGAACATCGCCAAGGAAACAATAGAACCAGCCAAAATCGATAACAGAGTATGTCTCTTTACGCCCGAAATCTTAATGCTCCGCGCAATAAACCATCCTGCGGTCAAAAGGACCGCTAACAAAAATCCGCTGTCGGTTAACCACTTGGTCGGTGAAATGATCGCCAGCACCAAACCTCCCGAGAGCGAAATGAATACGGCGAGTGCTAGTCCCACGCTTGCATCGAATTTCCCCTGAATAAAAGCATCGTAGGCGAGATGAAAAAAGGGCCAGCCCACCAGGTAAGCGGCGAGAACAGAAACAGCGATAACCAAAAGCGGGGGATGGAGGAGCGCTGCTTCGATCACGCCAACGTGAGCGCCGGCGCTGACTAGGCTGAGCAAAACCAACATCAAAATCGAAACTGTCCGCGCAAAGAAAAAACGCCCCGAATGTGGAGTCGGTTGTTGGGTGACGCCCAATCCTAACTTGGCAAGTGCGCCTTTATAATCGCCCACTGGTGCTTGGTTAGACAAGACGTCCAATAGAATCTGCTGATTTTTGATTTCAACGCAAACTCGGACAACTCCGTGGACAAGGCTCAAAATCCGTTCGACGGTATGCGCCGAACTGGTATACAACAAATGATCGACATTCAGTGTGACTTGTTCGATGGGAACTTGAAAGCCCTCGCGCTGCACGGCGCTCACGATAGATGCCAGCGACACGCCGGCTGGATTGAACATCACCGTCGCGCGCTCGGTTGCATAATTCACGTGCGCAGCGATGATACCATCCAAGCGAGTCAGTGCCTGCTCAAGCGTTACAGCGCACTTGGCGCAAAACATTCCTTGAATTGCAAACGTAATTTGGTGGGTACTCATGCCTTTGTCTCTAGTTTGATTCTAAAAGATTTTCCTTGATTGCACTACCGCCGTTTGCCTTATTTCAAGTGCGCCAAATGGCGTAATCAGCACCCCGCCATTTGGCGCTCTAGTTCCCTCATCATTGAAACAAGTCGGAAGCGTAATCTTCCGACTTGTTGTTGTTGGTGTTGGTGGTGGTGCACGCTATCGCGGCTGCCAATCCGACGCCACCAAAAGTTTCTTGATCGGCTGCGTAGGATCATTCGTCTTGAGTGCCACTTCGAACAAGTGCTTGCCCCCCATGCCTTCGTGCATCGTGAAATCCATATAGATCACGGTTTGCTGACCAGACTGTAAGGTCGTCTGACCGACGACAACTTCGGGAGGTCAACACCCTTCCAGCAACGCCGCGACTCTCGGCGCTTCGAGTTTCAGCGTGCTGTCGCCGATATTCTTGACGGTGAACGCCGCGCGAACGGTCTTGTCGAATATTTGCTTGCCCAAATCGATTTTCTCACGATCCACTTGCAAGCGTGGACCAGTCGCGCCTTGGACATCTGGATTCGACGCTTCTTGAAGTGTGGCTATCCCAACAAAAATCACAAACACGGCAACGACAAAGACGACGACGAGAGGAATGAATTTCTTCATGGCACTTGGACGTTGTTCCCCTGTCCGAGCCCGTCGCCGTTCGGCGACGCGCGCTTCAGTCTTGCGTATGGGTGGTTGATTCAACATTATCCTCCTTTACTTGGTTGATCGATAATCAAATGTGAATGAACGAATGAAACTGATGACTTGCCACATTTCCTCGTCGGTATAGAGCGTGCGCCATTCCGGCATTCCCGTCCCCATGCCGCCGCGCACAATTTTGCCTTGCAAGAGCACATCGCTCGCGCCGAGCATTTCTGTCGCATTGGTAAAATCGGCGGGACCACGTTTGACGACTTGCATCGCATGAGTATCCGATTGCATCGCCGCAAGTCCGGGCAAGTCGCGCCCTGCGGGTCCATTTCCCTTACCCGCTTCGCCATGACACGCGGCGCAATCACGCGCAAATAATTTCTCGCCCTTGGCAATCGATTCTTCACCCGCCGACTGTTTCCAGGCGAATGCCAACGCATCCCACAATTGCCGATCGCTGTATGCCTTCAGCGATTCAGTGGCGCGCAGTTGCGCAAACACATCACTCGGCGATTGCGTCCGCAGATCGTGGGCGATGACGATGAGTCCAGCCGGCGATGCGCCGCGCGCAGCCGATGGTCGCTGCGATGGTACGTTCTGCGCGGGATGCAGCGCATCGATGTCGATTTTGAGTTGTTGATACAAGGGCGGCGCAAAGGTCGGCTGTGCCGGATTCGGATTCTTTGGATCGATGACTAGGATGTTTCCGCGCATTCGCCAATGGTCGACGCTGCACCAACGCGTACACGCAAAGGGAAATTTGCCAGCGCGCGATGCAACGAATTCCACTTCGACGACATGCCCCGGCAAAATTTCATCGACTTGAATGCCGAGCGCAGGAATCTCAAAGCCATGCACGACATCCGGCGCTGCAATCCGTAAGCGTACGCGCTCGCCCACGTTGATACGAATTGTGTCCGGCACCCAGCCGCCATTCGACGGCGCGTTCGCGGTGAGCGTGATAACGCGCGCATCGCTGGAATTAGTCAACCAAGCTTGGTAAGCAAAGAGCGATGACGGAAAGACGACAAAAAGCACGAAGAGAATTGTCAGAGCGAATAATTCACGTTTCATATTACAGGTTTCAGGTTACAAGTTGAGCCAGAGCATCGCAATCGTAAACGCGACGCAAAAGGCAATGATCGGTAGCGCAGCAAATTGGGAGACACGTTGCTCGCGCGCGGTGTTGAACGCGACCCCAATCGCACCGAATAAACCGGCTAACAGAATTGGGACTTGCATCAACCCTTGCCAGCCCGCCAAGTAGGGTGTCCATTTCCATTCAGCCGTGCCGAACAAATTCCAGCTCCAGCCGAACGGATCGGAAATCACTTGCCACGCGTACGACATATTCATCAGCACGAACGACACGCTGAACGCCGCCCATGCGGCCAGTCCAAGCGGAACGAGCACATACGCATAATCGATGAAAAATTTGCGGGTGGGAGTACGGGAATATGCGAGTCGTTTGGCAAATGCGGCGCATGCATAAAAAATTCCTGGGACGATGACGAGCACTGCGCCGATCATCGCCAGCGCATACAGCCACCAGTTCAAACTGCCAACTGCGTACGCCGCTTCTTTGATCGTTGCCCAGGGTCCCATGAACACGATCATGTACAGCGGCGCGGTCGTAAGCATAATCAAGCCACGGAACGCTTCGTCAAGACGCCGACCTTTGTTGGTGCGCAAATCTTCGCCAAATGGTCGCGCATATAAAGCGATGTTGTTCAGCTCACACGTCTTTAAACATTCGGTGCACAAGCCGCAGTAGGTATTCTTGTCGAGCGTCGCAGGAAACACAAGCCAGGGACAGCCATACCCTTTTTCGTTGCCGACGTAGCAGGATTTGGTTTTATGCGTCGCGCACAACGCATGATCTTTGACGCGCACCTCAATCGGTGCAACCTGGGAATACAAGCCGATGAAGCCGCCGACGGGACAGATGTATCGGCAGAACGTGCGGCGCTCGAACACGAGACTCATTGCGAGCGCCACCATGGCAAAAAGCGCCAATACAATCGCGCTGACAAATGGACTCGTGAGAATCACTTTGGAAAAAAGTGCGACGGCTAAAAACGCCGCGTTCTGTAACCAAATGTTGTTCAGCGCGCGGGGCCATTTCCAGCCGAGCGTAAACAGCTTTGCGCCGGGTCGCACCTCCACCAGCGCACGCCGTTGCAGCCATTCACCCGGTGCAGGAATCGGACAAATTGCGCACCACAAGCGTCCGGCGAATGGAACGAGCAAGAGCATGAGGAGCGCCCACCACACGATCCATACAAACACGATGCCAAAGTTGCTGCTGCCCGACGGCGTGCCAAATAATCCGGTGAGAATCGCCAACACAAAGAACGGCAACATCGCCGCGACTAACGACCATTGCAGCCAGCGGCTAGCGAGTATTCTTTTGATTATTGGAACACGAGTGAGTTCAAATCGAGCGTCGATCATAGTCTATGATATGTACAACGTAAAATGTAAAAACGAATTACGATTTCGCTTTACGTTTCACGTTTTATTTCCTTCTTCCAGAAAAACCCAGTTGCGCCCAGCGAGGCAACCATCGTCGCCACGACCGCACGTGCGAAGGGGAAATCCGGTGCAACCGTTAACTCGCCGATCATGAAGGGATGAAGCGCGCCGCAAGTCACCGAGCAACGAAATTTAAACTTGCCCTCTTTGTCGGTGATGAATGTAACCAGCGCGCTCTTGCCCGGCTCGGCGTGAATGTCCACGTCGTACCCATCAATGAACAAGCCGTGCTGCGCATCCAACGATTCGAGATGGATCGTCACGGTATCGCCTTTTTGAACGGTCAGCGTCGAAGGTTCAAAGGCGAATGTGCGCGCGCTCATCTCGATCGTATGAATTTGTGGCGCGGAGGCAGCCATTGGAAAAGGCATGAGCATCGCGACGATGACAATCAAAATCGTCGCTGTTGCAATGATGGACCTGCGTCGGTCGAAAAGCCAAGTCATCAGAAAAATCTCCAAAGACTTTCAGGTTTTCAAAGCGAACCTGACAGGTCTACGTTATTGATTCGGGGGACCGAATTGACTGTATGTGGAGACAATCGCGTTGCGAATGTCCGGCGGTGATTTCCCATCGCGCATTAACGTCATCACGTCTTGCGTAATATCGACGCACAAGCTGCAGCCCAAGGCATGATCGTCGAATGTTTTCTTGGCTTCGTTGTAGTAGCAGGCAAAATTGCTCGTATGCCCGATGCCACCGCAGCCGCAATAGCAAGGAACATTTTTCACCGCTTCGGGATTCGCAAGCGCAAATTGATACGCTTCGCGTACGCGCGTCGGAGCATTTTGCATCTTCATCGGCAGATCCGACGCCGACGCCATTTGGAGTGAATGCGAGGAAGCGGTCGAGCACGCCGTCGTTAAAAGTGCGGGAAGCAAAACTGCTACAAGTAACACCAATGAGCTTAATCGTTTCATTCGAAACTCCATCTTTGTGATTCCGCTCTAGTATAGATTGGACTAGGACCATCACACACCCGCTAAATGGCGTGTTTTTTTGTGGGTAGACTGTACGCCATTTGGCGCATGACAAATCACTAGCAATTCGATATAGTCTGGGCGATGCTGAGATATTTTTTCCAATTTCTCTTGTTCTCCCTGACATTTGCTAGTGTCGTGTGCGATCGCGGCACCCCGTATCGTCATCGAACCATCATCACAAGACTTGGGCGAACACCCGCAGCAAGCTATCGAACTTTTTTTTCACGGTACGCAATGCAGCCTCCGCTCCATTAAAAATCGATCAGGTTTTCTCACTATCGTGCACTCTATGATATTAATCGAGAGCAATCCGCTGATTCTCCGTCTATCATTCATAAAGCAAAGCAACCATTAAACAACGTAGTTTGATTCTATCCTCTAATCAATGAAAGGCGCGGTGCAACAATGAAGTTGAATGTCGGCAGAACACTCTTACTTGGCTTTGGCTTTTTTGGCGTTAGTATCCTCTGGGCGATCCATGACTCGTACGTCCCCATTTTTCTCGGCAAAGACTTGGCGCTCGATGCTTCGCTCGTTGGTTCCATTCTGACTCTCTCCCTAGCGGACCACAAGCAAGCAGAATTGATCCAAGGAGGGTAAAAATTATTGGAAACACAAGCGCACGCCAGGGTGAGTCTATCGACAAAAGCCGCATGAGAAACATTAGCACTCCTACTTGACCAAACGCTGTTCGCGCAACCACACGGTCAGCGAACCCGGAAAATCCTTGCTCCACTGAAGAGGACTGCAATGAGCAGTACCGGAGGTCCGCAAGGAGACAGAGAAATCCCACGCGCCCGGATCGGAATAAGGCACTCGCTGGGCTACGAATGCCCAGGTCGTCGGCGCACCGACTGCATCTTCGACCACTTGCGCCCAGGTACTGGGATAGACCAACACAAGTATTCACGGTGGTTTGAATACCCGTATTCCAATTGCCGAGCACCGGCACACCATTCGGAATCACCAGGTCTTGCTTGCATGAGCCAGTCGGTGTAACGGAACCGATACCCGGTAAAGTCGTTTGTCCAACTCCCAGGACGATGGGACCCACTTGTTGGGGCGCACTGCGAAACGTCGTCACACCTGCATTCCAAGCATTGGCGGGGCTGGCGGCAATGTTGGTGACGTAGCTCTTCGTCGCGTGATCGCCTCTTGCAGTGAGATAAGCATCGAGCGGCGCGCTGAAAGCATTCGTCGAGCCACTTTGAGCCAAAGCCGTGGGGTGCACAGACAAGACACTCAAGAGCAACAGGGTCAGAACAAATGACTCACGTTTAAACATTTCAATTCTCCAGGTCGACGAACCATTCGCTCGTCGATGAACCACTTACTTTTGAATCGGCGCACGAATTCCAGGCGATGCAAGCAGCGTAGGCGAAATGAGCGTGACAAATTTCCACTGACCATCGAGATTGGCAAGGATGAGTGGCTGGTTGATGGGTTCATCATGCCGTCCCAGATCATCCGCATAGGTCACGCGCCCTGTGATCAGCACTGCCGCCGCCGTAATTGTTTTCGACTGAGCATCGGTTTGGACGCGTTTCTCCAAGACAACGACTCGCTCGAGTGTCACCCGTTCGGTTACACGCTTATGGGCAATCACCTCCTTGAGCAAACGATCAAAATTGAGTTGCCAAAACTTTTGACCCTCTTCATTGGAAAGCCTCAGCAATTTATTTTTCCAAGAGACGGGATCCTGATAGTTCACGGTTGCGATGGCTTCGATAACTTGCCGCGCTGTACTATCCAGTGCAGCATCGGTTGGTTGTGGTGTAGCAGACGATGAAAAGGCAACCGCGCCAGGAGTGCTCGGAGCTTTTTGTTGGGATGACGAGATCACCGGCGTCATCGGAACGCAACTAGACAAGAGGACGACCGTAATGAAACCAACAAGCCAACGACCCATTGAGGCAACCATGATTATCCTTTCGTTGAATCAAATCTATCGCGTGACCGCGATCTCGCCTTTGATGAAGGTGGTGATGTTGGGTCCTACTTTCCACACTGTTCCTTCCGCAATCATCGGAAGTTGCAATTCGTAAAGGGTGGGGGCACCATTCCGCGCTGGATTTTTGACAATCACCTGCACAAGCGCAGTGATACTATGGCCGAAATATCCTTGATCCAACAGCATGACCGTGCCATATTGAACAAATGGAATGTTGATCGGCTCACGCGTATTTTGTGATTGATAAGGACCGGCCATGACCAGGAGCTGCTGATAAGCATCCCAGGTTAGATCAGCTTTGTAACTGTCTGGTCGAAGGTACAAGTCCTGCGTCGCCAACGCGCGGGCGATGCGCTTGGCAGGGTCCGTGATGACGCCATTGGCGCTCTGACGCGAAAGCAAAAAGAATGCCATCCCTGGCAAGATGAAAATAATCAGAGCCAAGATCAAGATGGTGCGTTTTGAAATCCACAAGACAGGTCGGGACGATGTCATGAATCTCTCCTCGGTCGTACCATTGAAATAGATCCAGTGAGCGTGAGGTCACGAATTGATCTCACGCGAACGGAAATAGAAACAAAAAACCGCCCTAACCTCGTGAAGAGGCAGGGCGGTTTCGCAAGCCGTCAAAGCGAGCCGATTGAGTCGGCAGGGCTTATTCTTTTACTTGAGTGCGCAATCTCCGCTTGAACTCGGTAAAGCCGATCTTGCGATTTGCAAATTGGCTCGCCGCTTGGAGAACGGCTTGCGCATTTTGCAGTGTCTCAATGCTCTCCGCCGTCACAACGACTGCGCCTTCTGGTACGGTGGGCAGAGGTGTTTCTAGCGGTGTAACGAGAAACTGCTGTGAATGGGATGCTGCCATAGTGCCCGGTGACAATTGGGATGGTCCAATTTCCACTGATGGAAACGGGACAATTGCAATTCACCACTCGAGCACCCTAAATAAAAACGACACAAGTAACTACGATCAAGCTGATCGTGCCATTCTGTGTCGGATGCGGCCTCAGGGCAGAAGAGGCTCGCTCTTTCGTGTTACTCTACCTTTCTCCGCTGCTGCGAAGTGGATCGGACAAGGGAGCAACACGCAAGGGGTGTCAACGTTCTTGAACCAAAATGTATTATGATGTTGTGAAACCAATATATGCAATTTTGAAAAAATGTCAAATGAGCGAAAAGTACTACGCATCTCGATAGACCATTGATTTCGAGTTTCGCTCGTTGTTCAGCACTACCCGCACACAAACGTGGTCTCTCTCAAAGCTACATGTATCGGCAATCGGTTGACGATTATTCGTCATCAAGAATTTTCGATTCAACTTACTGCTATATTTGAATGCCGAAAGCGTCAAACGATTTCGGCAAGGGCACACTTAACGAAATTGAGCGGGGCTATCCCCATTATTCACTTGGCGAAGAATGCGATCGCTTACCCTACCAATTTGCGGTGAGATATATACCTTCACCCGGAAGATGCCAGTGTTTTTGTTCCTCTCGGCACATATAGCAACTTCCATCAAAAATCACCATTTTGCAAATCGGGAGCTTCTGATATATATTTCATCTATGTTCTCCAAGTGGAATTTCAGAAGCGGGCTATGGCTTTAAGCGCTAGCGATGTCCAATGATTGGGCATTATACCGCCACTCTGATTTGGCGAAACGGTGTTGACGATGCAGTTCTTGAATACCCGGCTGCCTAACCTTATTTCTCTTCTTCGTTGGATCATCCCCACACTGATTTTTCTCATTGGATTCACCTACGTTCTCTTCGATCAAGTATGGTATCAAGGTCAATCGCCAAGTTCGTTGCATGTCTTGCGAACGTTCTTGATCCTTAACGTAGCGGGGCCATTCCTGGCTTGGTTGACCTTGACCTTAGCTTTGCGCGCGGCGAACGCAGAAGCGCAAGCACAGCACGAGATCGCACTCCAGAACCGTGAACTGGCAGCGTTGGCGACCATTAGCCGGGTTGCCAATCAATCACTTGACTTGGATCAGATTACCAACACGGCGTTGGAAAAAATGGTTACGCTCTTGGGTTTGCCGATGATCGAAATTCGCTTGGTGGAAAAAGATCACTTGGTTCTTAAAGCCCACTATGGGCTTTCTCCAGAATTTGTTGGATGCTCAAATCCCATTGCATTGGGAGAGTGTCTTTGTGGTCAATGCGCTCTCGATGGAACGATGCGTGTCAGGGATATACTCACAAACGGACTGCAGCCGACCAATGAGTTTTGCCGCCAAGAACGAGTCCGCTCTACCATTACGATTCCGATGCAAGCGCAGGGACACGTGATCGGCGTTGTTCATGCTGGCAGTCCATTGCCCAATGCATTTGGGACGCGCGAGCAACGAGTCCTGGGAGAGATTTGCGAGCGTCTAGTCACCGCAATTGAAAATGCTCAATTGTATGCCGAAACGCGACGGCGTTCATTGCATTTGGAGACGGCGAGTTTGGTCGGACAACGGATTTTCTCCTTGGTGGATCCACCTGGATTGCTTGACGAAGTGACCAAACTTATCCAGGACAAGTTCGGGTATACGCACATTCATATTCTCCTCGTGAATGAACGCAATCATACTTTGGTTCTCCAATCGGCAAGCGGTCCTTGCGCCGAAACCATGCTCAAAAAAGGGCTGCGTCTCAAGATTGGCGAAGAAGGCATAACCGGATGGGTGGCGCAGACTGGCGAGCCGTTGTTGTGCAACAACGTTTCCGAAGAACCGCATTATTACGCCGAAGAGCCTGAAACTAATTCCGAATTGGCGGTGGCATTGCGGATCGGCGAGCGAATCCTGGGGGTTTTAGATGTGCAAAGCGCGCAGCGCGATGCTTTTGATGCGGACGATGTGACGGTCCTGCAAATCTTGGGCAGTCAGATTGGCGCGGCGCTAGAAAACGCTCGCCTATTTCAAGAAACCCGCCAACGCTACGAAGCCATGTTTGCTTTGCATGAAACCTCACTCGATATGATTGCGCAATTGAATATGCCGCAGCTCCTCGAGGCGCTCTTGCGGCGCGGCACCCAACTTCTGGGCGCGCGGTCAGGCATTCTCTTCCTTAATAATCCCAGCAACCAAACGATTGATGTCGTCGCCAGTTACAACGCTTGGAAAAATTGGCGTGGAGTTACTCTAAAAACCGATGAAGGCGTTCCCGGTTATGTGATTCGAACGGGCAAACCGATCATCGTCAACGATTATGCGAGTTGGCCCAACAAGCCCAGAGCGTTTGCCGGTTCGCCCGATGGCTGCGTGGTGTCTGCGCCGCTGACGTGGCGCCAGCAAACCATTGGCGCAATCGATATTTTCAATGCCGAACCCAATCCCAAGCCCTTCAACGAAAATGACTTGTGGTTGTTGGGTCTATTTGCCGATTTGGCAACCATTGCCATCAAGAATGCCGAACTCCACAGTCAAGTGAAAGAATTCAGTCGAGACCTCGAAAATAAAGTCGAACAGCGCACACATGAACTCGAGATTGCCAAAGAAGCCATCAGTCATCAAGCGGAACAGTTGCGCCATTTGTTAAATCGCACAATCAGCATTCAAGAAGAAGAGCGCGAACGTATTGCGCGCGATATGCATGACGACGTCGTTCAGTTGATTACGGCGGTGCGGTACGAACTAAAAACTGCCAAGTTCGCCATCGAGTCGGGCGTGGCGAATTCCGCCCTCGAAGAGTTTGAGACGATGCGTCAATCCCTCGACGAGATGGAAATGGAAATTCGTCATGCAATCTATGACTTGAAGCCGCCGGCTTTGGACGCCATCGGTTTGGTCCCCGCCCTCCAAAACTATGTCGAGCGTTATGAAGGTTTTGGTCCAACGCTCTGTCAAATGCAAGTGCGGGGCATGCCCTTTCGTCTTGCGCCTTCTACGGAGACCAGCATTTTCCGCATCGTCGAAGAAGCGCTGCATAATGTGCGCAAACACGCCCAAGCCAAGACTGCGTCGGTGATCTTGGATTTCCAACCGACTATGTTGGAAGTTCTTATCGAAGATGATGGGAATGGATTTGATTACACCCAGTGGCTATTCAAGCGGATGGTCACCCACTTGGGACTGTTAGGAATGCAAGAGCGCGCGCGCAATATAGGCGGCACGCTCCAAGTATCATCGAACCTGGGACACGGTACGCGGTTAACCTTCCGTTTGCCCGTCGAATTGGACGGAGGACCTGTGTCCAAGGGTTGGTAGCCAAGCCCTTCGGGTTTGATGTGAGAGATCGGAGAACGAAAGTGGATTTGCCCATGTCTCCCATTCGGGTGTTAATCATCGACGACCATCCTATGATACGACGGGGTCTGAGGAACCTGTTGGCATCCCAGAAAGATATTGAAGTGGTCGGAGAAGCGAAGGATGGCGCCACTGCACTGCAAGTGGTGGCGCACGCCAAACCCAACATCATCTTGCTCGATGTTCAACTGCCAGGACCGGGCGGCGTCGAGGTTGCGCATCAATTGCGTCAACAACTCCCGGATGCCAAGATCATCATTTTGAGCGCATTCGACGATGAGCAGCATGTGTTTGGCGCGCTACGCGCGGGCGCATTTGCTTATTTGCTCAAGAGCACGTCGGACGCAACACTCATTGAAACCATTCGCCAAGTGGCGCAAGGCAAGCGTCTGCTCTCAGCGGAATTGATCGATAGTGTCTTGCGCCGTTTTCATACGCTTGCCAACGTGGAAATCCAGCAACAATCGAACTTGTCGGTGGATGAGATCCGGGCATTGCAACTGGTGGCGAAGGGATGCACCAACGAAGAAATCTCGGAAAAAATGTTTTGGAGCGATCGTACGGTCAATCGAAAGCTGGAAGAAATTATGCAAAAACTAGATGCGCGTAATCGCGCGCAGGCGGTTGCCGAAGCCATCAAGCGCGGATTAATCTAACCGTTTGACCGAGCAGTTCGCAATCAAAAGCGGTGCGAATCTTTGTAGATTCGCACCGCTTTTTCTATTGGCATCCAACCGTCAAACGATGGCAGTTTTTTACCTTTACCCTTCGGCGGAGTCGTTTATACTGCTGTTCAAGCAAAGGCTATGCGTATCGCCGCTCGTGACTCGGAGGGTTAATCATGTTGGATTGGAGTGCCCGACTCAAACAACTGCGTTCGCGAATGATAGAAAAAAACATTGGTCTCGTCTATCTGACGCTTGGCGCAAATCTTTTTTATCTCACCGGCTTTCGCCGGCAACAAAACGATGGAACGGACCATAACGCCTATGGCGATTGGGCGGTCGGCGCGTACATCGGATTGAACGATGGCATCATCCTAACAGCGCCGCGAATGGGGGGAGCATACCATCAAGGCGAGGTGCAAGACAAGCCTTGGTTTCAATCGGTACGCATGATTATGGAGCAAGAAAATCCCCTCGATGTGATGCGTGAAGTTTTGGGGTGCTTCAATTTACGTGGACAAAAAGTAGCGCTAGATGATCGAACGTGGGCGCAGACGACGCTCGGTTTCCGCAATCTCCTCCCGGAAACCGAGCTCGTCTTGGCATCCCAATTGATTGCGCCGATGCGAATGATCAAAGAGGATGCCGAACTCGCCCTGATGCGCCAAGCCGGAGAGATCACGGACGCCGTATTTCAAAAGGCATTGCAGCGACTCAAGCCCGGCGTGACTGAATTAGATGTGGCGACCGAGATCGATTATCAATTTCGCGTGATGGGCGCGGAGTACACATCATTTGTCACCGGTATTCGCTTTTCGGGACCCGGTCGCACGCAGAGCGCCACAGCGGGGCGCGCCACGGAAAAGCGGCTCCAACCCAGCGATTCGATCACGTTTGATTTTGGTTGCGTCCATCAAGGATATTGTTCCGACTTTGGACGGTCCGCATTCGTCGGAGAACCACCGGCGGAGTATGTGCGCATCCATCACATCGTCTTGCGCGCGCAAGAAGAAGCAATGAAGGCGATGAAAGCGGATCAGATCACCGCCACTCAAGCAAACGCCATTGCGCGCGGTGTGATCGAAGCGGAAGGGTACGGTCCGAACTTTACGCATCGTTTGGGACACGGAATTGGCGTAACCGTCCATGAGCCCCCGTTTCTCGACCTCGTCGATCAAACAATCTTGCGCGAAAACATGACGTTCACCGCCGAGCCAAGCATCCGCGTTCCCGATTGGTACGCGAATCGAGTTGAGGATGTGGTGCAAGTAACCAAGAGCGGTGCCGTGTCGCTGTACTCGACCGATCATCGTTTGTATGTGATTGCATAAATTCTGTCGCGCGGACAGCTCGTCCGCAGCCAACGAGAGGCAAAGATGAATCCTTACCAACAACGACTCGAACGAGTGCGCGCGGCGATGCGCGAATGGCATGCCGATATCCTGTTCCTCAATTATGGCGCAGACTTGACTTATGTCAGCGGCATCATCGC
>JACRMI010000168.1 GCA_016215025.1 Chloroflexota bacterium
CTCAAGCGATGACCACAACGAGGGCAGGTAACTTGCTCTGGCCGATAGTAACGCTTGGGAACTTCGGAATTGTCTTTGGCTCGTCTCATCCACACACCTTTGCGTCGTAGGGTTCTTGAGAACCCATTATACCGCATCAGCGGCGTGTAGGTGGAATTTTGCGGTTACTGTTTCAAAATATAATGCGTTCCTTTTTTATCGCCCATTTTAAGCAGTACATCTTGCTCGACCAGGTCGGCGAGGTCGCGGCGAATGGTCTCCTCGCTCACGTCGGGGAACAAATCGCGCAAGTCCTTGTTCGTGACGCGTTGATTCTTGGCGATGTATTCGAGCGTTGCTTCCTGGCGTTCGTTCAAATCGAGCCGCCGCCATTTGCTGCGGTCGATCTCATCGCCGACGAGTCGCTCGCCGGGACCGCGCAGGGTCACGCGAAAGCCATTCGACGTTTCGGCAAAGCGCGGCGCAGGCAGGCCCCAATCGCGCATCAAGCGAATCATACGGTCAATCCCGTAGCCGAGTCGCTCGATGAAACCCAGGTCGGCGAGGACTTGGGCAATGACTTCGTTGCGCGAAAATCGTTCTTCCACAATATTGTCGATGGTGACATGTCCCGGCAATCGACCTGGGCTGTACACTTCAATGCGGTCGCTGAACATCATCACGCGAATCTCGTCGCCGCGAATCGCGTAATCGCGGTGGGCGACGGCGTTGACGATGGCTTCACGCACGGCGGGCGGCGGATACTCGGCGCGGTCTTCGCGCTTGAACGAATCGATGCGCGCGCCTTTGCGCATGTTGTTGACGATCCATTGCTCGGCGCGACGAATTTGTTCGGGCAGCGAGCCGCGCGCCACTTCGCGCACAAATTCGTCGGTCATTTGCTTGCCGGAATAACGCGCGAGCAAAATTTCGGCGGAGGGGATCGTGCGCTGCGGGTCTTTGCCAAACAAGAGATAACCGGAAGTGGTCGGTCGCCAGATGGTTCCGTCCTTGGTGATACAGCCGCGCCGAAAGAGTAAATCGATAATGGCATCTTTCTTGATTGGAGAATCGCCAAGGAATGCGGCGGCGTATTTCTGCACCAAGTCATTATCGAGATCGTCGAGTGTTGCGCCGGGCGCAGGCAGTGCTTCGTAATTCGCTTCGCCACGCTCGCGCAAAAGCTGACGCAATTGGCGCGGTCCCAATGCCGAATTCTTTTTGCCACTGCGGGCTAGATACTTGCCGCGCAAACTGTAGGCGTGTGCCAACCCGGTCGTGACTTCGGCAATCACAATGGTCTTTTCTTCGAGTATTGCAGATTCAGGACGTGGCAGGATCAACGGCGGCTCACAGCGCAATCCCGCCGCAAGCACTTTGTCGATGGTCTCATCGACGTCTCGAATACCGCGCACAAGGCCGGTATTGGAATCGATTCCTAAAAACACAAAGCCACCATCTGCGTTCGCAAAGGCGGCGAGAGTTTCGGCAAGACGGTTCAGCGCAACCGCTTCGACTTCAAATGCGAGCGTTGCGCCTTGACCTTGTTGATAAAGCGAAAGAATTTCGTCGTTGTTCATACGATAAAGTAGGACAAGTTTTGAAACTTGTCCTACGCTACTAACCAAAGAAATAATGGAAAATTGGGAGCAGACTTTGCGGTGTGACGGTGGGACGAGGCGTCGGTTTGGGAGCGGTTGCGCCACCAATGCCGAGCAGGTCTGGGATGAGTTCAAAGCCCAGTAAAAGCCCGCAAGAAAAAGCACAGCAAAGCGCAATCACGACTACCCCGCCGATGAGAATCATGCGCGGCGCGGGAGAGCGGGGCGCTTCGCTTGGATACGCCTCATATCCGTACCCTGAAGGTTGGGAGTAGGCATATGGTGCGGGTTGTTGTTCCGAAACCGGAATGCCCTGGGACACCGCGCTGGCTTGCAGATCGTTACCGCAGTTGCCGCAAAACCGCTGGGTCGAAGGGACGGCATGACCGCAATTAGGGCAATTGACCAAGATGGACTCCTTTGTACATTGTAGTTTTTAGATTGTTGTTTTTGTATTGAAAGTAGAACGGTTTTTGTTCTTGATTGCGCCGAGTCCGGCTCCCTGTGCTAGCAAATCATACGCGACTCTTATTTCGAGTTTTTGGAAGCGCGACCAGCACGCGTGAGTGCCACCGGCAGAACTTGGTCCATGCGCTCGACGTAGATAAAGTTCATTTCGCGTTGGACTTTTTTGGGAATATCGACCATATCCTTTTTGTTCTTGGTCGGAATGAGCATTGTCTTCAAACCAGCTCGGTGCGCGGCAAGGACCTTGTCGCGCAAGCCGCCGATAGGCAAGACGCGTCCGCGCAGCGTTATTTCTCCCGTCATGGCCACATCGCGATGCACCGCACGATGCGACAAGGCGCTGATCAGCGCGGTCGCAATGGTGATACCAGCGGAGGGGCCATCTTTTGGAATTGCACCTTCGGGCACGTGGATGTGAATATCCAGTTTGTCGAAATTAACTTTGAGATTAAGTTCGTTCGCGTGCGTGCGCGCATACGATAATGCGGCCTGTGCCGATTCTTGCATCACGTCGCCGAGTTGGCCCGTGAGCAAGAGTCCACCCTTGCCGCGCATCAACGTGACTTCGACGGACATCGTGTCGCCGCCCGCTTCGGACACGGCAACGCCGGTCGCGACGCCGATTTGATCTTTTTCTTCTTTGATGCCGTACGTGAATTTTGTCGGACCGAGATATTTGAACAACGCTTCAGTGCTCACCGTCGCAGGGCAGGGCTTATTTTCGGCGACGAGACGCGTGACTTTGCGGCAGACGTTGGCGATCTCGCGCTCAAGATTGCGGACGCCTGCTTCATACGTGTACTCGCGAATCAAACTACGAATGGCATCGTCGGAAAATTTGGGCGTTTCGTGCAGCCCGTGTTCTTCCTTTTGGCGTGGAATCAAAAAGGTCTTGGAAATGGCTAACTTTTCTTCTTCGATATAACCGGGGAACTCGATGACTTCCATGCGGTCGCGCAGGGCCGGAGGAATTGGATCGAGAATGTTTGCCGTCGTGATGAACATGACCTTCGACAAATCGTACAACACGTCGAGGTAATGATCGCTGAAAGCATTATTCTGTTCTGGGTCGAGTACTTCTAACAGCGCTGCACTTGGATCGCCGCGAAAATCTGCGCCGATCTTGTCCACTTCGTCGAGCATAAAGACGGGATTGATCGTGCCGGCGCGTTTCATCGTTTGAATGATGCGTCCTGGCAGCGCGCCGATGTAGGTGCGGCGATGTCCCCGAATTTCGGCTTCGTCGTGAATGCCGCCGAGCGACACGCGCACGAACGAGCGACCGAGGGCTTGCGCGATTGAGCGACCCATCGATGTTTTGCCGGTGCCAGGCGGTCCAACAAAGCATAAAATCGGCGAGCGCATTTTTTCGGCCGCCATTTTTCGCACTGCCATGTATTCGAGAATGCGCTCCTTGGCTTTTTTCAATCCATAATGTTGCTCGTCGAGCAATTTCGCTGCGGCAACAATATCAAGATTATCGGAGGTGGCTTTGATCCACGGTAGCGCGATCAACCAATCGAGATAAGTTCGAATGATGCCAACTTCGGGCGCAGCATTGGGCATCTGTCCCATCCGGTCCAATTCGTGCAGCGCTTTTTCTTGCACTTCGGCGGGCATCCCCGCTTTTTCGATTTTTTCTTTGAGTTCGTTGTTCTCGCGCGTCTGCGTATCCATCTCGCCGAGTTCGTGCTGGATGATGCGCATTTGTTCGCGGAGATAATATTCGCGCTGGGACTTGTCGACTTCTTCTTGGACCTGGCTGTGAATCTTGTTCTGCAACTCGAGCACATCGAGTTCTTTCGCTAACAGAACGGAAATCTTTTGCAGGCGAACGACCGGATCGAGTGTCTCAAGCAATTCCTGTCGCTTGCCCAGTTCGATGTTGAGTGCGGAGCCAATCAAGTCTGAAAGCCAGCCGGGCGTATCGGCATTCATGGCGGCAACGTACGCGTCTTCCGGCATGTTCTGACTGAGTCGAACGACTTTTTCAAAGAGCGCGAGGACTGCGCGCATCAGCGCTTCGGTTTCGAGCGTTTTTTCGCTTAACTCTGGAATGGGCCGAACGCGCGCGCAAAGGTAGGGATCGCGCTGAACGATTTCGACGATGCGGACGCGCGCGTTGCCTTGGGTAATGACATTCGTCGTGCCATCCGGCATGCGCAACATGCGGCCGACCGCGACTTCGGTACCGACGGGAAATAAATCGTCGATTGTCGGGTCTTGGATTTCCGGATCGCGCTGTAAAAAGACAACGACGGATTTATTTTCGGCGAGGGCCGCTTCGACAGCGCGAATGGATCGTTCGCGTCCAACCGAAAGAGGACTCATCAAATGCGGAAAAATGACCGTGTCACGAACTGGGACGAGGGCATAGATCGGCAGATCGAGCATTTCACCGGTGCTATCAGGACTCAATTGCTTTTTGCCGTTCTTTCTGGGCATGTAAACTCCTAAGACTATCTTGCGGACTGAATAATAGCACAGCGCCGAAACGAGGTCAAATAGTCGGTTAGTCGGGTAGTCGGTTGGTCGAATAGTCGGGTAGTCGGGTAGTCAGTTGGTCAAATAGTGAAGTAGTCTTGATGGCATTGCGACTTTTCGACTACTTGACTATTTGACGCTGAGACTATTCATCCTTTTCGAGATTCACCCCATGCTGTGCAAGCCAGATTTCGCGCGCTTCGGCGACGACGAAAAGCGAGCCGGTGACGCAGACAACGTCGTTGGGTTCAGTGTCTTGCAACGTGACACGCAGAGCTTCTGCCAAATCGTTCGTCGGTCGCATTTCGACGTGATACGGCGCGGCGAGGTCTGCCAGGCGCGCGAGGTCTGCCGCGCGCGGGTTATGTGAGCGAGTGAGTGTGAGTGAGGCAACGTGCGGCAACAGTTCGGCGAAGATTGCGGGAATATCCTTGTCGCCGGATGCGCCAAAGATAAGATGCAATTTAGATTGGGGGAAAAAATTGCGGAGGGTGCGCGCGAGTTGGCGGGCTGAATCGCCGTTGTGTGCGCCGTCGATAATCAAGTACGGCTGGCGAGACAGAATCTCAAATCGTCCATGCCACTCGACGTTGCGAATACCCTCGCGCATGGCATCGATTGGAATTTCGACGCCCTGCGTTTGCAAAACCAAGCAAGCGGCTAATGCAGTCGCGGCGTTGGCGAGTTGATGGTTACCCAAGAGTTTCAAATCGTAGGTCACAGGCTGCAAGTCGCCGGTCATAGGTTGCAGGTTACCAGTTGCAGACTCCAAGCGGAAGGTCTGCCCGTCCAAGCTAGCGGCTGCTGGTGTGACTTGGAACGTGACGCCTGCAACTTGAAACTTGAGACCTGCGGCTTGAGACGTGAGACTTGAGACTTGGATCAGCGGCGCATTCTTTTCATACGCGATGTTTTCAATCACGGCGCGTGCTTCGTCTTGCTGGGGCGACGAAACGACGGGGACAGCCGGCTTGATGATGCCCGCTTTTTCCGCGGCGATTTGCGTGAGCGTATTGCCCAGAATCGATACGTGATCGTATGAAATCGATGTGATAACCGCAACGCGCGGGGCGACGACGTTCGTCGCATCGAGTCGTCCGCCAAGTCCGACTTCAAGCACGGCGAACTCGACGTCGCGCGCGGCAAAGTAATCGAATGCGAGCGCCGTCATCACTTCGAACGTTGTCACGCCGGGCACTTGGTCGACGATTGGCTTTAGTTTTTGAACGCCAGCGACAACGTCTTCCTTGGAGATCATTTCGCCGTTGACGCGGATGCGCTCGCGGAAAGTGTGCAGGTGCGGCGAGGTGTAGAACGCGGTGGAATGATTCGCTGCGCGTAAAATGCTTTCAATCATCGCGGCAGTCGATCCTTTACCTTTAGTTCCCGCTACGTGAATGGATTGAAATTTCCTCTGCGGCTCGCCAAGCAAGGTCAATAATCGTTCCATCCGCGTGAGGTCGAACGTTTTCGAGGTGTACGTTTGCGCGGGGGTGACTTCAAAGTTGGTGAAGGAAAAGATGTAGGTGAGAGCGTCGGAATAAGTCATCTAGTCAACTCGTCGTGTAGTCGTTAGTCGAATAGATAAAGTCATGTCAGGATGGTTGTTGGACGAAAAGACTACCCGACGACTTGTTATTCGACTAGCACGATTCTATCCGAGATATGGACAAAACGCAAAGACAATTGACAGCGATGCGCCTCTCGTGTAAAATCCGCTCATCCCAAATCGAGGTAGAACCTTGAGTGATAAAATTCTGTACGGCGGTCAAGCGGTCATCGAAGGTGTGATGATGCGCGGCCGTCGTTTTGTTGCTTGTGCGGTACGCGATCCCAAAGGCGTGATTATTTCCACGAGCGAACCCATCTCGCCGACGATTTATGCGAGTCGGTGGGCAAAGATTCCGTTCTTGCGCGCGATGACGATCTTGTGGGACACCTTGGTGCTCGGCACGAAAATGCTGTTGTACTCTGCTAACATCGCCGTCGAAGACGAACTGAAAAAGGAAGAGGCGAAGAAAGGGACGACGACATCCGAAACGACGTCTGCGCAAAAAAGCTCGCCCGCGTTACCGACGGGTTTGGCAATTGGAACGCTCGCGGTCTCGCTGACGTTCGGCATCGGCTTGTTCTTTGTTTTGCCGCTCGTCCTTGTCGGCTTTATCGATCCGTTTCTCACCGCGTCATTCACCAACGGCGATGTGGCGTCTTTCGTGAGCAACGTGGTGGAAGGTCTGATTCGTCTCGTGATTTTTCTCGTCTATATCACCGCGATCAGCCAAATGCCCGATATTCGCCGCGTGTTCCAGTACCACGGTGCAGAGCACAAGACCATCGCGGCGGACGAAGCTGGCGCGCCCCTGACGCCCGAATCGATTCAGAAATTTAGCAAAGAGCACCCACGCTGCGGCACCGGCTTTTTGCTCGTCGTCGTCGTCGTTTCGATTTTTGTTTTTGCTTTGCTCGGTCGCCCGCCGATGGTGCTCCGCATCGTTTCGCGCATCGTGCTGGTGCCGGTGGTCGCCGCGCTGAGTTACGAGCTTATCAAGTTTAGCTCGGCGCACAAGAGCAATCCCATTCTGAATTGGCTGGTGGTCAAACCTAGCTTGGCACTGCAATCGCTAACGACGCGTGAGCCAGACGACAAGATGATTGAGGTCGCGGTGGCGGCGCTGCAAAAAGTCAAAGCCGACGAAGCGGGTTAGTGGTTGGGATGTGCGTCGCACATCCCAACCGCATTATTGTAACCATCACAAGTTCCCAGCATCTAGACAGTGGCGCAAAATTCCGTTGACAAACGAGAATGAGCAAGTTATAATCAATCCGCTTGAAATGACAACATAGGAGTCAGTATGAGTACCGTCTCGCCTGAAGCGACATCGAAAGTTGCACGTGGTTTGGAAGGGGTCGTTGCTGCCGCGACCCAATTAAGTGATGTTCGAGGCAATGAAGGCAAGCTAGTCTATCGCGGTTACGATATCAACGATCTCGCCGAACATTCGACGTTTGAAGAAACGGTCGATTTGCTTTGGTATGGCACGCTCCCCACCCGCGATTTGTTGAACAAGTTGACCACAAAACTTTCCGCCGCGCGCCCTTTGCCGCACGAAGTCCTCGAAGGGATGGAATTGCTCCCCAAGTATGCTTCGCCGATGGATGTTTTGCGCAGTGTCGTTTCGATCCTGGGTGTGCACGATCCCGACGGTGTCTCCAATTCGGTTTCGGCAAACGTTCGCAAATCGATTCGCCTGACGGCGCAAATTCCAACGATTATTGCGTCGTGGCATAATATTAGCAAAGGACGCAAACCGATTGCGCCCCGCTTCGATCTTTCGCACGCAGCGAATTTCCTCTACATGCTCGATGGTAAAGAACCGACTGCTGAAGCTGCTCGCATTCTCGACATCGCTTTGATTTTGCACATGGACCACGGCTTGAACGCATCGACGTTTGTTGCGCGTTCGATTGCATCCACCGAATCGGATATGTATTCCGCGATCAGCGGCGCGATTGGCGCGCTCAAGGGACCTTTGCACGGCGGCGCGAACGAAGCGGTGATGAAGATGCTTGTTCAATTGGGCGACATTTCCAAAGTCGAACCGTACGCCAAGGAAACGCTTGCAAGCAAAGGGAAAATCTCCGGGTTTGGTCATCGGATTTATCGGACGAATGATCCGCGCGCGCTGCAATTGCGCCGCATTGCCGGTGACTTGGCAAAACATTCCGGCAACACCAAATGGTATGACATGTCGGAAAAAATGCGCGACGTGATGGCGCGCGAACGTCCCAACATCTACGTCAACGTCGATTTCTATTCTGCATCGGTCTATTACACGCTCGGCATTCCTATCGATTTGTTCACGCCAATTTTTGCGATCAGCCGGGTCGCCGGTTGGACGGCGCATGTCATGGAACAATTGATGGACAATCGCATCATGCGGCCCGAATCACTGTACACCGGACCGCAAGATCAAAAGTACGTTCCGATTGAACAACGCAGCTAACAATTAGAAACCCGTTTTCTTTCGATTTCGAAAGAAAATGAATCTGGGTGTGAAGAAAACGGGTTTCTTCGTTAATTTTTAACAGGAAAATTTAATCTCATGCGATTAACCCGTTGGAACAAGGAGACAGCGCCGTCTCTTGAAGCACTACGGGGCGCTTTGACTGGAGAAGGTTATTCAGTTTCGGAATGGACCGATCCTTCCGGTACAGTCTATCCTGTGCATACGCACGAGTTTCTCGAAATTCGAGTAGTGGTTCGTGGACGATTGCGCGTTGGATTACCCGAGACGGGTGAAGAGATTGTTCTGGGACCGGGAGATCGGTTGGATTTGCCAGCCGATGTGCCACACTGGGCGGATGTCAACGGAGACGGTGCTGTTGTTTATCTTTGCGCTTCCAAGGATCCGCACAAAAAGTAGGGGCGAGGCATTTGCGCAACTATACTCGGCACGGTCACAAACCGCGGTTTTGCAAGCTTCGCGTGGACTCGACGCTTTAGCGGGTCGCCGCGAACGCCAACGCAACCGCGTAAACAGCCCGTCCTGAGCAAAGTCGAAGGACTCGACTCCAAAACCGCAATCAGTGCCCGTGTGCAGTATATCTTGACACTGTGGAGCTTTTGCCGATCCATGCCCTTTATTCATTGATGGTTTTGTTCGACGAATGCCTCACTCCTACCAATTTCATTAACCCTATTCGAAGGAGCAACCATGCGAAAGAAAATTACCATAGTCGGTGCGGGCTTTGTCGGGGCAACGACCGCTCAACGATTAGCGGAACGCAACTTTGCCGATATCGTCATCGCCGATGTGATCGAATTTGTGGCGGAAGGCAAAGCGCTTGATCTGCTCGAAGCCGGCCCAATCGTCGGTTACGATGTGAACGTCAGCGGCATCACCATCAAAGATGGCGCTGGTTACGAAAAGATTGCCAACTCCGATATTGTCGTGATGACGGCTGGTATTGCGCGCAAGCCCGGTATGAGTCGCGACGATTTGATTTTGACGAATCAGAAAATCGTTGGTGGTTGGGGCGAACAAATCGCCAAACATGCGCCGAACGCGATCATCATCGTCGTGACGAATCCCGTCGATGCGATGACGCAATTGTTGTGGCATACGAGCAAGTTCCCGAAGAATCGCGTGATTGGTCAAGCGGGTGTTTTGGATAGCGCGCGCTTCCGCACGTTCGTCGCGTTGGAACTGGGTGTCTCGGTGCAGAATGTCGATGCGTACGTCCTCGGCGCGCACGGCGATCAGATGGTCCCGCTGCCGCGTTACACCACCGTCGCCGGCGTTCCGCTCACGGAACTCTTGCCGAAAGAAAAGATCGATGCGCTCGTCAAGCGCACGCGCGACGGTGGAGCCGAAGTGGTGAACTTGCTCAAGACAGGATCGGCATTCTACGCGCCGAGCGCAGCCGTCGCCGAAATGGTCGATGCGATTCTGTTCGACAAGAAAAAGATTCTGCCGTGCATCGCTTATCTCGAAGGTGAGTACGGTATCAGCGGAGTGTATGCCGGCGTGCCGGTGAAGCTTGGCACGCAAGGGATCGAAGAAATCGTCAAGCTCAATCTCAACGCCGAAGAAACGGCTGCATTGCAAAAATCGGGCGAAGCAGTTCGAGCCCTCAACAAGGTCATGGGACTCTAGCCCATCAGGATTCAAAATTCGGAATTCGAAAGTCGGCACAAGATTTCGGATTCCGAATTTGATGTAAGAGGAAAGAAAATGGTTGTGCGACATGCGGTAGTACAAAAGAAACCAAAGACGTATATTGTCCGAACACCCGGGGTGATGGGTGGACGTCCCCGTATTGATGGGCATAGGATTCGCGTGCAAGATGTAGCACACTGGTCAAAATCTGGAATGTCGCCTGATGAAATAGCCAATCAATTCGATCTAACTCTGGCTGAGGTTCATGCTGCCTTGTCTTTCTATTTCGATCACATCGAAGAAATTCGGCGCGACGTGGAGAAAGATCGAAAGTTTGTTGCGACGATGAAAAAACGTTATCCGTCCAAACTTGAAGCGAAATTAAAGGCACTCCGTGGGTGAGCGAATTCGCTTCTATCTTGACGAGCATATTCCCAAAGCTGTCGCGGATGGGTTGCGGCATCGCGGAATCCTTGTCACGCGCGCACAAGAAGTTGGACTGCGTCGCGCGAGTGATGAGCAGCACATGGAATATGCTAGACGTGAGAATTGCGTTGTCGTGACCAAAGATTCGGATTTCTTGCGCTTCCATCGCGAAGGTTTGACGCACAGTGGAATTGTTTACCTAGATCGCGATGCTACAATTGGAGAAATAATCAACGCCCTCGAATTGATCGCTGAAACATTATCTTCGGAAGATATGCAGGATCATGTCGAGTATTGGTAAGTATTGGAGGAGTCAATGGCAGTCGATATTCGTGAAGCTCATTTAGATAATGGTTTGATGGTTTTACTTGCGCCGGTCCACAACGCGCCGGTTGTAACGTTCTGGGTTTGGTATCGCGTAGGCTCGCGCAACGAAGTGCCCGGCATCACCGGCATTTCGCACTGGTGCGAGCACATGATGTTCAAAGGCACGCCGACGCTGGGCAAGGGTGAGATCATGCATCTCATCAATCGCAACGGCGGCGTCGATAATGCATTTACGTCGGCGGATTTTACGGCGTACTTTGAATCGCTGCCGAGCGACCGCATCGATTTGGCGCTGCGCATCGAATCGGACCGCATGATGAACACCACGTTCGACCCCGACGAAGTTGCGAGCGAGCGCACGGTGATTATTTCCGAGCGCGAAGGCGGCGAGAACGAGCCGCGCTATTTGCTCAGCGAACAAGTCCAAGCGATGGCATTCATGGTGCATCCGTATCATCACGACACGATTGGCTGGAAAGTCGATTTGGAAACGATGACGCGCGAGGATTTGTATCGCCATTACAAGAAATACTATGCGCCGAACAATGCCGTTGTCGTGGTCGCCGGTGATTTCGAACCGGATGAAATGCTTGCGAAAATCACCGATGCGTTTGGCAAGATTCCGCGCGGCGGCGAAATCCCGCAAATGAAGAGTGTCGAGCCGCCGCAAGAAGGCGAACGGCGGGCGCGCCTCGTGCGCCCCGGTCCGTCGGCGTGTTTCCATGCGATGTTTCACGCGCCGAAAGCGAGTGACCCCGACTTTTTTCCAACATTTGTCCTCACCGGTATTTTGTCGGGCGTGGGGGGCATGAGTTTTTCGGGGGGGGGCAGTCCAGGTCGCTCATCCCGTTTGTATCGCGCGTTGGTCGAAACGGGACTGGCGGTTGATGTCGATTGCGGTTTTCGTGGGATGCTCGACCCAGGAACGATTGATATTACATCGACCGTGACGCCGGGCGGATCGATCGAAAAAGTCGAAGGTGCAATTTTTGCCGAGTTGGAAAAAATCGCGAGCAAGCCAGTCACAGACACAGAGTTGGCCAAAGTCATCAAGCAAGCCAAGTCGCAATTCGTTTACGCAACCGATGGTGTAATGAATCTCGGTTATTGGCTGGGTCAATGGGAAATCGTCTCGTCGTATAAAATGTATGCGCAATTCCTCGACAATTTGGAAAAGGTAACCAAAGCGGATGTTACACGCGTCGCGCGAAAATATTTCGCCGAAAAGAATCGCACGGTCGGTTGGTTCATCCCGTCGAATGGAAACGGCAAGCGCGCACCGGTCAAGAATCGCGCGCGGAGCAAAGCGAAATGAAAACGACACTTCCCATCACACCGGAGAGCATCACGCGCACGACGCTTGCCAATGGTTTGACGCTGCTCATCAAAGAAAATCATAACAATGCGTCGGTCACATTGCGTGGTCGTATTCGGGCAGGCGGACTGTACGATACCGAAAAGAATTCTGGGCTGGCGCATTTTACAACGGCGGCGTTACAGCGTGGCACGCGCAAACGCAGTTTCCAAAAACTGAACGACGAGTTGGACCGCAATGGCATGTCGTTTGGAATCGGCGCGGGCATGGAAACGATTGGCTTGAGCGCGAAATCGCTCGTCGAAGATTTCGAGCATGTGCTGGACATTGTCGCCGAAACGCTCATGCATCCAACGTTTCCGCGCGTCGAAGTCGAAAAACTGCGCCGCGAATTTCTCGCCGATTTGAAAGAAGCCGACGACGATACGCAACACGTCGCATACCGCGAGTTTCGCGCGATGTGCTATCCGTCCTCGCATCCGTATCATCGCTTGTCAGAGGGCACGACAAAGACGGTCAAGCGCATTACGACCAAGATGATGCAGGACTATCATGCGTGCTATTATCGGCCCGATGTGACGACTGTTGTGATTGTGGGCGATCTGCGTGCCGATCAGGCGATTGAAATGATCGACCGCAAGCTGGGTGTGTGGAAAGCCAAAGGGCACCCAGAACCCTACGGCATTCCCGATGCGCCCAAGCCCAAACAGATTCTGCGAAAAGTCGCACCTATTCCCGGCAAGATGCAAGCCGATGTCGTGATCGGTTATCCTGGGATTCGTCGTTCCGATCCTGATTACTATGCGCTCAACATCGGCGACTTGATTTTCGGTCGCCTGGGTTTGTATGGACGATTAGGAGCGAATGTGCGCGACAAGCAAGGGCTAGCGTACTATGTCTACAGCGGCGTCGAAGCGAATGTCGGCGCGGGACCCTG
This sequence comes from Chloroflexota bacterium, assembly GCA_016215025.1. GTDB lineage: Bacteria > Chloroflexota > Anaerolineae > UBA4142 > UBA4142 > JACRMI01. The sequence goes on from JACRMI010000168.1 coordinate 13,198, forward strand.
GGCAGTCCATGCGGGTGTCAATCCCAGGAATGTGGATCGGGCGGTAGAAGGTATTCTGACGGAGATCAAGCGTCTGCGTTCAGAACCCGTTGCGCAAGACGAACTCGCCGAGGCGCAGGACTTTTTGACCGGGTCGCTGGCGCTGCGCTTGGAGACGAACGAAGGAGTTGCAGCCACGTTGAGTGACATTGAAATGTTCAACCTGGGTTTGGATTATCTCCAGCGCTATCCTAATATCATTCGTTCGATCACCGCCGAGCAAATCCTAGCCGCCTCGCAAAAGTACGCGCAAATCGAAAACTATGCGTTGGCGATTTCGGGCCCGGTGGACGGGAAGCAGTGAACGGTGAGCAGTGGACAGTAAACAGTGAACAGTAGTCAGTAGTCAGAAAATTGATTATCCTTGAATTAGTTTTTGCTGGCGACTGGCTACTGACGACTGAAGGGAGGCGAATATGCCAAACGAAGAAAAATCGAGTGAACCGAAAAAGCGTGTGACTCGTCGCAAGAAAAGTGCGGCGGAGGAATTTGAAAACGGACAGGAACGAATCGAGAACGCCAGCGTCAACGATGTGTCGGCGCATGACGTGACGATCCAATCGGGCAGCGCGCGCGACATCAAAGCCGAGACGGTGACCATCGTGCAAGGCGGCGCAAATGCGATTGAGGCGGGGACCGTAAGCATCAGCGCAGGCGGCATCGTCCAAGCCAATGCCGACACCATCGATGTGAAGGCGGGCGGGATTGTGCGGGCAGAAGCCGATGAAATTAATTTGTCCCAGAGCGCGGTCGTGCTGGCACAGGCAGAGAACATCGACTTGAACGTAGCGTCGGCCGTTGCGATTACGGGCGAGACGGTGAATGTTCAACTGGGCGGCGCGCAGTACATGGTGGCGCGCAACTCGATCCAGGTCGAGCAAGGCGGTGCATTGCTGATGGCGGCTCCGCGGGTCGAAATGCAGAATGGCTTTGTCGGCTTGCTCTTTGCGCGACAAGTGAACGGCAACATCCGCACGTTGTTCGATCAGCGCGGCGCACTCATCTTTGGTGTCGCCGTTGGCATCGTGATGCTCTTGCTGGGACGAGGGCGGAGACGATAATGCTAACAAAACCGCTCATGTGAACAACATGAGCGGTTTTGTTGTGTATTCACGCATCGTTGAATATCTGAGACTAGAATTCATCCGACTGTAGTGATTTTCTTGACTATCTCAAGACATTAGATATAATGCTGGCGTAAGCAAGCGCGGTTTCCCTGGCATAGAGCAAGCATTGCTACAGTTGTATAATTGATCGCTCACAAGCCGTGCGATGGTGGATTTTGCAATCTCTTTCTCCGCGCGTCGGCTTTTTGTTTGCTCAGTTTTGATTTGCCGAGAATCTGGTTTTGTTACCATAGTGCGGTATAGCGTTTTGGTATTTTTGCTTCTATCGATCCCCTCTAGATAATCGAACTTGCGAATTGTTCTCAATCGAAAAGTAATAGCACGCTGAAGGAAACACGGTTAGTGTTTCCTCTGTCTTTGCCGTCAACTAAGGAATATCGATTGGAATCCAAGTCGTAGCTTGATCGTAGCGGGTAAGACTGTCTGTCTAGCAGTGAAAACCCTGTTTGTTCTCTAAATCATCGGATAAAGGATCAAGATGCACGCTTTGGTTACGGGTGGAGCTGGTTTCATCGGATCAAACATTGTTAAACATCTGTTGGCAGAGGGACATCGTGTGACGGTGCTTGACAATCTCTTATCTGGCTATCGTCAAAATCTCGATCCGTTTCCCCAGGTCGAATTTCTTGAGGGCGATGTTCGCGATGCGGTAATCGTTGAACGCGCGATGCAAGGTGTCGAAGTCGTATTTCATCTGGCGGCTTCTGTAGGCAACAAGCGCTCTATCGAGCATCCATTAGAAGATTCTGAGATCAATGTGCTAGGTACTTTGCGTGTACTTGAAGCCGCGCGCCGAAACGGAGTTCGCAAAGTGGTCTTTTCTTCTTCGGCGGGTATCTTTGGCGAGTTGAAAACAATCCCCATTCGCGAAGATCATCCCGTCGAGCCAGATTCTCCCTACGGTGCGAGCAAGCTGGGTGCAGAAAAACTCTGTCTGGCTTATGCAAAACTTTACCCGCTTGAATGTGTCTGCCTTCGCTATTTCAATGTCTATGGCGAGAATCAACGTTACGATGCGTACGGGAATGTGATTCCCATATTTGCGCATAAGATTTTACAGGGCGAGCCGATTACCATTTTCGGCGATGGAGAGCAGACGCGCGACTTTGTCAATGTGCGGGATGTGGTCCAGGCAAACTATAAAGCGGCGATGGCGCGGGGTGTTTCGGGTGCGTTCAATATCGCAAGCGGTACACGCATCACGATCAATCGGCTTGCCGAGTGGATGTGCGAAGCGAGTCATGGTCTGGTACCGATTCAGCATGGTTCACCTCGACCGGGCGATGTGCGGCATAGTCTGGCGGATATTTCGGCGGCAAGCTTGGCTTTCGGATTTGCGCCCACAGTCGATTTACGTGAAGGATTGGCTGACTATATGACCTGGGCAAAAGGAGCATTGGTATAATGGCACGAGTCTTGATTCTGGGCGGCGAAGGGATGTTGGGGCACAAAGTCTTCCAGGTGCTGGCATCGCGTTTTGATACGTTTGCGACGTTTCGTGATCCAGATGGCTCGTGGTTGCGTTATCCCATGTATGCGAACGTCGCGCGAGAACAACTCGTCGCGGGGGTAGACGCTCTGAATTTTGCGTCGGTCATCCGCGCAGTCGCCCAAACCAAGCCCGATGTGGTCATCAATTGTATTGGCATTATCAAACAACTGAAAGAAGCCAAAGACCCGTTTATCAGTATAGCTTTGAATTCGCTGTTTCCACATCAGCTTGCCGATTTGTGTGCTGCTACGGGGGCGCGCTTGTTTCATATGAGCACAGATTGTGTCTTTACTGGACGCAAGGGTCATTATACTGAAGCGGATACGGCTGACGCAGAGGATTTGTACGGACGCACCAAGTTGCTGGGCGAAGTGGATCGCGTGAATTGTCTCACCATTCGCACATCGATTATCGGTCGCGATTTTCTCAAGCAGAGCGCCATGCTTGAATGGTTTCTGAGCAATCGTGGCGGCAAGGTGCAGGGTTATACCGGAGCGATTTACACTGGGTTTCCAACACAGACGCTCGCCCACATTATGGGCGATCTCATCGAATTTCATCCGAATCTCTCCGGGCTGTACCAAGTCGCCAGCCAGCCAATCAACAAGTACGACTTGTTAGTCAAGCTTCGAGATGCGATGAATCTGGATATTGCTATCGAACCACAGTCAGAATTTTTCTGCGACCGCAGCTTGAGCGCAGAGCGTTTTGTCGCGGCGACAGGATATGTGATTCCAACCTGGGATGAGATGGTCGCCGAAATCGCAAATGATCCTACTCCTTATGATGAATGGAAAAGAACGTATGCAACCTCTTACCGGTAAGCAGGTCTTAATCACGGGGGGCACTGGTTCACTGGGTCAAGTTATCGTTCGCCGGATTCTTTCGGGCGAAATGGGTACGCCCTCCAAAATCGTCGTCTTTTCGCGCGACGAGGCAAAACAGCATTACATGCGCTTGTCCTACCTCAATCGTAAAGCGGCGACCGACGAAATCATCTATCGCAATTTTCGAGAATTGTTGACCTTTCGCATTGGCGATATGCGCGATTATCCATCGGTCGCGCAAGCGGTGCAGGAGGCGGATGTTGTCTTCCACGCCGCCGCGCTCAAGCAAGTTCCGACCTGTGAATACTTTCCATTTCAAGCTGTGCAAACGAATGTGATTGGCGCGCAGAACCTGGTGCGTGCGGTTCGCGACAATCAGGCGCACGTGGAAACCGTAGTCGGCATTTCGACCGACAAGGCGTGTAAACCCATCAACGTGATGGGCATGACCAAGGCTGTGATGGAACGGATCATGGTTGAAGCGAATATGGATTGTCCCAGGACACGGTTTGTGTGTGTTCGCTATGGCAATGTGATTGCGTCGCGGGGATCGGTTGTGCCATTGTTCCTCGATCAAATCGCACATGGCGGACCTGTGACCGTGACGCTCAAAGAAATGACGCGGTTTTTGCTTTCACTCGACCGGGCAGTCGATACGGTGTTCGCCGCAATCCGCAGTGCTCAACGGGGTGAGACGTACATTCCCAAAGTACCAGCCGCACGATTAACCGATCTGGCAGAAGTGCTCATTGCCGGGCGCGATATCCCAATTACGTTTACAGGTATTCGTCCCGGTGAAAAAATCCACGAGATCATGGTGTCGGAAGAAGAGTGCCATCGCACCATCGAGCGGGATGGATATTACGTGATCTGCCCCATGTTGCCAGAGTTGTGCGCTGCGCCAGTGACAACGCCCGCACTGACAAGTGAGTATTCGTCAGCGGACATTACGTTGGATCATGATGGCTTACGCGAATTGCTTGCGCCGTATTTAGGCGCAGCTCTGCCAAACGAGATCTACGCATGAAGGTGATGACAATCTTTGGCACGCGCCCTGAAATCATTCGCCTGAGCCAAATCATTAAACAACTCGATAAATTCTGCGAACATACGCTTGTTCACACCGGGCAAAATTATGATCCAAACCTAAGTGATATTTTCTTTCGCGATCTCGATTTGCGCGCGCCGAATATTCATCTGGGCATTCAGGCAACTAGCTTTTCCGACCAAGCCGGGCAGATCATTGCACGCTGCGGCGAATTGTTTGCCGCCGAAAAACCTGATCGCGTGTTGATTCTGGGTGATACCAATAGCGGTTTGGCGGCGATTCCGGCGGCGCGGATGCGAATACCTGTTTATCATCTGGAAGCGGGTAACCGTTGTTACGACGACCGTGTGCCGGAAGAAATTAATCGGCGCATCATCGACCATTGCAGCAATGTGTTGATGCCATATACCCATCGGAGCAAAGATAACTTGGTGCGCGAAGGGATCGAGCGTCAACGTATTTTTGTTATCGGCAATCCAATATATGAAGTGTTGAATGCGTATGCCGATCAGGTTGAAGCGAGTGACGTCTTGTCACGACTCAAGGTTGAGCCGGGCAAATTCTTTCTCGTTACCTTGCATCGGGCCGAGAATGTGGACGACGCGACGCGCTTGGAAAAGCTTTTGCGTGGACTAGCACTAGTTGCCGACACATACGCCGAACCAATGGTGGTGAGCTTGCATCCACGCACGGCAGACAAACTGGCGCGCTTTGGTCTTGATCCGCAATCCAAACGCGTGCGATTGCTATCGCCAATGGGCTTGTTCGACTTTGTTAAATTAGAAAAGCACGCGCATTGTGTTTTGAGCGACAGCGGGACGGTGCAGGAAGAATGCTGCATCTTTGGTGTGCCCAACGTAACAGTGCGTGATGTGACCGAACGCGCGGAGACGATTGAAGTGGGCAGTAACGTTCTATCCGGCGCAGAGCCAGAGATGATTTTGCAAGCGGTGCGCGTTGCGTTAGGAACAAGTTGCGTCTGGAATCCACCGGCAGAATATGTGACCTCAGATGTAGCACGCACAGTAGTGAAGATTGTGTTAGGATACAATAACGCGACCGATGCCGTCGGCATGGTTTAGATAATCGAGAAAACCGGGATACTCTTGGCTAATTCAGTGTAGCAGGTCAGGAAGATACTTGAAATGCGACATGGCATCAGGTTGGGTTTACTAGTACTTTTAGCTGTCTGTTTGGTGATTTTCATGCCGGCGTTCCAGAGCGCTGCGTGGATCAACATCGGAATGGTGACATTGACTCGTGAACTAGTGAGACAGACCAGTTCCGTAAATACGAAAGAGCGTGACCCTAACTATCCTCCATCTGTCCAACTAACGTCCGCTCAAATTGCGCCAGTCCTTGCCGCATTTGAGCAAGCGGCGAATGTGGATTCTAATAATGGAACAGTGCGTTGGTCGTTGGTACGGGCTGATCTTGCGATGAATGACCTGCGGGCAGCGGCAGATGCTGTTGCGAAAATCAAAGACCAAGTGTCACGAAATCCATTTTTGTATCTTGATGCACTGGGCACGTTCGACCGGAGCAACGACTCACAGAACGTGATCGCGTTATATGAATCAGTACCGCCACCTAAACGGACGCAAACAATCAGCGACACTATTGCCATCGCTTACCTTCGGGTGACACCCAAGGCATTGGAAAAAGCGTTGGTCCTTCGCCCCGACGATCTTTTTATCAATTATCAACTTGAGCGGCAAGCACGTCAGTCAGGTGACACTGGACATGGGGAATTCTTCCGTCGAGCGCTCACCCATTTTGCGCTGAACGCGATTTTTCCAGCGGATACACGCTTGCAAGCGTACGTGGCGCAGACGATTCCAGATTTATTGGCGGAACAAATCTGGAATCGTGGAATGACCCTGAATGTTGTAGCATATTTGGTGTGGCAACATCCGGATGCGCCGATGGTCTCTCAGGTCTTGAAGAATTTGATTGCGCGTTATCCTACCGACCCGGATTGGATGTTCTTGCTTGCTGAACTGGATCACCGCCGCGGTGACATTGATCTGGCAACTCAAGAATATCAACGTGTTCTCCAAATCAAACCGGATTACGCGGAAGCGTATTTGCGTTTGGGACTTGTGATAGAAGCGCAGTGTCCGATAACGCGTGCTGACTGTTCTTGGATTTTGCCCCAAGCGGCGCAATGGTATGAGAATTATCACAAACTTGTGCCAGAAGATTTGAGCGGTTTGGAAAAACTGATTCAGGTCAATCGTGTACTTGGCAAGCCAGTCGCTGATTTGCAAGCAGATTTGGATAACATTGCTGACGACCGACGATTTGTCGCGCAGAAACTGGGTGTGCCGGTAGAGAGTATAGCCCTCGGGCAGAATCTTGTCGAGAATTCAAACTTTGCACAATGGAGTGGAGAAGCCCCAGAGAACTGGAGATTCCTAGATTATCTTGGGCACGGCGTTAAAGATGGATTGTATGAAGGGGGAAAGGATCGACTGGTGCCCGGTGCGCCAGCACGTCTTGTTGCGTTGTGGGGCGGCTCATTGCCTGATGGAAGTACCACGTACGCCGAGTACTTTGGTAAGAGTTTCGTTGTGACGGAAAATCAATATCTTGTAACCGTCACTTATCGTACCTGGAATGTAATGGATGGTAAGGGGGCTGTTTTTGTGGGCGACTATACTCGCTTAGGCGGCAATGTCTTGGCGGCATTTCCTTTGCCGCCGTCAAATGGGGTGTTGCGTACAGTGCGTGTCCTAGCAAAAGGTTCTCCGTCTCAGGTTCAAATGACGCCATTAGTGCGCAATGTAGGGCTGGGACAGTTTTGGTTTAGTCAAGTGCAAGTTCGTTCTGTTATGATAAATGTGATACAATGATCCATCGAACTATAGCCAAATGAGAAAAGGCGGCGAATATTTATCAGCTCCTTTGGCGCAGCATCCGAACTATAAAATCTAAATCTGTTCAGGATTTGATTATCACGACAGGTAGCAATCTTAGTATAACTTTGCTGACAGTACTTGGAGGAATTCTGTCGGCAAGGTTGTTAGGTCCGGAAGGACGGGGTGAATTCGCTGCGGCTATCGTTTGGTCGAGCGTGATCGGAGTGATTGCAACTTTAGGACTACCACAAGCGCTGACGTATTCTGTAGCGCGTGAAACCGATGCGTTTGGCGAAATCTTTGCGACGACACTTGGAATTTGGGTCGTCCAAAGTACTTTGGCTGTCTTTGTTGGCTGGGTAGCGATTGGACTTTTCTTGGGACAATATCAACCTCTTGTGGTTGGATCGACGCACGTGTATTTGTTTTCCATTCCATGTTTTCTCATTACGTCCTATTTAAGTACTCTTGCTCAAGGTCTGAAGCGATTCTGGCTATTTAGCGCGATTCGTTCGGCAGCGGCGGCCGTTTATCCAATCAGTGTGATTCTAGGAATTGCCGTCGGTGTTAATCGGGCGGTAGAACTCCTTATCTTGATGATCTTCTTTCAGGGTTTAGTCACGGTTGTTACGCTAACTATTTTTATGTGCCAACTAACTCCCAAAGGAAAGTTTGACCGTCAGTGGGCAAGTTCGCTATTACAGTACGGGCTAAAGTCATACTGGGGCAGTCTGTCTTGGATGACCAATGCTCGACTTGATCAGTTTCTCATGAGCATGTTTGTGGGTTTGGCTGAGTTGGGGCAGTATGCGGTTGCTGTGTCCTATGCATCAGTGCTGTTCCCACTATCGGGAGCATTTGCGATGATACTTTTTCCACGTGTGGCGAGTACCCAAAATTTGCATAATGCAAAACATAAGATTGTTAGAGTTCTGAGATTGAATTTGTTCATTTCATTTTCTGGAGCAGTTTTGTTGGGTTTGATTTGTCCAGTTCTTCTTCCTCTCATATTTGGGTTTGATTTTTTCCCGGCCGTGTATCCCGCCATGATTCTTTTGCTCGGGACTGTTTTTCTCGGATGCAACTATGTTCTCAGCGATGGGTTGCGTGGATTGGGATTGCCAACCGAGGTTAGCATTGCTGAATTCATCGGAACTGGGGCGACCCTCTTTGGGTTGTTATTGTTGTTACCCCGCTTGGGTATTTACGGCGCAGCATGGGTTTCGGTGCTCAGCTACGGTACGGTCGCCTTGATTTTGACTCATAAACTTATTGCGATCCATTCATCAATTCTCCCGAAGTCGATCGATGCCAATTCAAAACCAAACTGAAAAAACAATAAATTATCCTTTGATTTCTATCATCACGGCGGTGCGGAACGGCGCACCCTATGTGGGCGCGCTGATCGAAAGTGTCTTGAATCAGGATTACTCCAATGTCGAGCACATTGTGATTGACGATGGCTCTAACGACGAAGGAGCCACTGAGGCGATATTGGAACGGTACCCCCACCTTCGGTGGTGGAGTCGGGAAAACAAAGGACAATATGCTACACAGAATGAAGGGCTATTAGCCGCACGTGGTGACATCATCGGAATTATCAGTGCTGATGATGTATATATTACGCCGAATACCCTAAGCCGTGTAGTAGAGTATTGGCGCACACACGCGTCTTGCAATTTGGTTTACGGCAAGACGTTACATATGGATCAGCAAGGTATCTTACTACCCTATCAAACTGATACGACTGGGAATTATCCCGCTTGGTTTCTCAAATATAATCCCTACATCCAGCATTGTTCGTTGTTTGTGAGCCGGGATTTTATCCTCCGGAATGACATCTGGTTTGATGCGTCCTTTAGATACGCCGGCGACTGGGATTGGATCATGCGTCTTTTCCGCTCCGATCCGCAGTATGGTTATTTGCCTTACCCGTTGTCAGTAATTCGTGACCATCCTCATCAAATATCACGTACAGCACTTGGAAAGGCGATTATTGCAGAGCATGTAAGAGTTTGTCGGATTCATGGTGGTAGCTATCCGCTTCATTTCTTGGTTCGGAAATTGTTGCAATATCGTGCGATGTTCATCAAAGCATGGTCCACGTTCAGAAAACAAGGGGTCCGGGGTTTCTTCGATCTTGGAAAGGATTGGCTTTATCGGAGGAAGATAATTCGTGGCTGAGGAATATCGTTTTCGAGCAAGACATATCGAACCAACACGATCTAACGTGGCTGGGTATGATATCGTTGCAGCTGCAGTTGTTCGGAAAGTGCTATACTTCGGTATTGCCTTGGCATTATGTGCTGTTCACTTGTTATTGCCGATTGAAAGAGGATTTCCCACGCCTCGGATTGTGGGTTTGCCATTCACCCTGACCATCCTGGTTAGTATGATTGTCGGAGTAGTATTGTTTTTTGAATCGAATGGCAAGATTCTCGTGATTTTACTTGACCGTTACGTTCGCATCCAATTATTCATTGTTTGGCTCTTTTCATTTGGAGCGGTTATCTCAGCGAATTTGCAATCGGGGATGTTTGTCGCTTTATCTTACTTTATTACATTTGTGCTTGATTACATGATCCTGGTCTATCTATTTCGGCGCGGATTCCGCAGTGAATTTATTGCTATTCTGGTTTTTGTAGCATTTCTGGCAACATTGGTTGGTGCGGCAGAAGGAATCGTGGGTTACTCTTTATCATTCTATACAGACGCCTTTCTGAACGCCAATGTTATTCGTGGTTTTCGTGTGCTGGGCACATTGGGAAACCCGATTATCTATCCCATGGCTTTGATTCTTGCAGTACCATTAATAATGGAGATTAAGGCGTCGTACATCAAGTACCCAATGATAGGGCTAGTGTTTGTGGTTTCTCTATTAGCTATATCGACAACCGCTGTGCTCATGTGGGCGTTATTGGGATTGGGTATTGCCATGATTTCCAAGCGAAAGGTGCGATTGATTGTCATTGTTGCAGTTGCTTTGACGTTAATTCTTTTGGCAATCCCTTCTTTGGGTTGGGATAGTGGATATATCGGTTCAATCCCACTTGAGCGCCTTGTTCTCACGAATCCGGTTTCAACGCAGACACGGCTCGATGTGCTATTCGGAGTATGGGATATATATGTGCGTGATTTGGATGTCTTTCGTTTGTTGGTGGGTTATGGTCTGCGGTCGGTGTCTCCTGCTGTGCAATCATTAGGACTTCAGACAGATACTCCAGATAATGTGTATATGGCACTCCTTTTTGAGAACGGACTGCTGGGACTTGGAGCGTTTCTGTTTTTAGGAGCCGCAATATTGTGGCGATTTCGGTGGTCCATTTGGAAAAGACTAGACGGGTATGCCATCTTAGCATGGTTTGTTGCCGGTTTCATTTTTACAACTATTTATTACGAGACTTTTAATTTTGTCTGGGTGGCCCTTGTGGCAAATCTAACTGTGATTGGTGCCACTAGTAAAATGGAAAAGCGCCATCATCTGCTAAGCAAAGGAAAGATTGCTTCGTGAGCCGTCGAGTTGTTTTGGTTACTCACTCGCCTAGCGGTGGCGTCTTGACTGTAACCAACTTTATCGCTCAGGTGCTTCGTCGTGCCGAGTATGATTTTGATATAGTATTGCTTGCTACTTCGTTTCACGATAACGCAAGTGTACGGTTGCTTTCACCTGCTACTTGGATACACGGACCGCGTGTAAAAGACGAATGCGTTCATGGAGTCTCAGTTCGGCACGTTGGCGCCTTTCTAACCGAGTTTGAATTTCAACGGTATCGACCGCGTCGAGTGTTGACAGATCTGCTGAACCAATATGATTTGGTGCAAGTGGTCGCTGGCACACCTGCATGGGTAGCAGTGGCAGGTGATGTTAGACCGCCTGTGTGCTTGTTTGCCGCTACGACAATTGCACAAGATCGCATGTCGCGTTTACGGCAGACAACCAGTTGGCGTGAGGTGTGGCTGCGATGGATGACGCGACTGAACACAAGCGTTGAGCGTCGAGCTTTAAAGTGGGTGGACTGCGTCCTTGCCGAAAGCGATTACACGCGACGGCTGCTTGCATCTTACTTACCGCTGGAACGATTGTGGCTAGGGCCGCCGGGTGTAGATACCAATTTCTTTACGCCGAACACAACGTACTGCGCGGATGGGTATATCATTGCGGTAGGACGGTTGAGTGATCCACGCAAGAATACTCGACTGTTGCTAGATGCTTATGCGCAAATCCGACAAGCATTGCCACATGCGCCTAAACTCGTACTTGCGGGACGCAACGGATTGTCAGAGTCTGACCGAGATTTTGCGGCGGTACTGGGCCTGACTGAACACATTGAGACTTACCTGAATGTGACAGATGAGCAATTACGTGCATTGTATCAACAGGCGGCGATATTCGTGTTATCATCCGACGAAGAAGGTCTTGGAATTGTGATCCTCGAGGCGATGGCGTGCGGTCTGCCGGTGGTCTGCACCGATTGCGGCGGTCCCGCAACAGCGATAACGCCCGGGAAGACAGGTTTGCTTTCGCCGGTCGGTGATGCTGGGGCACTAGCAACAGCAATGCTCTCGTTGTTGGAGCAGCCAGTGTTGCGACGGCAAATGGGGCAAGCAGGGCGTCGTCGTGTGGAAGAACGTTTTTCGATTGAAACTGCGGGGCAAGTTTATCTTGATGTGTACGAAAGATTGTTGATGTGTTGACAAACTTGGAGACGGCGGAGCCAATCCCATGTGTGGTATCAGTGGTATCTTGCGAACGCACAACCAAGCAAATCCCATCGATCGTGATGAATTAATCCGGACACGCGATAGCATGAGTACGCGGGGACCAGACGGGACAGGCCAATGGATTTCGCCAACTCTTGAAATTGGGCTGGGTCACCGTCGCCTGGCAATTATCGATCTTTCGCCATCGGGGGCACAACCTATGGCGTGGGATAATGGGCGCTATCACATCACGTTTAACGGTGAGATATACAATTACCGAGAGTTGCGTGATGAATTATCTCGCGCTGGAGTTGTCCTAAACACGCACAGCGATACTGAGGTGTTGCTTGCGCTGTACGCTCTGTATGGCGTTGGAATGTTTGCGTGGTTGCGTGGCATGTATGCGTTTGCCATTTGGGATGAACAGACCCATCGTCTCATGTTGGCGCGTGACCCCTATGGAATCAAGCCGCTCTATTATGCAACGGATGGCAAGTATTTTCGCTTTGCTTCTCAGGTCAAGGCACTAGAGGCCAGTGGTGAGATTTCGCTGGAAACAGACCCTGCGGGTGTGGTAGGGTTTATGCTTTGGGGATCGGTCCCAGAGCCATATACGATTCGTCGTGCAGTCCACGCTTTGCCTGCTGGTCATTTCATGATCGTAGAACAAGGTCGTGTGGGCGATCCGCAGGCGCATTATGAGTGGGATGCGCCGGTCACACCTTCCTTTGAAGATGTGCAATCGGCGTTACTAGAGACTGTGCGCGCCCATTTGGTTGCCGATGTTCCGGTTGGGGTGTTTCTTTCCGGTGGTCTTGATTCTACGTTACTTGCCGCGCTCGCGTGTCGGATTCTGCCAGAACCCCTCCGAACATTTTCGCTTGGGTTTGATTCATTCGTTGGCAAATCTTATGATGAGCTCCCGATGGCGAATTGCGTGGCACGAAAGCTAGGTACTTGCCACACAGAAAAACGAATCAACTCAGCCGATATGCCTGATCTATGGGAGAGCGTGCTCGCCGCAATGGATCAGCCGACGATTGATGGGTTTAATGTCTTTGTCGTCAGCAAGTTTGCACACGAGGTTGGACTAAAGGTAGTCTTGTCCGGCTTGGGAGGCGACGAGATGTTTGGCAGTTATCCCTCGTTTCGCCAAGTACCTCAATGGCTCATGTGGTCTAAAAGAGCACAGCATGTCCCAGGTCTGAATGCGCTTTGGCCGCCCATCGCGCAACGCCTTCGCCCAAGCCAACCCAAATTGAAAGGTCTATTAAAATATAACGCCGATATGGGAGGGATGTACTTTCTGCGGCGAGGATTGTACTTGCCGGACGAACTCTCGGATTTGATTGGGCAAGAAATGGTAGAAGAAGGGTTGCGAGCGTATGATCCTGTAGAACAAGCAGGAAAGCTAATCGGCAACAGTAAAGATAATTGGCAAGCCATCCATCGGCTCGAATCGGGACAGTATATGCGGAACCAATTGCTCCGAGACGCCGATTGGGCTTCCATGGCACATTCATTAGAGTTGCGCGTGCCCTTGGTGGATGTTCGATTACGCGAGTATCTATGTGCTCACAACTTTGAGCCAGCCCGGAGCAAGGGGAAAGTGTCACTGGTACGGCAGATGGTGCCGGAATTGCCGGAAGAGATCTTTACGCGTGCCAAGTCTGGTTTCATGTTTCCCATCATGCAATGGCTCGAACCAGGAGAGTTGCGAAAAGAGCACCACTGGGGTGCGGACTCACGGCGGTTAGCCGTGCGTATTCTCAAGGGATTCATCCAGTCCCAATCATGACTCGCGTATTAATAACGGTTGGTCATTATCTACCGGGGTATCAAGCGGGTGGTCCCGTCCGTTCGATTGCGAATTTGGTCGAGCAATTAGGAGATGAATTCGAGTTTTACATTGTCACGAGAGACCGGGAGTTTGGTAGTACTCAACCATACTCCAACATCAAGGTAAATCAATGGCAACCTGTAGGCAAAGCGCAAGTAAGGTATCTCTCTCCCATGGCATCCAATGTGTGGAATTGGCAAGCGATTTTTCGCTCTGTTGATTACGACACATTATACCTTAACAGTTTTTTCGCGAGATGGACACTCCTTGGTCTTGTGTTAAAACGTGCGCGGTGGCTTACGCCGCGTAAAGTAGTGCTTGCGCCTCGCGGTGAGTTTTCATCAGGTGCGATCAAGTTCAAGTCGCAACGGAAACGAGGTTATCTCCGGCTCCAGAACCGATTGGGCTTGTGTCGATCCGTTGTGTGGCACGCTACATCCGATTCTGAAGTGGAAGATATTCGACGTGAAGTTCCGCCCGCATCATGGCAAAATACCACGATACATGTGGCGGATAATTTGGTGGCGTTGCCGAAGCAAGTACAAGGTCTTGCATTCACGCGCTGTAAGCAACAAGGCGAGTTGCGGGTTGTTTTTTTATCCCGCGTCGCACCCAAGAAAAATTTGGATTTTGCACTGAGTTCTTTGCGGAACGTACATGGATCTGTGCAGTTTGATATTTACGGACCGATTGAGGATCGGGCTTACTGGGAAACCTGCCTAAAGATAATGGCTACAATGCCACAGAATGTCTGTGTAGAATATAAGGGTGCGGTTTTGCCGGATGAGGTCGCGCAGGTTTTATCTCAGTCTCATTTGTTCCTGCTACCGACCCAGGGTGAAAATTTTGGTCATGCGATTTATGAAGCTCTGGCAACCGGTTGCCCCTTGCTGATTAGTGACCAAACACCATGGCGAGATTTGCAAGCACATCAAGTGGGGTGGGATTTACCCCTAGAAGATCCTGCGGCGTTTAGTGCTGCAATGAATGAATGCGTCGCTTGGGACCAAATGCAGTTCGACAATTTTTCGCGTGGCGCAAATCAATATGCCGATGAATTCGTGAATTTACAGTCGGCTGCGTTAAAAAACTATCGCGCAATGTTTCGAGCTGATTGACGGCATGAAGATTCTGATTCTCTCGCAATGGTATCCACCTGAGCCGGATACGCGGATTCATTTGCTCGCCAAGACTCTAGTTGAACGTGGGCATCAAGTAACGAGCATTACAGGGTTTCCGAATTATCCTTGCGGCAAACTCTATCCAGGTTACAAGTTGCGTTGGCGGCAGTGGGAGACAATGGATGGAGTGCGCGTTTTGCGTGTGCCGCTCTACCCTGAGCACAGCACGTCGGGCTTCAAGCGCATACTTAATTATCTGAGTTTTGCCATATCAGCGGCACTAATCGGCGGCATGTTGTGCGGTTCGGCGGACGTAATGTGGGTCTATCATCCTCCCTTGACGGTTGCACTTCCAGCATGGTGGATTTCATTTTGGCGACACATCCCATTTATTTACGAGATTCAAGACTTGTGGCCGGAAACGCTCGCTGCGACCGGCATGATGTCATCGCCTCGAATGGCGCGTTGGATTGCCCGTGCTGCGAAACTTGTACACAACAAGTCTGCCGCGATTACAGTCATATCGCCCGGTTTCAAACGCAACTTGATCAACAAGGGCGTTGCGTCTGAAAAAATTCATGTTATTCCGAATTGGGCGGACGAGGAGTTGTACCGTCCGGTTCCGCGCGATGAAGCACTCGCGCGTGAGTTTGGTTTCGATGGTCGGTTCAATATCGTTTATGGAGGCAACTTGGGTGCGGCGCAAGCGTTGCATACTGTGCTGGATGCTGCCCAGCGTTTACGCGATTTGCCGGATGTGCAGATAGTTTTGATAGGTGATGGGGTCGATGCTCGTGCTTTGCAGGATTCAGCTCGGCAACGCGGACTAACGAATCTGCGAATTGTTGGACGACAGCCATCCGAAAGAATGCCCTTCTTTTTTGCACTAGCTGATGCAGTCCTAGTTCACTTGAAACGTGACCCAGTGTTTGAAATTACAATCCCTGGAAAAACCACCGCGTATCTTGCATGTGGTCGCCCAATTCTCTGCGCCGTTGCCGGTGATGCAGCGGAAATGGTTCAGATGGCAGGTGCTGGAGTGACGTGTCCGCCAGAGGATCCAGAGGCCCTTGCTCTAGCGGTGCGCGATTTATATACCATGCCGCGCGAACAACGCGAAGCGCTAGGTGATGCCGGTCGGCGCACCTTTCTAGAAAAGTATACACGTGCGGCACTGGTCGATCAATACGAAACGCTTTTTCAAAATGTGTTTGCCCGAAAACAGGCAAGGGCGAAGGCATTCTTAGGAAACGCATCGTGAACCTGAATCAAACGAGTCGCCCAAGTATCTATCAACGATATGGCAAACGCACCCTTGATGTGATGCTCACTCTACTTGCGCTCTTTCTTCTCTCACCGATATTGATGGTTATCGCGTTCGTAGTTCGCGCGAAATTGGGCGTACCTATCTTGTTTCGCCAACAGCGTCCGGGTCTACGCGGCACACCGTTCATGGTGTACAAGTTCCGCACAATGACCGATGCGCGTGATGCGCAAGGTAATTTGCGGTCAGACAATGAGAGACTTACTGAGCTTGGTCGTTTTCTGCGTGCGACCAGCTTGGACGAGTTACCGGAACTGTTTAACGTGCTGAAAGGCGAGATGAGCCTGGTGGGTCCGCGCCCGTTGCTGATGCGTTACAATCCTTATTTTACGGATGAAGAGCTTCCGAGATTTACAGTACGCCCGGGAATCACCGGTCTAGCTCAGGTGTCTGGCAGAAACGATTTGTCGTGGGATGAACGCATTGCCAGCGATGTTAGATACGTCCGAGAGATTTCCTTGGGGCTTGATTTGAAAATTATTATGCAGACTGTTGGGAGTGTATTGACCCGCCAAGGATTACAAGTTGATCCTGGCTCAACGATGCGAGACTTGGATGAGGAACGACGCGAACGCGCGAACTTGAGCTCTGAGGTTTGAAATCCACGGTTGTTTACTAACGATGCCTATTGATAATTCTGTGGTTGACCACAATCTCGCGGAGACTGTGATTCGTCCTGCGCGTCCTAATGATGCGGCGGCAATATACGCATTGATGCAGGCTGTGTTTGGTGCTAGCTATCTTCTCTATACGATTTACCAGTCGCCAAAAGCAGTAGCTTATCTGCGCGAATTGCTAACCGAAGATTCAGCGCGCTCCTTACATACTTTTGTTCTGGTCGAGCAAGGAACCCAATTGCTTGGATATTATCATGCAATGAGTCGGGGCGAAGAATTCTTTTTGAATTATATTGCCGTCTCACCGCATTTCCAACATTGTAGATTGGGCGAACGCTTGTTGCTCGACTTTGAGCGCTATGGAGCATGGCGAGGTTCTCGTTCTCTGTCACTAGATGTATTTGAGAGCAACACTAATGCATTGCAGTGGTATCTACGACAGGGCTATCGTGTGCAAAAATCCAGCTTTTTATCGCGAATAATACCAGCGTCTGTTTCCGGATCGGGGCTGGTTTTTGAACCAGGTGACTGGGCGCAGGCGCGGTCTGAAGAACAATTGCGGGGTTTTAGCAAAGTTACAGGTACCTGTTCTAATGCGTCAATAACGGTTGGTTTGATTGCTGATCATGTCTGTAAACTGCTTGCCTTTGATGGAGTTAGTTTGCAGGATGCCATTGCTGCAATCAGCAATCACTTTTGTGACCGTCAAGTCATTATCGTCTCGTCTGAAAATAAATTGCCCGCAGACTGGAATGTTCTGACTGCTGAACGCACCTTATATCTCACCAAAGAAATTCGATGAATCTAGCCATGGCTAACCAAATTACCAAAGGTGCGAACGATGTTTGCACTCTGCGTCGCACGCATACATGCTTTCCCAATGCGCGCACGGCATTCAAGGCATGGATGTATGCGCTGGGTATTTCATCTCTAGATACTGTTTTGCTTCCAGCATATGTAGGTACAAGCCCTAAGGAAGGGTCAGGTGTATTTGACCCTATAGTAGAAATTGGTGCACGTTTTCAGTTCTATCGCATGACAACCGACTTGCGAATAGATATTGAAGACTACCGTCGCGTTCTTGCGAATGCACGACCACGTCTCGTTGTGCTCATTCATTATTTTGGCTATCCTGATCCGCAGTATCTCGATGCAGTTCAAACGGCACATGAACAAAATGTACTCGTTCTCGAAGACGAGGCACACGCATTGTATTCCGATTGGATTGGCGGTATTTGTGGACGCGTGGGAGATGCCACAATCTTTTCACTTCACAAAATGTTGCCGTTTCCATCGGGCGGTCTATTGAGCTTGAATAATCAGTCATCTACTTCACTGTTCGAAAAATTGCAACAGTCGCCGTTCAAGTGTGATTTGTCCTACTCACCCCTTGACTATGATTTGTTCGCTATCGCGGACGCGCGCCGGCGAAATGCCCTTGCTTTGCTGGAGTTGATTCAGCCTTTACGTGGTAAGATCGATCCGTTGCATACATCCTTACCAATTGGCGTAGTTCCACAGACTTGGCCGGTTATTGTGACTGGTAGATCGCGGGATGAATTATATTTTGAACTAAACAAACGTGGATTTGGCGTTGTGAGTCTTTACCATACGTTGATTGATGAGATCCGTCCAGAACAGTATCCAGACGCCCATTGGTTGTCTCGGAGGATCTTGAACTTGCCTGTGCATCAAGATATTCCCACGGGTGCCCTCGAAGCCATGGTCGAAGAATTGGCGCAGTTGGTTTAAGGATGGTAATGTCTTCAGTGCGATTGTTTACTTGCGCCGATCAGAAAGATTGGCAAGCATATCTTCCTGCAACGACGAGCATATTTGGCAGCGTCGAATATGCTAATATCTCTGAGCAACATACTAGTTATCCGTCGCAGCTCTTTGTCATAGCATCAGATGATGCTTGGATAGCGTATCCGTTTTTTCTCCGCCCTATTGATGCATTACCATTTGCAGATCAAGTTTCATCAGCCAAATGGGATATCCTGACCCCGGAGTACACCGGACCGATTGCGTATGGACGGATTGATTCAAGTCTAGCAAGGTGTTTCTTCGACGAGTTCTCTGCGTTTTGTTGCGATGAAGGCATCGTGACAGAGGTTGCGCATTTGCACCCGTGGCACAGTCAACTTGAGGCGCTCGATCAAACGCAAGTGACATTCAATCGCGAAATTGTCTATGTGGATGTGACTCTTGCCGAAGCGGAGATGTGGAACAAGTCGTTTTCCTATATGTGCCGAAAAAATATTAATCGCTCACGGCAGGAGCAAGTCCGGGTGTTTACAGCCCAGACCCTGGACCACGTGCGCGAATTTTATCGCATCTATGTGCAGACCATGGATCGGCGAAGCGCACGCTCAAATTACTATTTCCCATTCGAGTACTTTGCTGCTTTTTTCGAGCAGGTGCCGGAACATGCGCGTTTTGTTCTGGCGGAATATAAGGACCAGATCGTTGCCAGTACACTTTACTTGCATGACGATCAAGATGTGTATTCCTACTTGGGCGGAGCCGATCATGCTTTTCAGCTAGCGCGTCCCACCAACGCCGTAATTCATGAGACAATTGGCTGGGCACGTGCGCAAGGCAAACGGCGGCTCATTCTTGGCGGTGGATACAAACCGGACGACGGCATTTTCCGGTTCAAAGCGAGCTTTTCACCATTGCGTGCCACATTCAACCTGTACAAGCGCATTCATGCCTACGACCAATATAATTCTCTTGCCAGTGCATGGGCGCAATTCTATCATCAAGATTTAGATAAAGATTCATACTTTCCACTTTACCGTATAGTCCCTGAAAGCAACTAGGTGAAACAATGCCCAATGTTCCAATGTCTTGTCCTGATATCACAGATGTAGAAATATCCGCTGTAAATCAAGTATTGCAAACACCATCGCTCAGTATCGGTCCCCAAATCGTCGCATTTGAAAAAGCCGTGGCAAGCTTTGTCGGCTCACGTCATGCGATAGGTATCAATTCCGGAACCAGTGGCTTGCATCTTGCAGTTATTGCGGCAGGCGTGCAGGAAAACGATTTGGTTATTACCACGCCATTTTCATTTATCGCCTCGGCGAATGTTGTTCTCTATGAACGCGCAATCCCGATTTTTGTGGACGTTGATCCCAAGACGGGCAATATTGATCCCGTGCTTGTCGCGGAATGTGCAAATGATCTTTCGCAGGGCGATTCTGCCGCAAAAAAGTGGTTGCCGCCTTCGATCAGAAATCAGAAATCAGAAATCAGAAATCTCAAATGTCTCTTGCCTGTTCATGCCTACGGTCAGCCCGCCGATATGGACCCTATCCTGGCTGTAGCTCGACAGCACAATCTCTCTGTGATCGAAGATGCCTGCGAAGCGATTGGCGCTGAATACAAAGGATGCAAAGCCGGAACATTTAGCGATGCGGCCGTGTTTGCGTTTTATCCGAACAAGCAAGTGACGACCGGCGAAGGTGGCATGATCGTAACGAATCGCGATGATTGGGATGTGCTATTTCGTTCGCTACGAAATCAGGGGCGGGATGTGTTCGATGGATGGCTGAATCACACGCGCTTGGGGTACAACTATCGGCTGGACGAAATGAGCGCGGCGCTTGGCTTGGCGCAAATCCAACGTATCGACGAACTGCTCGCCAAGCGGGCGCAAGTGGCGCAATGGTACAATGAACGCCTGGCCAATCAAGAACTTGTGCAAGTACCGTACATCGCTCCAAACACAACTTGCATGAGTTGGTTCGTCTATGTAGTTCGAATCAAACCACCGGCTCAGCGTGAGCAAGTGCGTGGACATCTGGAAGCCCAGGGTATTCCGAGTCGCCCTTATTTTACCCCGATTCATTTACAGCCCTTTTACCGCGAGCGGTTTGGTTATCAACCTGGAGATTTTCCAGTGACGGAATATCTGGGCGATGTGTCGCTTGCTTTGCCGTTCTCCGGTGTGATGACGGAAACCCAAGTCGATTATGTCTGTGAATGTTTGCTTCGTTCTGTAAGATTAGCGCTCTAACCCGGTTGCTTCTTCGATGAAGGAGTCAAAAATGAAACGATGGCGCGTTCTCTTCGCGGATCGAATGCTGCAGTTCTTGCCCCAATTACGCAATCGCTATTTCTTTGCCATTGATCTGGCCGCTTTTTGCATTGCACCGGTTGCGGCGGCGTGGATACGCACCGATGGTGTCCTAGGACAAAATGGGGTTGACTCTCTAATCCGCTTATTCGGTGCGCTCGCGCTCTACATCTTGATCTCGTCGCTTGTCCGCTGGCCTATTTTTTATGGCTTGGGTCTGTATTCACGTTATTGGCGCTACGCGAGTATCGACGAGCTAGGGCAAATCATCTTGGCAGTCCTGACTTCGAGCGTATTGCTCTTGTTGATATTTTTTGGTGTTCTTCGTCCATTCCTAGTGATCTTTGAAGATTTTCCTCGTTCGGTTCCCCTGCTCGATGGAGTATTTGTATTGCTTGCAGTCGGCGGCTCTCGTTTCAGCGTGCGCCTAGTAGAACAATTTATCAAGCGAATGCAACCGCGCCCAGCGGGACCCATCATGCGCGTGGTCATTTTTGGCGCAGGCAGTTCGGGGACCATGATCGTCAAGGAAATGCAGAGCAACCCTCAGCTTGGTCTAGAGCCGGTCGTTTTTCTTGACGCTGATCGGAACAAGCAAGGCGCGATTATTCAAGGTATTCCCGTGGTGGGTGATCGTGCGGACCTGGCTAAGGTGATCGAGCGCTATGGCATTCAACAAGCGATCATTGCAATGCCAACTGCCTCCGGTAAAGCGATTCGCGAAATTACTCAATTATGCCAACAGCTCAATCTGCCAGTTAAAACAGTTCCCGGCGTCTTTGAATTATTGGATGGTAGTGTGACCGTCAATCAATTGCGTCCAGTCGATCTCAGCGATTTATTGCGGCGCGAGCCGGTGGTCATCGATGCGGTTGACGTGGCGCAAATGTTGCGGGGTAAACAAGTCCTAGTCACCGGGGCGGGTGGCTCGATCGGAAGTGAATTGTGTCGCCAGATCGCACGTTGCCAACCATCGAGTATGGTTTTGCTGGGTCATGGAGAGAATAGCGTCTTTGAAATCGCAAATGAGCAACGTCGTTTGACGCCATCTCTCCGAATTCATTCGGTGATTGCAGATATCCGCGACCTGACCCGTCTGAAATCCGTCTTTAGTGCTTTTGAACCTGAGGTTGTGTTTCATGCCGCTGCGCACAAGCATGTTCCGCTGATGGAAGAGAATATCGAAGAAGCGGTCACCAATAATGTTTTGGGAACGCGCAATGTATTGGATGCGTGCGTGGCTCATCGAGTTGCTCGCTTTGTTTTGATCTCGACGGACAAGGCAGTGAATCCGACGAGCGTGATGGGCGCGACAAAACGGACAGCCGAGTTACTCTTACAGGATGTGGTGGCGCGGACTGGCTCGGCATACATGGCAGTTCGCTTTGGGAATGTGCTGGGTTCACGCGGAAGCGTTGTGCCATTTTTCAAACAGCAGATCGCGCAGGGCGGTCCGATCACGATCACGCATCCCGATGTGCGCCGCTATTTCATGACCATTCCTGAAGCGGTGCAGTTGGTGTTGCAAGCGGCGACTTTGGGCAAGGGCGGTGAGATCTTTGTGCTCGACATGGGGGAGCCGATCAAGATCGTAGATATGGCGCGCGAACTCATTCGATTGAGTGGCTTGGAAGAAGGCAGAGATATTGACATTGTCTATACCGGTTTGCGCCCCGGCGAAAAGCTGTTCGAGGAATTGTTTCTGGGGAGCGAAGATTATTTGCGAACAAAACATTCCAAGATTTTTGTTGCGCGCAATCAAGCAAATTCTGTCGAACATGTCAGCGATCTAATCTGTGCCGCACAAGCAGGCAAGTCGGATGAAGTCAGAAGCTTGTTGGCCAGAACTGTGCCGGAATATTGTCCGGGCATGGGGAGCCAGCCGTCTGCAATCAATCCGAATTTTTCACAGTTTCCGGGGATCAATTTACCACCCATGATTGTCCGTCCTAGCGAATGGCGAGGTCAAGCTGACTAACAAGATGTCGCGATTGACTGTGTCCGAACAACGGCTGATCCATCTGATGCGGATTGGATTTGGCATTGTTGAAAAACCGTTTGAGCTTAAACCCATTACGGATGCAGCATGGGCAGAAACGGTTCGTCTTGCCGAAGAACACGATGTTTCGGCTTGGCTCTATTTTGTTTTGAAAGACTCTGATAGTATAACGCAAATACCTCTTCAGGTAAGGGAGCATTTAAGAGCGGCTTTTTTGAAGCGCAGTGTGAATCTTCAGTTGCGTGAGGCACAGCTTGCACGTCTTCTTCCCCTATTGGTTCAAGACGGCATCAATCCGATCTTCCTCAAGGGTGCAGCGTTGGCGTATACGGTCTATCCAAATCCCATTTGTCGAGGGATGGGTGATTTGGATTTGTGGGTTACCGCAGATGAAATGCTGCGCGCGCAAGCAATTTTGGAGGCGATGGGATACCAGTGGCGCGATAAATCGGATCGCCCATTCGAGATTCAAAAACGTCTTGGCGGTGAAGTGCAACTCTTCGGCGGAAATATGATAGATGGAATGATCGAGTTGCATTGGAGCGCATTCCCCGGCGAATGGATGTGGCGAACAGCCCATGTGGATGAGGAAGGAATTCGGAATCGTGCCCGACGGGGACAGTTGGGTCCACAATCCGTTTTGGTTTTTTCGCCTGAAGATACGCTTATTCAACTTGCCGCCCACTTTGCCATCTCGCATCAATTGGGTTCGCCTTGGTTGCGGGCGTTGCTTGATATGGCGCTCCTGATTCAGATGAACACGATCCAGTGGAACTGGGTCATACAGCGTGCTCACTCTTGGCGGCTGGCTAGTATGATGTACCTCGTACTTTCACTCCTCCACGAATTGATCGGACAGCCGTCTAAGCAAATCCTAAACCAGCTTTCACCCGTACTTCCGCATCGGGCCATCATTGAGAGAATGGCAAATCTAGCTAGCGTCGCGAAGAAGCGTGATATTAGGGGAGGACCAAGACGTTTCCTGTTTTTGTTGCTTATCATTGACCGTTGGCAAGATGTGTTGCGATTGTTAGGACGTGCGCTTTGGCCCGAGTCGGAATGGTTGCAGGCGCGCTATGGTCGCTCGGGTTTGGGTGTGCAATTGCAGCATTTGGCACATGCCGCGGTAGGTCGAATCTGAGGTAGCACAGCATTCAATCGTGGACAATCAAATCTGCCACGGAAGCACACAGAACCACACTGAATTTTCCGCGAAATGTTGTCGATTTAAGTTGAGTTGAGAGATTGATGGCATCCTTAGTAGCCGCTGTCCAACGGACGGCGGCTTGGATTGACCGGTGGCATTGGGTGGGGCTGATTCTGTCCGCGCCATTCTTGCTTTTTCCTAGTCCAAGCCGGTCATTGGCATTGTTAATCATTCCGGCGCTTTGGTTCATCGGTTTGACCGTTGGTACGGCACCGGTGCGGCGTACGCCGTTTAACCTCGTTCTTTTGCTGATGTTTCTTATGATCTTGATCAGTGAGTGGGCGACCTATGAATTGGCGTCTAGTCTTCCCAAGATCGCAGGTATGGTGTTGGGGATTGGGTTATTCTTTGCACTCGTGCGAATCGGCGAATCGTTCCGGGCGTGGTGGATCGCATGTGGGATGCTGCTATTATCTGGAATTGGAATTGTTGGAATAGGACTTGTCGGTACAAACTTTGGAAATAAGCTTGACCTTCTCTCGCCGATTGTCTCGCAACTTGCGCCTCGCTTACGCGGAATCCCCGGCGTAGAATCGGGTATTTCGCCGAATGAAGTGGCTGGCACATTAGTTTGGTTATTGCCTTTATTCCTTACACTGACTGTGTCAAGTATTCGATTGCGTTGGTCGATTGGCGCGATTGTTGGCTTGATGTGCGGAACGCTATTAATTTTTGCTGTTCTCGTGCTTACCCAATCCCGCGGCGGCTATTTGGGAATTGCTTTTACCTTCTTGGGACTGTTGCTTTTTGTTACCCCGCGGCGGAAGCGTGGCGTTGCCCTTATCCTTGTGTTGATATTGATGGGGATAGGGCTGGCTGTTGCAATGACTCAACCCAGCTTGCTGACCGCTTTGGTCGCAAACAGCAATGCAAGCAATCCGACCGATCCAATCGCGGTCATCGAATCGGCGAATGGACGGGTGGAAGTATGGTCGCGTGCGATTTACGGTATTCAAGATTTTCCATTCACCGGAATGGGAATGAATACATTTCGCAAGGTAATTACCGTACTATATCCGCTATTTCTTGTTTCTCCCGATTATGATATTGCCCATGCACATAATGAATTTCTCCAAGCGGCGCTCGACCTGGGAATTCCTGGCATGATTGCGTTCACCGCCTTGTATCTGGTGGCATTCTGGGTACTCGCCGAAATCTGGCGAGCGGCAAGCCAGTCGCCTAACGGTATGCTGTTGCGTGCGCTGTCACTCGGATTTGGAGGCGGCTTGGTCGCGCACATGGTCTACGGCATGACGGATGCAGTTGCGCTTGGCGCAAAACCCGGCTTTATCTTTTGGATGATGCTTGGGTTGATTGCTGCCTTGTACAACCAGGTGCGAACGGGGCGCATCACCGAATGGCAATTGGGAGCGCGGCATGATTGATTGGTTTGGCGTACTCAGTGCCGCTATTTGGATTTTGGGACTGGCTCTGTTGCTTGCCACGATGAGTATTGCCTATTCGTCTGCGACAGATAAATCGTTGCTGGCTGTGCTGGGTAAGCAAAGTTATCGATTGGCGTTGACCGTCGGCTTGGTTCTTTTTGCGTTAGGCATGATGCTATCCGTCGAAGCGTGGTGGGAACGGATCGGATGGTTATTGGTTATGGGGCTGGGATTGTGGGATGGAGTTGCGGCATGGCGCATCTCGCGCGTGAAATAGTTGGGAGACCCATGTCGTTTATTCGACAAACTATCCCAGTCGCGGTATAATGCCGCGCGGTTGGGGTGCGTGAATATGAGAAGAAGCATTCGATTTTTGATTCAGCCCCACTATACTGCCCACGGGCACTGATTGCGGTTTTGGAGTCGAGCGTTCACGCGGTTTCGTTGGCGTTCGCAGTGATCCGCTAATAGTGACCGAGGCGAGCATGGCTTGCTTTAACAAAATTTTTTGAAATGGTTTGTATCTTCTAATGACTAATTTCCCGGACAGTCAATTAACTATCTCCATCGCCGATTGGATCATTACGCTTGATCTCGTCCATTGTGATGACCCGATGCGCAATCGCATCAACAAATGGTATAGCGCATTTGTGGTTTCGCCCAGCGCAGATGCAATGACCATCGATGTTAAGGTTGAAGTGGGACCGGAGTATATTCCATTCAAGGGCAACAAGAGTTGGCAGATCAAGACTAGCACACAGAATGGACGGATCGAATTTGAATCGCATTTGGAGAAGGGTTGGTTCGATCGACAAGCCAAGCTTGGCCAAGTCGTTCTGCGTCCCAACGGCGATCTAGAAAACTATTTACGCGTTTTGTATGCGTGGTTTTGCGTCGATCATGGCTCGCTGTTGTTGCACTCGTGCGGCATTATTCGCGATGGGCGCGGTTATGTGTTCTTCGGTCCTTCGGGCAATGGCAAGACTACGACGACCAGTCTCTCTGCGCCGTATACGATTCTGAGTGATGATCTGGTCATCATCAAAAAAGTCGAAAACAGATTTCGCGTGTACGGCGTGCCGTTCCGCGGCGACTTGCCCGAAGCGCCGCGCACGAACGCATCGGCAGAGGTATGCGGCGTGTTTGCGTTGACGAAAGACAAGCGTCACTATTTGACGCCGCTGGTTTTGCCGGAGGCGGTTGCGCGCTTGGTGCAGTGTGTGCCATTCGTTATGACTCAGCCAGAGATCGTCAAACGTGTCACCGAAATTTGCACCGATTTGGCCAAGTCCGTTCCGTTGCAAATGCTTCATTTCCGAAAAGACAATGGTTTTTGGGAGATTATTCCATGATCGATTGGTCGAAATATCCGGTTGCGCATGCTCAAGTTGCCTCGCGTATTGTCGATGGTACGGCGGTGATCGTTCTAGCCGATTCCGGCGAAGTGAGTATGCTGAACTCAGTTGGCACGCGCGTTTGGGAATTGGTCGATGGCAAACGCAGCGTGCGCGACATTGCGAATGCCATTATTGCAGAATATGACGTCGCAACGGAAACCGCCGAACGCGATGTGGCGTCGTTTATGCAGTTGTTGATCGATGCCAAAGCGGTGACGTTGCAAGATCAGCCACGATAAACTCCAATAACATTTTCGCTAGCATTATTTCTTTTGGAGGAGCCAATCAACTTGCCAGTCAATGGACGACGGCATGAACTTGACTCGGGAAACTGGATCGGGCTAGGCGCTGGTCAATCGTTTCAGAGGGTCTGCCTCTTTGGACTCAACTGGAACATTGTTTGTCGTCTCAAGTTAAACCTTGAGTGCCTCTTTGATTCTCGTCGTTTGTCTTTCCCCAGTAAACTAACAATCCAAAATAATTTGCGTTTCATAGGCTTGCGCCAACAAATGG
Source organism: Chloroflexota bacterium (assembly GCA_016215025.1). Classification (GTDB taxonomy): domain Bacteria; phylum Chloroflexota; class Anaerolineae; order UBA4142; family UBA4142; genus JACRMI01. Next base: position 40,780 of record JACRMI010000168.1, read on the forward strand.
CACAAGCCGTTTGCATATTGCTTTTCCTCCGCACGATACCTGCATCGTCGTTGACATGACGTAATCGATAATTCTCTTGAGGAGGAGTCTGTGAAAAGAAAAGTGGTTCGAGTGGGAGTACTTTTGATTGCATTATTGGCAGTAATGGCAGTTGGAGCATCGCCACAGGTTGCAATGGCGGCGACGTGTACGTGGAGTGGATTGGGTTTGGATGGACTCTGGTCCACTGGCGCAAATTGGAGTGGATGTACAGGAGGAGGGGTTCCAGCATCGACGGATGATGTTGTGCTTGACAATTCGCTAGCAGCCGGTAACTACGCAGTTACCTTGCCAGGGGGAGCGGTCACGACTGCCATCAACAAGCTGACCATAACACCCGGTTCAGGAAACACAATCACATTGGTATTGCCTTCAAGTAACACAGCTAATCCTGGGTTCAATGTTGGTGATAACACAGCCAGTACGGATGACATTATTTTGAACAATGGTGCGGTTCTTCAAAACTCCTCTGGTGCTGGCTCTGGAAATGGCATCCAAGCAAATTTCACAAGCAATGGTACAGTAAGAATTAACAATGGCGGAAAGTATATTCACAACACTAGCAGGAGTACAGCCGGTGTTGTTCCTTTGTTATCGACTGTGGCCGGAACTGAAACTGGAGTTTTCGAGTATGATTCCCCAGGAACCGGGACGATAAGTATCAGTGCTTCGGGACGGAATTATGGGAGCCTAACCTTGTCTAGAACTGCCGGTGCCGCTACATACAATGCCACCGGTGGCAGTGCGCTTACAGTAAGAGGAAACTTGACTATTAATAGCGGGGTAACATTCAATAACACAATGACCGGGATTGTATATGTCACCGGTAATTGGTCAAACTCCGGCACCTTAGCCGGCACGAGTACCGTTACCTTCAATGGAACTGCGTCCCCTTCAACGATTCAAACCTTGACTGGCAACACGACATTCAACAATCTCATTATCAACGCTGGTTCCATTGTCGATGTGGGCGATTCGATATTGACGGTCAATGGCACATACACGAACAACGGTCAATTGCGCCGCACACCCATTTCTGGGGTTGCGTGCGGCACTAGTGAAACCGATGCAACGGGTCACACCACCGTCGCGTGGAGCAATTGCTCTATCGCAAATGTTGCAAGGATTCGAACGGCTGCCGGTTATGGTTTTCCCAATGTTGATCTCAACGGGAATGCCGTATATGGGAATTGCCCGGCGTCCAGCAATCTAGTTTATCGGTATTGGGACATTGCGCCGGACGGATCGCTAACTGCCGATGTGACTTTCTCCTATCGCAGCAGTGAACTGCATGGCATTGACCCCGCGAGTATCTCTGTGTACGAATGTGTGGGTAGCACTTGGACATCGGTTGCCAACGGTCTTGCCTCAACAGCGGAGGATCCTACTGGCTATCGATCCGTAACGGCGACGAATATATCAGTCGGTTCCGGTTTCGCGCTGGGTGGACCAAGCGCGCCGACAGCGGTTATGCTATCGTCAATTGCGGCGCATGATAATGGAACTGCCAATTGGGGCATGTTGCTGGGCTTGAGCGGGGTTATCGCGGTGATGGCGATGGTTGGCGGCGTTTCGATGCGTCGCAAACGCTAGATGACACTGAGAAAATCGCATTCCTTTTCTTGCAATCTGAGATACTTTGCGGTATAGTAAGAATAGAGAAACAAAAAGACTTGATCCATACTCAAGGTGGAGGTGTCCCATGCTTGTCCGTGAACGAATGACTGCGAATCCCATCGTCGTCCATCCAGAAACGTCGTTTGAAGAAGCGCTTCAACTTTTGCGCGAGAAAAAGATTCGACGTTTGCCGGTCGTCGATAAACAAGGGATGCTGGTCGGCATCGTCGTCGAAAAAGATTTGCTCTACGCCTCGCCCTCGCCCGCAACCTCGCTCAGCGTTTTTGAAGTGCATTACCTCTTGTCCAAGCTCGCGGTCAAGGATGTAATGACCAAACGCGTGATCACGGTCGCCGAAGATTGCCCGCTGGAAGAAGCCGCTCGCATCATGATCGATCACAAGATCGGCAGTTTGCCGGTCGTGCGCGGCAAGCAAGTCGTGGGCATTATCACCGAGACCGACGTGTTCAAGATCATGGCGGAAGCGTTGGGTGGACGCGCCAAGGGTGTTCGCATCGTCATGCGCGTTCCCGAAGTGAAAGGCGAGCTTGCGAAAGTCACGGCGAAAATCGCCGAACTGGGCGGCAACATCGTCAGTCTCGCAGTTTTCTTTAGCAGCGATGCGCAACATCGCGAAGTCACCGTCAAAGTTCAAGAAGCTAAACGCGAAGAAATGATAGCGGCGCTCGAAAAGACCGGTGTGCAGATTGTCGATGTGCGCGAGATCACCGCGGAATATCAGCCCCAATTGATTTCGTCGCGTTAATTGTCTCGTAGTCGAATTGTCAGATAGTCTTGTGGTCAATTCCTCCGCAAGACTATCTGACTTTTTGTTATCGACTATCTGACGAAACGACTATATGACTATGACTATTCGACTGCCGGACGGTATTCGTTTCATCGAGCGCGGCTGGCTCAATAGCAACAGTATTCTCTTTCGCGGCGACGCGCCATTGCTGATCGATACCGGCTATGAATCGCACGCGCAATTGACGATCGATCTCATTCATGCCAACGATGTGAGCGTTGCCGACATTGCGACGATTGTTCACACGCATTGCCACAGCGATCACATTGGCGGCACGCAATCGATTCGCGCCCAATCCAAAGCGGAAACGGCGATGCATCCCATCGAAGCGGCGTGGTTGAGAGCGGGGGAGCGTCGCTTGACTTGGCTCGATTACCTCGATCAGAACGCAACATTTTTTCCGGTGGAAACAGAACTCAATGAGGGAGATGTTCTTCGCGCCGGAGAATTTTCGTTGCAGGTTTTCCACACACCCGGACATTCGCCGGGCGGCATCGCGCTGTATTGCCCCGAATTGAATATTTTGTTTGCGGGCGATGCGATCTGGCAGGGCGATATGGGCGCGGTGAATGTCGCAATTCACGGCGAGGCAGCATTCTTTCACGCGCTCGCCTCGCTGGATAAATTAGCCGCGCTGAACGCACACGCGATTTTTCCAGGGCATGGCAAGCCGATCTATCACGTCGCCGCGAATTTCCATCGCGTACGGGAGCGGCTCAATGGCTTTATCGCGAATCGAAAAAAGATGGCTATGCATGCGCTCAAGCAATATTTTATCTTCACGTTGATGCTCAAAGATGGCGTGCGTGCCGACGCGTTGCCCGATTACATTTCGCAAATCCCCGCGTTTATCGATTATGCTGAACGCTACCTCGATACTTCGCCCCATGATTTGTTGCCGTATCTGCTCGACAAATTAAGTGCGCGCGGTCACATCATTCTGCGTGATGGGGTGTGGCATGCGACGGGACCACGTTGAGGGTGACGAGTTGACGCCACCAAATGAAACAAACAACGTGTGATGGGGCTAAATTTCTATATCCCATGATCCTTTTTGGCACGCATTCGCAAGGCGTGGTATAATGCCGATCATGGAAACACGAGGTGGAAGATGTCCGCGATGACTCTAAAAATTATCGGCGAGAAAACAGCCGTCGCCAAGATTGGAAAGAATGACGTAGTCCTTTTGCCAATGGCACGCTACAAAAATTTGATGAAACGCTTAGAAGACCTGGAAGACATTTTGGATTCTCAACGCTCGATGAGTGAATATCGCGCTGGGCAAGGACGCGCTTTTGTCGAATACTTGAAAGAACGTCGAGGCAAACATCGTGTATCACGTAGTAAACGCCAGTCGCCGCGTTGAACGCGAACTGGACAAGATTCCTTCACGAGATTTTGCGCGGGTCGCAGATGCAATTCAACAGCTTGCCCAAAACCCACGGCCGTTTGGTGTCATAAAATTGGCAGGCAACGTTCATCGAATTCGCGTTGGACGTTTTCGTGTCATCTATGAAATTGATGACACAGCGAAGATCGTTGTTATCACGAGCGTCAAGAAACGCAGTGAAAGCACATACAAGAGTTTTTGATGGATCAGTCGAGAATAAGAAATCTCTGTATTATTGCTCACATCGACCACGGTAAATCCACCCTCACGGATCGTTTGCTCGAAATGACCGGTACGCTCGCCAAACGCGAGATGGTCGAGCAGGTCATGGACCAGATGGACCTGGAGCGCGAAAAAGGCATTACGATCAAGGCGAAAGCCGTGCGGATGCTTTATCGCGCCAAGGACGGCAACGAGTACGAAATGAACTTGATCGACACGCCCGGTCATGTCGATTTCACATACGAAGTCTCGCGCGCGCTGGCGGCGTGTGAAGGCGCAGTCCTCGTCGTCGATGCGACACAGGGCATTGAGGCGCAGACGCTCGCCAATCTCTATCTCGCGCTCGAACACAATCTCGTGATTATTCCGGTTCTCAACAAAATCGATTTGCCCTCAGCGCGTCCGGAAGAAATTGCGCACGATGTCGAAAAATTGCTCAACGTGCCGAACGATCAAATTATTCGTGCGTCGGCAAAAGCCGGTACCGGTGTCGATGAGATTCTCGAAGCGATTGTGACGAGGATTCCACCACCGGTGAGCGACACGACGTTGCCACTCCGCGCGCTGATTTTCGATAGCAAGTACGATTCGTACAAAGGCGTCGTCGCCTACGTGCGCGTGATGGACGGCGAGTTACCTAAGGACAAAAAACTGAAATTGATGTCTTCGGGACTCGAAATCGACGCGCTCGAAGTTGGCGCATTTCGTCCCAAGATGGTCGCGGGCGAAACGCTGACCGCGGGCGAAGTGGGATACGTTGCGACGGGTCTCAAGAGCGTGCGCGATATTCAAGTCGGCGATACGATCACGCACAGCGAAAATTCCGCGACCAGTCCAGTGCCGGGTTATCGACCAGCCAAGCCCATGGTATTCGCTGGCTTTTATCCTGTCGAAACAAACGACTATCCACTCTTGCGCGATGCGCTCGACAAGTTGAAACTCAACGATGCATCCCTCAAGTACGACCCCGAAACATCGGCGGCACTTGGGTTTGGATTTCGCTGTGGATTTCTCGGACTGTTGCACATGGAAATCGTGCAAGAGCGCTTGGAACGCGAATATGATTTGAATCTGATCGCGACTGCGCCAAGCGTCGAGTACAACGTGCTGAAAACGAACGGCGATCTGATCGTCGTGGACAATCCCGCCGAGATGCCGGATGGCTCCGAGGTTTCCGAAATCGAAGAACCGTGGATGAACATCCAAGTCTTTACGCCGAAAGAGTATATCGGTCAGATCATGGAACTGGTGATCGCGCGGCGCGGCACGTTCGACAAGATGGAATATCTCGACGAACAGCGCGTGATGCTGTCGTATTTTATGCCGCTGTCGGAACTGATCGTCGATTTCTACGATCAACTGAAATCGCGCACGCGCGGTTACGCCTCGCTCGATTATTCGTTTGGTGATTACCGCGCGAGCAATCTCGTCAAGCTGAACATTCTGCTGAACGAAGAACCGATCGACGCGCTGTCGATGATCGTGCATAAGGATTACGCGTATCCGCGTGGCGCAGCCTTGTGCAAACGATTAAAAGAAGTCATCCCGCAGCAAATGTTCCCTGTGCCGATTCAAGCCGCGATTGGCGGTCACATCATCGCGCGCGAAACGATTCGGGCCTTGCGCAAAGACGTGTTGGCAAAATGCTATGGTGGCGATATTTCGAGGAAAAGAAAATTGTTAGAGAAACAGAAGGAAGGCAAAAAGCGGATGAAGCGTTTTGGCACGGTCGAAATTCCGCAGGATGCTTTCATGGCAGTTTTAAAATTAGGTGACGACAAATAAGTTGTAGCGCGAGCGGCTCGCTCGCAGAGGTCGCGGCAGTCAAGCTGCCCAAGCTACGGATCGAAATAACTTTGGCGCGAGCAATATTCTGAACAAAACCTAGTATGGTCGAAGGCTCGCGCGTGAAGGAAGCGCACTCTTGAAAACTCTTCGTATCGACAAAACGGATACCATCACAACCATCTATCTGAATCGTCCTAGCCAGCGCAATAGTCTCACCTCGGAGTTGATCGACGAGTTGCACACGCTGGTCGATCAATTGCGCGACGATCAAGCCACACGCGTGGTGATTATCACCGGCGCGGGTAAAACATTTTCGAGCGGCGCAGATGTAGAAATGCTTACGCGCATCGGTGAATCGTACACGCCGGAACAAACGCGTGACGAAATCAGCAAGTGGCGGGCGACCTTTGATGCGCTCGAACAATTGCCGCAAATCACGATTGCCGCGATCAATGGTTTGGCGTATGGTGGCGGTGTTGTCCTCGCGCTCGCTTGCGATTTTCGGATTGCATCGACGCGCGCAATCTTCGGTCTGCCCGAAATCAAGTTGGGCATGGTCCTCGCGCTTGGCGGCACGCAGCGTTTGACGCGGCTGATTGGGGTGAGTGCCGCAAAGGAAATGATTCTACGTGGGCGCAACGTCACCGCAATCGAGGCGCAGCGCATGGGGTTGGCGCATCGCATCGCCGAACCCGGAGATTTAATGGGCTTGGCGCAGAGTTGGGCAGAACGCGCGGTCAGTTATTCGCCGCGTGCACTCGCGCTCGCCAAGCGTCTCATCGATCAATCATTTGATCGCGACGCGAATGTGTCCGGCGAAGCCGAGACGGTCGCGCAAGTTGAACTTTTGCACTCGCCCGAATTCCTGGGACGAGTCAAGTCGCTGAAGGAAAGTGGAGAAATATAGAACGTGAAACGCGAAGCGTGATGCGTGGCGCGTGAGATCTGAAGCTTGTGACGCGAGACCTGGAACCTGAAACTTGAGACGTGAAGCTTGGCAGTACTTAACACTAGTCTTGATTCTGCTCGTAGCCGCTGTCTTTCGGTTTTATGGCTTGGCATGGGATAGCGGCTATCTTTTTCATCCCGACGAACGCAAGATCATGCTTGTGGTGTCGGGACTGCATTTACCTTCCAGCGTTTTTGAATTCTTCTCCACCGATAGTCCGCTCAACCCCAAGTTCTTTGCATACGGTTCTTTTCCAATTTATCTGTTAAAAGCTCTCAGCGTATTCACGCCGACTCTTTCGTTCAGCGTTCCCTGGCGAGAAGATTTCGTCAGTCTCGCGATGTTTGGTCGCGTGCTTTCAGTTCTTTTCGATCTCGGCACCATCGGGTTCATCTTTTTGATCGGGCGACGACTCTACGCTGCGACCGTCGGTTTGCTGGCTGCGGCGTGTGTAGCGATTACGACGCTGCACATTCAGCTTTCGCATTTCTATGCGGTTGATACACTGTTGACCTTGCTTACCACGGTCACCTTTTTTTTTGCAGCGCGCTACGCTCAGATGGGCAAGCGGCGCGATGCGATTTTGATCGGCGTGACGTATGGGCTTGCGCTTGCGACGAAGGTCACCGCGCTGCCGTTGATTGTGCCAATTGTGGTTGCCGTAGTGCTGACTGCCGACCATCGACCGCCGACCGCTGATCCTTCGAGTCGTTTCGCGGCTCAAGATGCCGCCGTCGGTCGTCTGCGATCTGCGGTCGCGCTAGTCCGCACCTGGGTCAAACAGATTTGGGCTGTGCGTCCTACGCTCGCGAAAATCCTCGGTGTGGCGCTGGCGGTTTTCGTCATCACTCAACCTTACATGCTGCTCGACCCCATTCGTTACTTTGGCCAAGTGGGAACGGAACTACTTGTCGCGCGCGGCTGGCTCGATTTTCCATACACCCGTCAGTATGCGGGTACACTGCCACTTGTTTATCCGATTGTGCAAAGCAGCGTTTGGGGTATGGGCTTGCCGTTCGGAATTTTTGTGTGGGGTGCGAGCGCAGTGTTCGCCTGGAATTGGTGGCGCAAGCGTGATTGGCAAAGTGGACTGGTTCTTTCTTGGGCATTGATTTATTTCTTGGCCACTGGCGCGCAATTCGCAAAATACTTGCGCTATCTTTTGCCGCTCTTGCCGTTTTTATTTTTGATGACTAGCGCGTACGTTTCATGCATCATCCTTCGACTTCGCGCAGGACAGGCTACTCACGCATCACACATCCCGCACGCTTCGCGCGTTTTAGTGTTCACTGTTTACTGTTTACTGTTTACTGGATTAATTTATTCATTGGCGTTCGTTTCCATGTATTCCCGCCAACATCCTTGGATTACGATTTCGCAGTGGATTTATACTAACGTTCCGCCGCAATCGACACTGGCGATTGAGCACTGGGACGACGCGCTGCCTCAACCGATGCGCAACGCTGAAATGGGCGAACGCTCGCCGACAGAATATCGAACTCAAATCTTGCCGATGTACGATGACGATGATTCTGCCAAGCTGGATAAGCTCGTCGATATTGTGAGCAGCAGCGATTACGTCGTCTTGGCAACACAGCGTTTGTCGGCGACGATCACGCGTTTGCCGCACCGCTACCCCATGTCGTCGCGCTACTATCATTTGCTTTTTTCTGGGCAACTCGGATTCGATTTGGTTGCATCGGCTACAAATGGCATTGCGCTTGATGGCATCGTCATCGTCGATGATCGATTCGACGGAACAATGCCACCTTTGTTTTCGCACTCGGATGCGGTCGTCTGGAATTGGGGGCGCGCCGACGAAAGCTTTACGGTTTACGATCATCCCTTGCCGCTTGTGTTCAAAAAGGTGCGGACGCTATCGCCCGACGAAATAAGAAATCTTCTACGCTAGAGTTCCGCCGAGTTCCCCTGAGTTCCATTGTGCGGGGGAACTCGGCGGAACTCGGAGGAACTTGTTTGAAACTTTCCATTCTTATTCCCATTTACAACGAATGCGCGACAGTTCTCGAAATCATCAAACGCGTGCAAGCGGTGCCATTTGAAAAAGAAATCATTGCTGTAGACGACGGCTCGACGGATGGAACGCGTCAACTCTTGCCACAAGTTGCGAAAAATGGCGTGATCGTTTTGTATCACGAACGTAATCAGGGCAAAGGCGCCGCGATCCAAACCGGTCTCAAATGTGCAACCGGCGACATTATCGTGATTCAGGATGCCGACTTGGAGTACGATCCGCGCGATTACACTCAGCTTGTTCAGCCGATTGTCGAAGGGCGCGCGAAGGTGGTATACGGTTCGCGCTTTCTCGGACCGCGCATGGCGATGTTCTTTTGGCACATGCTGGCGAACAAAGCGCTGACGCTGATGACGAATCTCTTGTACGATGCGATCCTCTCGGATATGGAGACCGGCTACAAAGCGTTTCGGGCTGACATTATCAAAAGCATGACGCTGCGTTCGCGCCGATTTGACTTTGAGCCGGAGGTCACCGCCAAAGTGCTCAAGCATAAGGTTCGCATCTTTGAAGTTCCGATTTCGTACTATGGGCGCGAGTACGCCGAAGGAAAAAAGATCGGAATGAAAGATGGTTTTGTTGCGATCTGGACGTTGCTCAAATATCGTTTTGTCGATTAAATGACTGACTATGTCATGCTGAGAACTCATGCCTCGCGGGCATGTTTAGGGAAAGAAACTTGTCATGCTGAGCGCAGCGAAGCATCTCCCGCGCTGAAGGAGAGACTCTTCGCTTCGCTCAGAGTGACATCCAAGTTTCGAGCAGTGGAGCGAAGCATCTTCATTCCGTGTATGGGATTCTCCGCTTCGTTCACGTTTCGCGTGACAATTTATCACCCACTAAATGATTGCGCCACATCTCGCCGCATTGACGTTTCAATCTGATGAGCACGGGCTAACGCGCGTAGAAACTGGTGCGTTATTACTTGTCCATTTCGGCGGGTTAGTCGCGTTCTGGCGACTAGTCCAACTGCCGATTTGGTACGGCGCATTGTCGTTAGCACTGTTGCTCGGCGTACCATTTTTTATTTCGATAAAAACTCGGCGTGCGCTGGCAGTCGAAACACTTGCGCCGCTTTTTTTTCTCTATTTGATTATCGCCACGCGCTTTGTCTTTATTCGATTTCTCGGCGGCGACGTTCCTGGGTATTTCGATTACAATGCGCCCGACCTGCGCGCGACGTTGTTTCGACTCGAACCGTGGGCGATTTGCGCGCTAATTTACACGCTTGCGATTCAGATTCGTTATCTGGTCGATCAGGCATGGCAACGCGTTGTGCCGATGCTTGCGGCGATTCTGATTCTTGCGACAATTGTGTGGGCGAGCAGTCTCTACAACGGTCATCGCACGCATGGCGTCACTGGGACTGATCCGTACGCGTACGCGCAAATGGGCATCGATCTTGCAACGCACGGTACGCCGCTCCATCGATTTACGCTGTTTCCAAGTGTTGCGTCGCTTACTATTCCTTGGTCGCCGATTGTTCATACGGGCTATCACATTCCGATCAACGCCAACGGTGATGCGCCGACGGTTTGGCCCATTGGTGGATCGATTGCATTTGCGCTGGCATATGGGTTGGCAGGCGAAGCTGGTTTGTATCTGGTCAATCCGTTGGTGAGCTTGCTCTTGCTTGCGGCGACCGGTTGGCTCGCGTGGGAACTTTTCGCCCCACTGTCATTTCGAGCGAAGCGAGAAATCTCTCTCGCGCAAATTGAGATTTCTCGCTCCGCTCGAAATGACAGCGTGATAGAACATCGCGCATGGATTGCCGCGCTCGCCATCGCGATCCTCGCTACCTCGCACACGCTGTTCGATTGGGCGACTGTCACGATGGTTGATTCGCAAGCGGCGTTGTTTACGGTGCTTGCCATCATCCTGTCATTGCGAGGAGCGAGGCATACAAGCGTCGCGAATGAAAATGTGTCGGAGCGACGTCGCCTCGCTCGCGAGGCGCGCAATCTCCAATTTGGCATATTGTACCCTATTCTCAGTGGACTCGCGCTTGGTGCGGCGTATTTCGTGCGCCACACCCAAGTCCTCATCGCGCCCGCGATTTTCATTTTGTTGTGGTTCAACCCTGCGCCGCGCAACGAACGCATTCGCAATTTGTTCGCCGCTGGGCTGGCGGCGTTGTTGGTCGCGTTGCCTGACTTGTGGTATCATCAGATTGTCTTTGGGAGTTGGCTGAGTCCCGAATCGACCGAACTCAGTTTGTTTTCAATCACATCCGCTGGCGAAACAATCAGTGGACTAGATGCAGGACTACTCGCGGCGCGCGAGTTTGGCTGGCTCTTGCCATTTCTGATTTATGGCGCGTTTCGGTTCGCGCGCGATAAACGAATCGAATCCGTCGCCGTGGCGCTGTGGCTTGGCGTGCTAATCGGATTTCACGTCTTGTATCCCGCGTTACGCTTGCGCGATTTGTTGCCCGAGTTTCCTGCGCTTGCGATTATGACCGCGTTTGGCGTCGTTGCATTCATGATAGACCTGGAAGGTTTTTGGAAACCTTCCAGGTCTATCGGATTGACTATCGCCTTGTTCTTGTTTTTGATTCGCGTTTGGAACGTATTACCCATTCCGTTCGGCACGCCGCAAAGTTCGTTCGGTTATCTCTCTGCATCGCAGCGCGCAGCGTTTGAACAACTGTCGACGCTCACGCCATCACGCGCAGTGATCGGCTCAACGTTGAACGACGGCGCAATCGATTTGTACGCTCGACGCGAAACATTCATTCCAACGATGTGGTCGGCGCAAGAGCAAGACACATTTTTTGCCGCAATGTTTCGCCAGGGCAGGGCGGTTTATTTATTGGACGACGCTGCAGGCATGACGACCTTGCGTCATCAACTTGAACAACGTTACACGCTTCAGAAAATTGCTGTGCTTGATGTACCGCTGTCGAGCATTTTTCCTGGTGATACGTCGAGCGCGCTATATCAAATAATAAAATAAACTGTCATTCTGAGCGGAGCGAAGAATCTCCTCATCAATCAGAGACCCTTCGCTCCGCTCAGGGTGACAATCGTAGATTGGTTACCCAAGATGACAAAGCCAATTGTTGCAATCGTCGGACGCCCAAACGTGGGCAAGTCCACTTTATTCAATCGCTTGATCGAAGAAAGACTCGCGATCATTTCGGACACGGCGGGCACGACGCGTGATCGTCTCTACGGCGAAGCGGAATTCGCGGGGCGCGAGTTTATCGTCGTCGATACCGGCGGTCTTGCGTTGGACGATCGCGCCGATCTGCCCGGTACGCCTGCAGCGATGTTGGTCGGCGTGCGGGCGCAAGCGCAGATCGCCATCGACGAAGCGGACACGATTATTTTCATGGTCGATGTGGAACAAGGGATCACGCCCAATGATTCCGAAATCGCAAATATTTTGCGGCGCACAAACAAACCCGTTTACCTCGTCGTGAACAAAGCCGATAATGATTCGCGTCGCCAAGATGCCGTCGAATTTTTCCAACTCGGTCTTGGCGAGCCGCTTGCAATTTCGGCGTTGCATGGCGTTGGCACCGGCGACTTGCTCGACAAGATCATCGAGAACTTGCCGCCCGAATCGACGGAAGCGCCGAGCGATATTCCACACATCGCAATTGTTGGTCGTCCGAATGTGGGCAAGTCGTCGCTGCTCAACGCGATTTTGGGCGAAGAGCGTGCGATGGTGAGCGATATTCCTGGGACGACGCGGGATGCCATCGATACCGAAATTTCGTGGGATGGTCAACCAGTGGTTCTCATCGACACCGCGGGGTTGCGCAAGCGGGGGCAAATCGAACAAGGGATTGAAAAATATTCTTCGTTGCGCGCCTTTCGTGCGATTCAGCGCGCTGATGTCGCGCTGCTCGTCATCGATGCGGCGGACGGCGTCATGGCGCAAGATCAGCACGTCGCAAGTTACATTCTCGAAGAAGGCAAGGGCGTCGTCATCGTTATCAACAAGTGGGACTTGATCGAAAAAGAACAGCGCACGATGGAAGAATACACGGAGCGGATGCGCTCGCAGCTCGATTTTATCGCTTATGCGCCAATCGTGTTTGTATCGGCGAAGACGCATCAGCGCGTGCGTCATGTGATCGACAAGGCGTTTGTGGTGCGCGCAGCGTGGAAGATGCGCGTGCCGACGGGACCACTCAACGAAATGCTGCGCGAAGCTACGGCGAAACACGCGCCGACTTCCAAAGGCAAGCGGCAGTTGAAATTCTTGTATGCGACCCAGGTTGAAGGTTCGCCGCCGACGTTTGTATTTTTTGTCAACGACAAGCGACTCGTGCATTTCACGTACGAACGCTATTTGGAAAATCAACTGCGCGAACGCTGGGGCTTTGAGGGTGCGCCGTTACGCTTTATCTTTCGCACGCGGCGGTCGGAAAAGGGTAAATAAAAATGGCGGGACGTTCTATGAAACGTCCCGCCATGATTTTTCACGGTGTGCGTATCTCCAAATTGGAAAACTCGATTACGTTGTCCGCCGAGGCACCGGTCGTGCCGACGATCACTCCGACTTTGCCCGTCGCATATCGTGAATCGTCAACTTGCCCGACATATTCTCCATTGACGAAGAAGGTAAAATGCGCGCCTTGAGTGATGACGGTCAGGCGATTGGTTTCGTTGGATTTAACCGCGCTCGCCTTGAACCAACTGCCAATCGTTTCCAACTTGCCTTTGGATTGAAATTGAAACACGTAATACTTGTCGTTGGTGATGCGGAAGACGTAAAAGTTGTCTTGATCGACCGCGCGAAAGATCAGCCCCGCTGAAATGTCTTTTGCGCCGCTTATGGCTTTGCTGTCCACCGATAGCGCGCCGTCGCTGATCGAAGGACTGTTCGCGGCTATCGAGTACGCGATTCCATTCGATTCCGATTTGAACGCCCAACGATATTTCCCATCGGCAATATCGCGCGTGCCGCTCAGCGAATTGGCTGCAAAGTCGCCGACGAGCCATTGATTCGAATTGGAAGCGAACGAGTCGTCTAGTTTTTTGTTCCAGGTTTGACTCGTTTTGAGCAAGGCTTGCGATTGTTGTGCGGTCACGGTTGCCTTTTGCGCGATTGAGGTTGACGTCGCGTTGGCAACCGCCGTTGATGTGGCGCGTCGTTCAGTTGGAGAAGCGATTGGAGTCGGCGAGCGGACTTGAAAATTGTCGAACTCGAATACTGCCGTATCGCCCGCGCCCAACATTTCGATGGCAACACCTACCTGCCCGCTTTTCAAAGTGCTATCGCTTTTCTCGGTGACGAATTGGTCGTTGATGAACAGTTGAATTTTTGAACCTTCGGCGATCACCGTCAAGCGATTTTGTAAGTTGGGACGAAGCGCTCTGCTTCTTGTCCACTCGATCAAGGTTTTCCACTTGTCTTCATACCACAGCGTCAAGCAGTAATAACCGTCATCCGTAATGACAAATCGATAATAGTTCCCGTAACGATCTTCTCGGAATTGAATCCCGTAGGCGGCGTTTTCGTTCCCATCTGTTTGTCGCGCATCGACGCTTAACGCAAAGTCGGTTAGTTGATTGACCATGGGTGTTATGGCTCCCCAGGTGAATCCTTTGTGTGCTTGAATATCCCAACGATATTTTCCATTTACGATTTCGATCTTGGAGCGCGAGTATTCGGTGTCGTTGCTTCCCACGCGCCAGATATTTCGGTTGTCGTTAAACTGATCCGATAGAACGATGTTCCACTGGTTGCGTGCGCTAGGGGCTGTCTGCGTCGCCCGTGGAGTTGCCGTCGTGGTGGATCGCGTGGGTTGCGGCGTCTGAGTCGCGCGACGCGTGGTAGTTGCCTGCGCAATTCGAACCGTGCGCGTGGCTTGCGGTGTTCGAGTTGTTGTAGGCGCACGCGCTACCGAATAAATCATCGATCCAAACACGGCGGTATACATCAAGCCGACAAAGCAACAGATACAAAGTGTCAAGCCACCAAATGCGGCTAGAATAAACCAAAGCGATCTTTCACCACTCGTTTTTGATCCAGTTTCATCCGCCGTCGAACTGGGCGCATTCATTGCAATCTCCTTTTTGAAACGATGCAGACCTGTCAGGTTGCTTGGCAAAATCCGACAGGTCTGTCTTGTGTGATGTTTTCGATCATCGACCCACGCAAGATACTCTCCATTTTCTCTTGGCTAATTTTACTCAGTTGTCCTAGTTTTTACCTGCGCTAATTCCGTGATCGCGTTTCCATTCAGGGTCGCGAAGTGTAATCTTTTTTCCGCGTTCGACGTTCAGTTTTCGTTTCTTGTCTTTGGGTGGTTTGCCTTCAGGTAGAGGCGTTCCATGGAACGTCTCTACTTCGTCCACTGCGTCGCGAATGGCGTTCACGGCCGGATCGTCGCTATCCTCTTCGGACAATTTTTGTTCTAGTTGGTCCATGACGTTGTTGAGGAAACCGATTTTGTGCGCCAGTTGCTTGGGGTCGCCCGTCTCGAAATATTCACCTTCGTCGTAAACTTCTAGCGACGGAAAATGTTTGTCTTTAATGAGATGTAGCAAATCGCAAATCGCCATGTGAACTTCGAGCGGCGCGAATTGCGTTTTGGTGAAGAGACATTTGCTTTCCCAGTAATGCCCAGGGTCCGATTCGGGCATGTAGAAGCAAAGCTCACCATGCTGGTTGAAGGTAAGCCAAACCGTTTCGGATTCGGGATGGGGATTGATCAGCAGTCCGCGCTGGCGGTCGTCGATGCGAGATGTTTGCGTGTGAATCTCTTCGTCGTCGCTGGGTATCCAGCGTTCGACTTTGCCGATGATGCGGTCGTCAATCTCGTGAAACTTCCAGTTGTGCTCGCGGCAAAAGCGTTTTGCCGTGATGAGCAGTTCATCGAGCGCGCGCGGATCGTCGAGCTTGCCGTTGTAGTGAATGGTGACGCCCATGATGTCTCCCTGCGAGACCTGTCAGGTCTTTTCGATTTTTCCAATCATCGACCACGGACCCGTCCAATCGATCTTGACACTCGCGAGCTTGCCTTTCCAATTGCGTGAGTCATCTTCGAAAAAGACAAGCTTGTTCGTGCGCGTGCGTCCTTTCCATCGATTCTTTGCCTTCTCTTCGACCAAGACCTCGACCGTCTGCCCTAGGAATTTCGAATTGATGTTGCTGACGATCTCTGCCTGCAATTCGTCGATGGCTTTGCGGCGGCGTTCCTTTTCTTCGAGCGGCACATCGTCCGCCCAGCGCGCGGCGACGGTGTTCGGACGCGGCGAGAACATGGCGACGTGCGCCACGTCGAGCTTCAATTCCTTGAGCAAATTGTACGTGCCCATGAATTGTTCTTCCGTCTCGCCGGGCATTCCCACGATAATGTCGGTCGCAATGTCAGCGTTTGGAATCCTTTCGCGGATTCGCCCAATCAGCGCGCGATATTCATCGACGGTGTAACCGCGCTTCATCTTCTTGAGCATCTCGTCGTCGCCTGCTTGCACCGGCACTTCGATATGCTCGCACACTTTGGGCAGCGCGGCAACCGCGTCGAGCAATTCATCCGTCATGTAGAGCGGATGCGAAGTGAGAAACCGAATGCGCTCCAAGCCATCGATGTCGTGAACGGCGCGTAGGAGATCGGGCAAGCGCGGACCGTCGGGCACATCGTAACCATAGCGATCGACGATTTGTCCAAGCAGCGTAATTTCCTTGACGCCTTGATTTACTAGCGAGCGCACATCGGCGGCGATTTCGCCCACCGACCGTGACCGCTCGATGCCGCGTCGATACGGAATGATACAGAAGGTGCAAACGTGACTGCACCCATAAACAATCGGCACATGCGCGCTGACGAGTTCACCGCGCACGGATGCGGGCAAGACCAAATCGGCATCTTGCAAACGATAGCGCGCCTCGGTTTCGATTTGTTCGATTTCAAAGGCTTCGTCGTGTTGAATGGTCCCGTTACGCGAATGAAGCAAATCGACCAACTTGGTTGGATCCGATGGCGGGAGAAACACATCGACAAATGGAAAACGTTTCTGCAAGGGCGAAGCGTCGCGCACGCCAACGAGACAGCCCATGAGACTGAGCACCAAGTCGGGACGCGCCTCCTTCAGCGGCTTTAACGACATCAAGCGATTGTACGCCTTGTCCTCCGCGCTTTGTCGCACGACGCACGTGTTCAGCACGATGACATCCGCGCTCTCCGCATCGCGCGACGCGCGATAACCAAGTTTCTCCAACTCGGAGGCGACGCGCTGCGAGTCTGCCACATTCATCTGGCAGCCTTCTGTCCATATATGGTATTTCATGATTTAACTTTCTACTGCCCAGTCTGTCGTTGCAGGATAACCGCAAAGTTGTGAAAGAAATTTAATTCCAAACTAAACTCACCCAAGGTTTTAGGTTCGACAGAAAATTGTTCGAACCATCGCAACCACTCGTCGCGTGTCTTTGTAAAATAACATGGCGGCGTGCCATACTGAATCGCGGGCCAGGAATCGATGAGGCGCGTCACTGCGCCGCGCAATTTTCCTTCGACGTGATTCTCGACGACGATAACCTCACGCGCCACGCGCAGCGCCTCGCGTAAAATGAAATCGGGATTTTGACTGTGATGCAGAACGAAACTGAGCAGTGCATAATCGAAACTATTGTCGGCGAAGGCAAGCGCGCAACTATCGCATACGCTCAGTGGCAAACGCGTTTGATTGTAGCTAGCGACATCGACTATCGTCACCCGCGCATCGAAACGCTGCGCCATTTCTTGCGCAAGCAATCCCTTGCCTGCGCCAATATCGATAATGCGGCGGTGTGGCTGGATGACGGATGCAAATGAATCGATGATAGCATTGGCGCGGGGCAAGCGTTTATCCTTTGCGTGCAATAATGATCGTTTCGGTCAAGCTGAAATACACTTTGTCGCCGTCGGTACGCGGCATCAAAAACTCCCGCGCGCTGGCGATCATGTCTTTGAAGAGGAGCGCGCGCAATTTCGCTTTGTTTTCGGCGCTGACGTTCATGCGATCTGCCCACGGCTCGAATTCCATTTCCTTCCTGAAACTTTCCGTGTGCTCGATTTTTAACCCAACATCGACCAGCATCGCTTCGAGGCGCGGCACGGGATAGACCCAGTTGTGCGATGGGTCACGCAGTTTCTCAAAGTGATAATAACAATTACAGGTGTTTTGTCTTGCAATCTGAACCAATGGACATCTCCTCAATGATGGGAACGCCGACAAGACGGACAAATCAAGACGAAACTTCAGGAACGACTTCATGACACAACAATAAAGGAGTGACAACAAACCATTCGCAGTAAACGGGACGGGTAGCGCAGTACTCGCCCGTTTATTTTTCTCGCCAAGCAGTTCGTCGTTATTGACCGGACTCAGAAGAATCTGTGAGAACTGTTGTCGCTATCTCCGACTCTTTCGTGCCCCACGTCTTCTCGGACGGACGTTCCTAATGCTCCGAGCGAAACGAGTGTGTTCATCTGGACAGGTTAATCTTCGAGCGCTGTCGAGGTGTAAAACTATCTCTTGTGTAGATGTCGTCGGATTTTCCAGATCGGCATTCGGATCGCGCGAAAATATCAATGCAAGCCCTGGTCGTTCTTCCTCTGGTTCCACATAGGCGAGTCCCACAAGATACAGACCAGTGACTTCGTTCAATACTTGGTCTTCGTTTTGATGAGAAACATGAAGCGAACGGCCGCAATCTGGGCAAAGAAGCGGCAGCGTATGACCATCTTCAAATGCCAGCTCAAAAGGCGTTTCTTGGCTGTCAGGAAGAATATCTTTCACCCGTTTCCCGCCGAGGTGGGCATCGACTCGTTCGATCACACACTCGTATTGATTCCCAATTCGAAGCATCGGGCAATCATGTTCGCTACATCTTAGTAGACCATCGAGCGATCCGTCTGTTTGCATTCTATTGCCTATGTTTCGTAGAGGCAAAATATTTCGCATGGATTGGCATTATGCTTTTCTTCCGACAATGATCGCCTCATGCAATGCAAAGAATATCTTAACGCCATCCCTTCGAGGTGTCAGCCATTGACGTACGGTATCCGGTGGATCACCAAGCCACTGGCGCAATTTCGCTTTTGTCTCTTCACTTGTGCCGGTCCGATTTGCCCACGGATCGAATTCTATTTCTTTTGAGAAAATTTCAATATGCTTGATCTTCAGTCCTGTATCCGCAAACATTGCCTCCAATCGCGCGACTGGATATGCCCAATTATGTGACCGATCTCTCAGTTGTTCAAAGTGGTTTATATGACCAGCAGTGACTTTGTCTGGCGGAACGATATTATCGGTTAAGGCAACGAGTCCGTTTTGTTTACACACACGTGCCATCTCTCCAATTGCCTTGCGTGCATCGGTATAGTGATGCAATGCGATGCGGTTCGTCACAAGGTCGAATGTGTTTTCGTCGAACGGCAGTGCGTGGGCGTCGGCGGGCTTGAACTCGACGTTCGTGATTGCGCGTTCGTTTGCAAGTTTGCGTGCGGCATCCAACATTTCTGGCGTGAGGTCGCATGCAATTACCTTAGCGACAAGTGGAGCGAATGTCAGTGCAGTATGTCCTGCACCGGTCGAAACGTCGAGTACCGACCAATCTTTCTTTGGTTGCGTCAGCTCAACCAAGCGCGATAGGCTTTGACCTTGGGCATGTACCTGGCTTGTAACATAATCGTTCGCGTGCGCGCCGAATTGCTCCTGAATCAGCTTATTAGGATCGTCCATTTCGAATGACCTTTGTTTGCTCTGTACCGTCATATGATTATAACGATTGTAGCACAACAAAGAATCGTCGACAAGTTGCTATCCAGTTTATGCGAAATTCTGATGCTGCCTTGCATACGCTGTCCCAGTATATCGTGTTCAACAAGTGGACAATTAGACAACACTCTGCCAATTACTTTGACCACACGGCTGGTGCTTGGTTTGGGGAACCACTCATTCGCAATGAATGCCTTTGCTGCCACAATCAACTGAGGAATAAAAAAGGGGTGCTCCCATTGGACGCGATATTGTTGGCGAACCTCCTTTGGGCATTTCCAGAAATATCAATATATGAGGGACGGACTTGCCAAACGGCTAAAGGATGGTCATACTCCAGACACACACTCTCCTGGAGGCTACCATGTCCTTGCATCCTCAGACCCCCTATTCGATTCCGGAAGAAACCGCTCGAGTCGCTCATGCCATTTTCCCGCAGGGAAATATCTACATGCGTTGGTTCGATGCACTCGGCCCTGTCTTCCAGGACGCTGATTTTGTGGAGTTGTTTCCATCAGATGGACAACCGGCACTCTCCCCTGCATGCTTGACCTTGGTGCTCCCCCTCCAGTTTGCTGAAGGTCTGTCGGATCGCCAAGCCGCCGATGCTGTGCGCACACGCATCGATTGGAAATATCTGCTGGGTTTAGAACTGACCGATCCCGGGTTTGATTTCAGTGTGCTCAGCGAATTTCGGCAGCGATTGCTCGAACATCAGTGGGAAGAACACCTCCTCGACCAATTGCTCAGGCATCTTCGTGACCAAGGATTATTGAAAGCCCGTGGGCAACAACGAACCGATTCAACCATTATCCTTGGTGCTGTGCGTGATTTGAACCGTCTCGAAGTGATCGGAGAAACCCTTCGGCACGCCTTGGAGCAACTAGCGACGGTGATGCCCGAGTGGACCCGAGCGCATACCCCATCGACGTGGGTCGACCGCTATGGGACACGCGTGCAGGATTATCGCTTACCCAGCGGCCAAGCCCAACGGGAGGCCTATGCCGAAGGTATCGGTGCGGATGGTGCCAGTTTACTGCAAGCGATTTATGCACCAGACGCTCCTGCCTGGTTGCGTGAGCTTCCCGCCGTGCAACTGGTGCGCCGCGTGTGGCTGCAAAATTACACCGGGCGTGGCGATGGTCGGTTACGTTGGCGCCAAGTCGATGAATTGCCGCCGGCGGCCCAACGCATTCGTTCTCCCTATGACGCCGAGGTGCGGTATTGCACCAAACGTGAAACCGGTTGGATCGGCTACAAGATTCATCTCACCGAAACCTGCGATGCTGATTCTCCTCGCATCATCACCCAGGTCGAGACCACCCTAGCCACAACGGCGGATGGGAAGATGACCACCCCAATTCATCAAGCCCTTCAGCAAAAAGACCTCTTGCCGGCCGCTCATTTGGTGGATACGGGCTATCTGGATGCGGAACTTTTGGTGACCAGCCAAACCGAGTATGGCGTCAACTTAGTGGGACCCACTCGGCACGATACGGGATGGCAGTCCCACGACGGGGGAAATGGATTTGCGGCCACCGACTTTCAAATTGATTGGGAGAAACAACAAGCACGGTGCCCAGCGGGAAAACTCAGTCAGTTTTGGACGCCGGCGATCAATAATCACGGCACAGCGGTGATTCAGATCAAGTTTGCCAAACGGGATTGTCGAGCGTGTCCCACGCAACTTCAATGCACGCATTCCACTCCGCCGCGGCGGACCGTCACCGTGCGTCCCCAGGCCCATCAGCACGCTTTGAAAATCGCACGCACACGCGAACAGACGGCCGCCTTCAAAGAACAGTATGCCCAGCGGTCTGGAATTGAAGGCACGCTCTCGTATGGGGTACGTTCCTTTGCTTTGCGGCGGACGCGATATCTGGGGCTTGCCAAAACCCATTTACAACATTTGCTTATTGCCACAGCGATGAATGTGATGCGGGTGGTGCGATGGTTAGCCGGGGAACCGTTCACCCAGGTTCGTCCCACGGCTTTCGCGCCTGCATCAAACTGACCCGGCTTGATGCCTGAAGGTTCGCCAACAATATCGAACGCGGTGGATAATTCGCGGTCCACAAGCAAGTTGGAAAGAGCGACAATTGTCCCTTGACAAATATTTCCACGCGATTATTCTTGTTCCTTATTCCTACCTCGCACCATGGAGCAAGATTTTCGCATGATTGCAACACCTTGGACCGTTGCTTTACCTCGTTTCGGTGTTATCCTCGCGCTTTGGTTCATTGGCCTCTGGTGGTTTCAGGTCTGGCGGTCAGCGTCCCGTCCTGTACCGCCTTCCAAGAAAGCCAAACGACCACCCC
>JACRMI010000042.1 GCA_016215025.1 Chloroflexota bacterium
CCGACAACTCGCCGAACGCGCGTGGATGAGCGATGCGTTCAAAGCAACCGATTTTGCGATTCGCGATCTGCGTCTTCAATTTTCCGAATCCGGTACCGTCGCATGGTACGCGTGCTACCTGGACGATCACGGCGAATGGAACAGCAAGCCGGGCGGTTGGGACAATTGTCGGTGGACCGGCGTCATCGAGAAACGCAATGGCAAATGGGTGACGGTGCAAATGCACTTTTCGTTTGCGACGGATCAAAAATAGCATTGGGAGATAGCTATGAAAATTAGAATAACACTGGCCTTGATTTGTTTATTCCTGGTCGCGTGCGCGGCAGGTCAGCCGACATCATCGCCAACGATTGCCAGTACGCCTGCGCCAACCACTGCGTCGGCGGCATTGCCGACGATGAGTACCGTGCTTGCTCCCCAAGTTAACTTCGACACATTTCTCGACCAGTCGTATCGCTCGCTCATCGCACGCTATCCCGAAAGAATCACTGAACTGGGAATGGCGCAACAGTTCGGTGTCCGCCATGACAAACTCAACGACCTATCCGACGCGTACATCCGCGAGACGCAAAAGCTCGAAATCGCGACGCGCGCACAATTGTTGTCGTACGACCGCGCGCAACTTTCTGCGGCGCAGCAACTCTCGTACGACATTTACGCGTGGTACCTCGCCGACCAGATTCGCGCGCACGCATTCATGTACGCCGATTATCCGCTCAGTCCGGTCCTCATCAGTTACCACACCAACCTGACCCAGTTCTTTACCGATATTCATCCCGTCCGCAATCTCGCCGAGGCAAAGGACTATGTCGCGCGCCTAGCGCAAGTGAAACGCCAGGTTGACCAATTGCTCGATGGGATGAAACGCCGACAAGACGTGGGCGTTATTCTTCCCAAATTTTATTTCCCGGTTGTCCTGCGCGAACTGCGTACCATTGCGCAGAGCAGTGCGCGCACGACGCCGTTCTTTACCGTGTTTCAAGGCAAAGTCAACGCGCTGAAAAATATCGGCGATGTCGAAAAAGAATCCGTGTTGAAATCCGCCGAGAAAGAAATCGACGCATCCGTCTTGCCGGCATTTCGCGCCATGACCGATTTCATGGAACAACAGGAGAAGACGGCGACGAACGATGCCGGAGTGTGGAAATTTTCCAACGGTGCAGAATACTATGCGTTTGCCCTCCGTCGCCAAACGACAACCGACTTGACCGCCGAACAGATTCACGACCTGGGTTTGCGCGAGGTCGCCCGCATCCAAGCCGAGATCCGCGCGGTCGCTAAAGAAATTGGCTATCCGACCGATACAAGCATCGCAGACATTATCGGCCGCGCGGCGCGTGACAGCGGCGTGTTACAGGGCGAGCAAATCGTCAAAGGTTACGAAGCAATCATTCAAGGAACAGAAGACTACATCGCACCAGTGTTCGATCTGAAACCCAAAGCGAAGGTGATCGTCATTGGTAGACCCACCGGCGGCTATTACATCCCCGCCGCAATTGATGGCTCGCGCCCTGGCGCATTTTACGCCGCCGCGCAGGGAACCCAGTCCAAATTCAACATGCCGTCGCTCGCGTACCACGAAGCGATTCCAGGGCATCACACGCAGATCGCCATCGCGCAAGAATTGAAATTGCCGTTCTTTCGCAACGAGGTTAGCTTCAATGGGTACGTCGAAGGGTGGGCGTTGTACGCCGAACGTTTGATGTGGGAACCAGGTGCATACAAGACGAATCCGCAAGGTGATATCGGACGTTTGCAGTACGAATTGATGCGCGCGGCGCGACTCGTCGTGGACACTGGCATCAACGCGAAAAAGTGGTCGTACGAGCAAGCGATCAATTACATGCTCGCCGAAGCGGGGTTACCGCGTGGAACCGCCGATGCCGAGGTAGCCCGGTATATTTGCTGGGCGGGGCAAGCAACGGCGTACAAGATCGGCATGATCAAGATTTTGGATTTGCGCCAAAAAGCTAAAGACAAGTTGGGCGACCGTTTTGATCTCAAAGAATTTCACAATGTTGTCTTGGGTAACGGCAGCATGCCGCTCGCGATTCTAGAGCGCACAGTGGACGATTACATCGCGCGCAGTGGCAAGTGAGTATGGGACGCAGACCAACGCGGATAAACGCCGATCACATTCATCCATGCCGCATTCGATATGGCGCACTCTGGTTGGTGCTCACCCTCAGCGCGCTATTCATGAACGCGTGTACTGCGCCACCTTCGCCCAGCCCGTTGCCAACGCCAACGCCGCGCGCCGATGGCTTGACCGCGCAACAAGCGGCGACACTATCAAGTCTGCAAAAGGTGGACGATCATCCGCTGTACACGATGCGCTATATCGGCGCGTACGAGGCACGTTCGCCCTTGATCGAAAGCAACTCGATGGCGAATATTTCAATCGAACCTCAGCGTGCCTGGGCATGCTCGCTCTTTGCTACGCTCGGCGATGCAAACAATATGTTCTACGGCCGCAACTTTGATTGGGAGCACAGCCCGGCGATCTTGCTTTTCACCGCGCCGCCGAATGGCTATGCGTCCGTCGCGATGGTCGATATAGCGTACCTGGGTTTTGCCGGAACGCGCGCAAACAACCTCACCGATTTGTCGCTTGCCGAACGCCGCGCGCTGTTGAATGCGCCCTCGCTCCCATTCGATGGAATGAACGCGCGCGGTCTCGTGCTTGGCATGGCTGCCGTGCCAGACGGTCAGATGAAAAACGATCCAAGCAAACCGACGCTCGGTTTGTTGAGAATCATCCGCAAGATTCTCGATTCGGCGGCAAGTGTGGACGAGGCCGTGGCGATCTTTCAGCAGTACAACATCAACATGGGCGGCGGACCACCACTCCACTATCTCGTCGCGGACGCAACAGGCCGCGCCGCGCTTATCGAATTCTACCGAGGCGCAATGCACGTCATCCCCAACGAAACCTCATGGCATCAAGCAACCAACTTTTTGCAGAGTTCGGTGAGCAATCCGACCGGACAATGCTGGCGTCGTGATACCATCGCGCAACGTCTCACATCCAAGAGTGGACGCGCACATCCTACCGATTCGACTTGAAACTAACACGCTGAGGAGAAAACAAAATGGACCAAGAAGCATTCCGCGAGTTTCTGCGCGGGAGGAAAACACCCGCCGACAAGATGGATTCGTTCATCGCCATTGCAGAAAAATTTGAGCAATTTCTGGGCGAATCAAAAGTACCGCCCAAAGACGCAGTGCTCGCGTTCTCGACGCAGATGATTCGCGATGGCGAGAACACGTACGAGAATTACATCGCGCTCGCGCGCTATGGACTGTTCGTACAGGATCGCGCGATCTATGTCGCGGTGGTGGAATTGCTCGACGGCGCAGAGGCGATGGACAATTTGCACACGCGTTTGGCGGATGCAGTGGGCAAACACAAACGCGATGAGGTTTTCGCCGGGTTGGAGTTGCCAGTACTGGGTACGCCCAACTCAGCCAAACCGGCGTTTACGCAGGCAGTGATCACGCGCCTGGAAAGTTTGATCGCGCCGCAAGTGTATCGCCCCATGCTTGCCAATTGCCTCCGCACGTTGGGCAATGCCGATCCGGCCGAACGTGCCAAGTTTCTCGCATGTCAAGACCTGGACGAGTTTCTGCAAAAAAAAGGTGACGACTTTATCGCCTCCCTCGAACAACTCAAACGCGAAAATCGTTTATACTTTACGCAGGAAATTACCGATGACGTGATCGCTTACGTCGCGGAGCATCCCGAAATTCGCCAAGGCGTTCACGTCGGCAACGTAATCTACGAAGCCAAGATTCCATACAATACAGTCGCCTATCTTGCCGCGACCGACGAGCCAGCCAAGCACTATCACTATTGCCATTGTCCCTGGGTCAAAGAATCTCTGCGTGCGAATGATGTGCGCGTCCCACCGGCATTCTGCGAATGCAGTTCGGGCTTTCACAAAAAATATTGGGAAGGTGTGTTTGGACAGCCGCTCAAAGCCAAAGTCGTCGAAACTATTCTAACTGGCGCACTCTGGTGCAAGTTTGCGATTCATTTGCCCGAGGGAATTCAATGAGCGAACGGGTGGTTTTCTTGACTGTTGTCCGATCACGCGCCGAAAAAAAACGCGCGCGAATGTTGATGGACAGCATTCGCGCGTTTGGCGGCGCGTTGTGTAATTGCCCGATGTGGGTCTTTGAAACGAACTCGCTTGATGCACCCTGCCGCGATCTCGCGGGAAACGGCATCCAAGTCATTCCGCTTCAAATGCCAGAGACCGTGCGCCATTATGAGTTCGGCGACAAGGTATTCGCGTGCGCGCAAGCTGAAACGAGGGTGACGACAGAAATACACTCGCTCGTTTGGATCGACTCGAATTGTCTCATTGTTCAACCGCCATTACTCTTCGATCTTGGCGGCACGTTCGATGCGGCGGTGCGCCCGGTGCATATTCGCAATATCGGGTTGCCGACGAGTGATCCGCTTGATGTTTACTGGAAAACGATTTACGCAGCCGTCGGCGTGTCCGACATCGCCTCTACCGTCGAGTCGTTCGTCGATGAACAACCCTTGCGCGCGTATTTCAACTCGCACGCATTCGCAATCGATCCGCAGAAAGGATTGCTGCGCCGTTGGCTCGATCTTTTCGAACGACTCGTTTGCGATCAAGCGTTTCAAGCGCACGCCTGCGCGGACGAGCGACATCAGATCTTTTTGTTTCAGGCGATCTGGAGCGCGCTGTTGGTCTCGTCGCTGGAACCGGAGCGCATTCGCAGCTTACCGCCGACGTACAACTATCCGTACAATTTGCACGCGCGCGTACCGCTCGAAAAGCGCCCGCCATCGCTGAACGACCTCGTGTGTTTCACGTACGAAGATCGCTCACTGGACCCCAAGGCAATGACGGACATTCAAATTGCTGAACCACTCCGCGCGTGGCTCAATGCGCATTGGCAAGCATGAACCAGGGACGATCGTTTCTAATCTAATTCGAAACCAGTTTTTGCTGAATCGCCGCGGCCACCGCTTCGGCGCGATTAGACACGCCGAGTTTTGACAAAATATTGCTCACGTGCGCTTTGGCCGTCGCATGACTCACGACCAATCGCTCCGCGATTTCGTTGTTGTTCAACCCTTTGACGAGCAACGCCAACACCTCGCGCTCACGCGCCGTCAGAGCCGGTGCCGAAGCTGGCTCGGCGGGCGCTTGAGGTTGCACGAGCGCCTGAATTGCTTCTTGCGCCAACGTGGAGCGACCTGCCGCTGCGGCACGAATCGCCGCGGCCAAATCTTCGCCTGAGACATTCTTCAACAGATAACTGATTGCTCCCGCTTGCAACGCATCTTGGACCAATGCCTTTTCCGGAAAACTCGTCAAGACGATGATTTGGATCTGCGGTTGTTTTTGTTTGATCGCGCGCGTCGCCGTAACGCCGTCCATCTCCGGCATCGTCACGTCCATCAGCACAACGTTCGGCGCGAATTGCTCGCACAGTTCGATGGCTTCGCGCCCATTCTCCGCTTCGCCGACTACTTGTATATCGGCGTTGCTCTTGAGATAGGTGACAATGCCACGCCGCACCATGCCGTGATCGTCCACGACCAACACGCGAATCGGATTCTGTGTTTCCATCTATTCCTGCTCCTCACTTGGGGTATTATCCCACACGACCTTGATCTGGGTGCCGCCCCCCGGACGACTTGCGACCGTCAATTCTGCACCAATCGCTTGCGCGCGCTCACGCATACTCGCCAAGCCCAAACGCCCGGACGACACTTGGTTTACATCGAAACCACGACCATCGTCACGGATAGACAGTTCGACAACTTGGACTTGATGGTTACGACCTGGGATACAATTCAGATCGATGGTCACTTGCGTGGCGCGTGAATGCTTGATCACATTGTTCAACGCTTCTTGAGCGATACGATACATCGCAATGTGCGCTTCGGGCGGCAGTTTGCAATCACTCTCCACTTGCACGACGACATTCAACCCCGTCCGTCCACTGGCTGCCTCGCCGAGCTGACGCAATAGGTCGCCCAATTTCGTATCGATGAGCGCCGCGGGGCGAAGTTCCAACAGCAGCGTCCGCATTTCGGCGAGCGCGCCACGGCTGAGTTGGCGCAACTCTTGCAACAATTGTCGACCTTCCCTGGGATTGTCTTCCCAGGTTGAAGGCAGCGCATCGGCGATGAGCGTGGCGGAGAAAAGCGTCTGGGTCACCGCATCGTGCAAATCGCGCGCCAGCCGATTGCGTTCCTGCAGCACCGCCAATTCTTGGGCACGCTCGTACAACCGCGCATTTTCGATGGCGATGCCGGTTTGGTTCGCAATCGATTGCGCCACCGCGAGGTCTGTGCTATCAAAGGCGTCGAGTTGATCGCTTTGCACGTCGAGCACGCCAATCACCTTGTCCTTGACGACGATGGGAACGATCAGTTCCGAGCGCGTGGCGCATCCTTGCATCACCACATAGCGCGGATCTTGCATCACGTCCGAAAGCAAGACCGGCTCGCCGTGTTCCGCTACCCAGCCGGTGAGACCTTCCTTACCAATCCGCAGACGCTGCGGCTTGAACGTGAAATGCGGGTCATCCCACAACACGCCGGCTCCCACGCGATAGACCACCTCATCGCCTTCGATCAAGCCGATGCCGACATGATAGTAGTTGAATACTCGGCGGAGTACCTGGGTCACCTGCTCCATGATTCGATTCGTATCGAGCAGTGAAGCGATGTTGCGTCCGATCTCGGCGATTAGTTGAAATTGTTCCGCCCGCCGTTTTTCGATGTGGAACCGTTGCGCGCGTTCGATGGCTACGCCGACGTTGGCAGCAATGGTCATGAGCAAGTGCTGATCGTTTTCATTGAAACGCCCTTCGTGGTGAATGGATTGCACGCTCACGACGCCGATGGCTTGCGCGCCAACCAAGATCGGCACGCCGAGGTACGATTTAACGTCGATGCCGACCTGGGTGGCGCCGATCTGTGCGCGGCGAATTTCCATATCGTGATTGATCAACAACGGCTGGCGCGTTTCGATAATCTTGCTCGTCAACCCTTCGCCGATTTGAATCGCCGTGAAAGTTTCGCCAAACGTGTACGGAAACTCGATGCAGTGATTCGCCGCATCGAGCAAGGCGATGTAGGCAATATCGGCATTGAACGTTTCCCGAATCTGTTGCCCCGCGAGTTGGATGAGCGCATCCAGTTCGACCTGGGATGCCAGCGCATGACTCACGCGGTTGACCGTGGCGAGTTCGACCGCGCGCTGCTGCGTCTCGTCGAAAAGCCGCGCGTTTTCGAGCGCGACGCTCAGCGAAGAAGCGAGCGTTTGCAGTAGACGCACATCGGATTCGGTGAACGCGTTCTCCTGATCGAGATTTTGCAAGCTCATCACACCCGTCACGCGCTTGCCCACCTGCATCGGCACGCCGAGCCAGGAGCGCGGCGTTTCCGTGCCGGGCAAAGTGGGTTGCCCCAACACGCGCGCCTGCTCGCCCACGTTGGTGTTGACGAGCAGCGGTTCCGCGGACTCGATGATGCGCCGCCTAAAGCCGCCCACCGGCTGGGGCACAGTCACATACACCCGCTTGCCCCGCTCAATGGCATACCGATGCCGGACCGTGTCCGTCTGCGGATCGTACGTCGAGATCATAAAGACCTGGGCATTAAAAATTTCGCGAATCTTGTCGCCGATCAAATCGTAAATATCTTGAACGTGGAGCTGGGTGACCAATCCTTGCTGAACGCTATTGATGATCGCAAGCTCGGCTGCGCGCTGACGCAATTCTTCTTGAGCGCGAACAAGCTGTGATCGCGGTGAGCAATTCGATTTTACAGAGCGCCTTGATTTTTTCATTCTATACGCCATCAAGCTCCAAACATCTGAAAAACAAAACCCGCCATTGGGCGCAATCGATGCGCGCACCCAGCAGCAGGTGTTCGCCGATCTATTCGCGCAACCTGGCGCGAATGGATAAACAAGACTCTAGTCAAGTATAACAAGAGACAATCTTTCAGTCAACGTATTGAAGCGAAAGGATAGGCAAAATGCCGTTGACAATGGCGATTGTTGTTTGCTATACTTGGCTCGCATTGATTCCCAACCTTGTTGAATGAGCGGGAGGCGTGAATGTACAAACCTGCGGCTTGGCGCGATGATCCAGAATGTGGTCATCATGTCGCATGCCCGTATCAAACCCATTACTGCACCTATATCCGCGTCCCGCGTTTGCTCACGCTTCAATCCTCCAATTCTGTTCCCCCTTCCCCCGGCGAATTAATTCTCCTCACAGGCTACCAATGGTACGAATTATGGTTCAGCGTTCTGCTCGCCGATTTGCGCGCGATTCTCTCCGACAACGGCGCGACCTTTGAATCGATCAAACTTTTGCGACGCGGCATCGCGCTCTTCAAGCTGTTCGAGCAACACGCCGACCTGCTCGAAAGCCTCGTCGTCCGCGAGCTAATGCTAACGAAACGCTTGCGCTCTTCGCGCAACAAAATTTTCTCCGATCAATTATCCGGAATCGTTGCACTTGCGCGTCACCTACCCAACTCGAACGATCCTGCGCTGACCGATGCAACCCGCGAATACAGCGCGCATCTGACATCATTTCGCACGCGCTTTGCAAAACTCGTCAAGCAGACGCTGGTTCCCAAATCGACGCGCGCTGCTTCTTATGCCGAATGGCTGCGCTTGTCGGAGCTGCTCGATTTGCAAGACGGACCGAAAGCCGATTGGGCAGAAGTTGGTTCTCCGCCCACCGCGTTGATGAAACCGGAACAAATTAGTGTGGACGAGAACATGTTCATCGTCGTTCATCAATGTTTTGAGATCTGGTTCAAGGTCATCCTCGATCACATCGATCAAGCGATCAAGCGACTCTTCGACGGAGACATCGCCAATGCGACACGCTTGCTGCGGCACGTCGTACAAATTCAGCGTCTGCTCAATCAGCAAATCGAAATTCCTGCGACGATGCTGCCGCTCGATTTCATGCGTTTTCGTTCGCAGCGCATGGAGCGCGATGGCAAGGTGCTGGTCACTGGTCTTTCGCCCGCAAGCGGCACGGAAAGTTATCAGTTTCGTGAAATCGAAATTGTGTGCGGCTTGCGCGACGATTCCACGTTTACACATTATTTGCAGGGCAACGAAAAATTACCAATTCAACTTTTGACGCCGCGTCAATCCGAGCGCATCGCTCAGCCATCGCTTGGCGACGCGTTTCGCCACGCTGTTCGACAACGCGGCATCGAGAATTACGACGCGCTGTTCACGCTCGCCAATGTGCCAAACCCCAATGCCGATCTCGCCGATCTCGCCGATACGTTCATCGAGTTTGACGAAGCATTTCGCTTTTGGCGTTTGCGTCACGTCAGCATGGTCGAAAAAATGATCGGCGCAAAATCAGGCACAGGTTTTCTCGGTCCCGAGTACTTGATGGAAACGGCAGGCATCAAGATTCAAGAAAAGAATCGCATCTTTGAAGAGCGCCAAGTGCGACCCAGGTTTTTTGAAGAGCTGTGGCAAGTGCGGTCGAGGATGACTTCGGGAGTGTAATGGGTCTAGGATAATGACTAGTTGAAGGAAAAACCAAATGTCAAACTCCACGCGTAATTCGAAAACCATCAAGGCATCGCCGGAAACTCTCTATCGAGCATTCACAAATCCAAAAGCTTTAGCCGCTTGGCTTGCGCCGGGAGAAATGACCGGCAAGGTTCACAGTTTTGATCTTCGAGTGGGCGGAGGGTATGAGATGTCCCTCTTCTATCCTAAATCGGAAAAAGAATCTCGCGGCAAGACAAGAAAAAAGGAGGACCGATATACCGCACGGTTCGTCGAACTTGTGCCATCCCGAAAAATCGTTCAAGCGATAACCTTTGATTCGGACAATCCCTCTTTCTCAGGAGAAATGATTATGGAGGTCAAATTTGAGGGTAGAGACAGCGGAACTAGAGTTACCATCACCTTCAAGAATATTCCTTCAGGCATTCGCCCCGAGGACAATAAAACCGGCACGCGGTTGACACTAGATAAGTTGGCTCGCTATGTTGAATGAAACTTCGCTTCTCTACTCACAGCCGACATTACAGGTTGGTACAAATAATGATAAACTCGCTTGAGTTTGCAATTGACTTGGACCGCCACGACCCGCTCGCGCATTTCCGCGACGAATTTGTCATTGACGATCCGGACACGATTTATCTCGAGGGCAATTCGCTCGGACGATTACCCAAGCGCACCGCCGACCGCGTCCGCGATGCGGTCGATCATGAATGGGGACAGCGCTTGATTCGCGGCTGGGGCGAGGGTTGGTTCACTGCGCCGCAACGCGTTGGCGCAAAGATCGCACAACTCATCGGCGCGCAAACCGATCAAGTGATCGTCTGCGATTCAACCTCGGTAAATATTTTCAAACTGGCGATGGCGGCATTGCGCGCGCGCCCTGGTCGCCATACCATCGTTACCGACGATCTCAACTTTCCGACGGACGTTTACGTTCTGCAAGGCGTCGCCCAGCTCCTCGGCGCAGAGTATCGATTAGAAATAATCCATTCGGAAGATGGATTGATCGTATCGAATGATGCAATCGCGCGTGCTATCAACACGGACACAGCGCTCGTCGAGCTGACGCACACGGCATTCAAAAGCGGCTATGTGTACGACATGCGCGCGATCACAGAGGCGGCACATCGCTCAGGCGCGTTGGTGCTGTGGGATTTGTGTCACTCGGTCGGCGCGATGCCGCTGGCGTTGGATGAATGCGGCGTCGATCTCGCTGTCGGTTGCACGTACAAATATTTGAACGGTGGACCTGGGTCGCCCGCGTTTCTTTACGTGCACAAGGATTTACAATCGCAATTGTTATCGCCGATCTGGGGTTGGTTCGGGCAAAAGAATCAATTCGAAATGGAACCAAATTATCAACCTGTGTCGGGCATCACGCGTTTTCTCGCTGGCACGCCGACGATGCTCTCACTTGCAGCCGTCGAGCCATCGGTCGAATTGATTCTGGAAGCTGGGATCGAACGCTTGCGCGAAAAATCGGTGCAGCAAACGGAATACTTGATCGCATTGTGGGAAGAGATGCTCAAGCCGTTGGGAGTGAAACTCAACTCGCCGCGTGATGCAAATCATCGCGGTTCGCACGTTTCACTGGGACATCCCGAAGGGCTACGCATCGGCCGCGCACTCATCGAAGAAATGAAAGTGATTCCCGATTTCCGATATCCCGACAACATTCGTCTCGGTATCGCGCCACTCTATACATCCTATGCCCATATTTACGAGGGTATCACGCGCTTGCGGCGCGTCATCGCCGAGCGGTTGTACGAAAAATATCCGACGACGCGACCGGAGGTCACGTGAAAATCAACATCATCGGCGGAGGACCATCAGGTCTTTACTTTGCCATCCTGATGAAAAAGCAAAACCCAGCCAACACGATCACGATGTACGAGCGCGATGCGCCGTCGGACACGTTTGGTTTTGGCGTCGTGTTTTCGCAAAAGACGATGAACCTGCTGCGCGAAAACGATCCGGAATCATTTGCCGCCATCGAACCCGCGACGCAACACTGGGATCACGTCGCCGTGGTCCATCGCGGCGAAAAAATTACGGCGCGCGGCAATGTGACGTACGGCATTCGGCGCCTTGCATTTTTGAATGCGCTGCAAACACGCTGTGAACAACTTGGGATTGAGATTCACTTTCGCACGGCGATCAACGACGAAGCGCAACTGGCGCAGCTCGAACAATGCGATTTGCTCGTTGGCGCGGATGGCGTGAACAGTCTGGTTCGCCGCACCTATAGCGATTTCTTTTTGCCGCTCAACGATTTGCGTCAGAACAAGTACATCTGGCTCGGCACACCGCAAACGTTCGATGGTCTAACGCTGACGTTTCGCGAAACCGACGATGGGCTGTTCATCGCGCATTCGTATCGCTTTAGCAAGACCGACAGCACGTTTATCGTCGAAGTGCCGCCGGAGACCTGGTTGCGTTCGGGCTTGGCGAAAATGTCAAAAGCGCAGACGCTGAACTATCTCGCCGATGTTTTCAAAGACGACTTGGCAGGTCATCGCTTGGTGTCGAATAATTCAAAGTGGATCAATTTTCCGCTGATCAAAAACAAACGCTGGCATTTTAGTAATCGAGTCTTGCTGGGCGACGCACTTCACACCGCGCATTTTTCTATCGGCTCCGGTACCAAGCTCGCGCTTGAAGATTCGATTGCGTTGGCGAAATGTTTCGCGGAGCAGCCATCGCTTGACGCGGCACTCGTCGAGTTTCAACGCGTACGGAAACCGATGGTCGATCAATTCCAAGACGCCGCGCTCAAGAGTTTGTCCTGGCTCGAGAATGTCAAGGGTTACATGCACCTCGATCCCGTTCCGTTCGCTTACGCCGTGGTCACGCGCAGCAATCGCGTCGGCTACAATCGATTGAAACGCCAAGCGCCTGAATTTATCGCGCAATACGAAGCGTGGCGCAAACAGCAGCCATCGACCGGAACCATCCCGCGCGAATTCCTCGATATTTTCCAAAAAGAGTCGTTCGGTCATCTCGCCACAATGATGCCCGATGGCACGCCGCAAGTCACATCGGTCTGGGTCGATTACGATGGCACACACATTTTGATCAATTCTGCCAAGGGGCGACAAAAAGATTTGAACATGGAACGCAATCCGATTGTCGCGATTCAAATTCCCGACCCCGATAATCCGAATCGCTATCTTGGCATTCGCGGGCGCGTCGTCGAAATTACGGAGCAAGGGGCGGACGAGCATCTCGATAAAATCGCGTGGCGTTATATCGGACGCGACAAGTATCCGCTGACATGGCGTTTTCCGAATGAAGTGCGCCGCATTTACAAAATCAAACCGGAGCATGTGACGGCGTGGGAACCGTTTGGATAGAGCCAGTGAACAGTAGACAGACTGCATTAGTGACTGGGGGCGGCAAAGGAATCGGCAAAGCGATTGCGGTCGCGCTGGCGCGACAAGGCATTCGCGTTGCGGTGGCGGCGCGGACTTTGGCCGATGTTGAAAACGTTGCGGCGATAATTCGCGAACAAGGCGGCGACGGGCTTGCGGTGACATGTGACGTGACACAACCGGATTCAATTGCGAACGCAGTCGCGCAAGTCGGCAAGATTACAATTCTCGTCAACAACGCGGGTGCGTCGGCATCGAGTAAGTTTGTCGGACACGACGATGCGCTCTGGCATAAAATGATCGATGCGAATCTGAATTCGGTTTACTACGTCACCAAAGCGGTTGTGCCGATGATGATCGAGGCGAACTGGGGACGCATTATCAACATTGCATCGACGGCGGCGAAAGTGGGCGGCAGATACATCGCGGCGTACACGGCGGCAAAGCATGGTGTCCTGGGTCTGACACGCGCGCTCGCGGTAGAATTGGTCGCGCATAATATCACGGTCAACGCGATTTGCCCCGGCTACGTCAATACGCCGATGACGGATCGTTCCGTCGCCAACATCGTCGCGCGCACAAAATTGTCAGAAGCCGACGCGCGTGCCGCGTTGGAAAATTCTAGTCCGCAACATCGTCTCATCACGCCTGAAGAGATAGCGGCCGTCGCCGTAATGCTGGTCGGCGAAGATGCGCGCGGTATCACGGGACAAGCAATCAACGTCGATGGTGGAACGGTGCAATCTTAAATCAGAAATCCTAATTCATAAATTGGAAAGGGGTATTGTGTACGATTTCAACTACGAGGTCAAGGATGGTGTTGCGACGATCACACTCAATCGTCCTGAGGTTATGAATGCGCTAACGCTCGAAATCTACGCGCAGTTGCGCGATCTCTTTGAGACACTGCGCTACGACGATGAGGTCAAGTCCGTCGTCATCACCGGCGCGGGCGAGCGCGCATTTTGCTCCGGCGGCGATGTGCACAAGATCATCGGCGTCATGCTCGACCGCGATATGCGCGCGCATGTGGAATTTTGTCGCATGACAGGGGCACTCGTTCGCAACATGCGTTTGCTGGGTAAGCCCATCATCGGCGCGCTCAACGGCACGACGGCGGGCGCGGGCGCAGTGATCGCCATCGCATGCGATTTGCGCATCATGGCGGACGATGCGAAATTCGCGTTTCTGTTTACGCGTGTCGGCTTGACCGGAGCAGATATGGGCGCGGCGTATTTGCTGCCACGTCTCATAGGACAAGGTCGCGCACTCGAACTGCTCATGCTCGGCGATGACGTCGATGCGCGCACGGCGGAACGAATCGGTTTAGTCAATCGCATTGTGCCGAAAGCCGAAGTATTGCCGCTTGCGCAAGAATGGGCGACGCGCTTGGCAAAGGGTCCGACGTTTTCAATCGGCATGACGAAAACTCTCGTCAACAATGAATGGACGATGGACATTGGCTCGGCGATTGAATCGGAAGCGCAAGCGCAGGCCTTGTTGATGATGGGCGAGGATCATCGCGCATTCTACGAAGCGTTTAAAGCAAAACAGAAACCGGAATTCAAGGGGCGTTGAATGGAAAAACAATTTATCAACCCAGCATCGATGGTCAAGCCGACCGGCTACGCGCACGGCGTCGTCACGCCTGGCGGACGTTTGCTATTTCTCGCGGGACAGCCAGGGTTGGACGCGAATGGTAACGTCGCATCGCCAGGCGACATTGTCGCGCAGTGCGCGCAAGCGTACGCGAATTTAAAAACGGTGATCGAAGCAGCAGGCGGCGCGGTGACCGATGTCGTCAAGCTGACGATCTATGTGACCGACAAAGCGGCGTACAAAGTGAATCT
Organism: Chloroflexota bacterium; assembly: GCA_016215025.1. Taxonomy (GTDB): domain Bacteria; phylum Chloroflexota; class Anaerolineae; order UBA4142; family UBA4142; genus JACRMI01. The sequence continues at coordinate 14,779 of JACRMI010000042.1, forward strand.
CAAATCCATCGGCACGGCGTATCGAAATGCGTTTGGAAAACATTTCCCGGCGATGACGCTCGTCGAGATCAAGAGTTTATTCGACGACGATGCGCTTGTGGAAATCGATGGATATGCGGTGATTGGAGAATCGCCCGCGAATCACGCGAATCTTCGCTGATCGGTTCATTCGTGCAGATTCGCGAGATTCGTGGGAGAATAAACGATGGACTTGAAACTTACCGAAGCGCAGCAGAAAATTCAATTACAAGCCCGTGCCTTTGCCTGTGAGCGCGTTGCGCCACTTGCGCGCGAGATGGACGAATTGGGCACAATGCCGCTGAGTCTCATTCAGGAATTGGCGAACACTGGATTTCTCGGTGGACCGCTGCCGAAAGAATATGGCGGTGGCGGATGGGATGCGGTGTCGCTCGCGCTTTGCTACGAAGAGCTAGGACGCGTCGATTCGTCGGTGCGCGGGACGATGACGGTCCACACGAGTCTGGTATCGCAGTGCATTTTGCAATGGGGCAACGAATCGCAAAAGCGCGAGTATCTGTCACAGCTCGCGCGCGGCGAAATGATCGGCTGCTGCTGTCTCACCGAACCCAATGCCGGATCGGATGCGGCGAGCATGGAAACGACAGCCGCGCGCGACGGCGAGGATTACGTCATCAACGGCGAAAAGATTTGGATTACGAACGGCGGCATCGCGCAACTCGCTATGGTTTTTGCAAACGCCGACCCATCGTTGAAACACAAAGGCATTTGCGCGTTTCTGGTTCCGACCGACACACCTGGTTTTCGCCGCGAGAAAATGCCGGGCAAAGAACTGGGACATCGCGCATCGGATCACGCGCACATTGTTTTCGACAACATGCGCGTACCTAAGAGTGCGTTGCTCGGCGCGCATGGGGAAGGATTCAAGGTCGCGATGTCGGCGCTCGATCATGGACGACTGGGTGTCGCAGCGGGCGCGCTCGGCGTGGGGCAAGCGTGCCTCGACGCGTGCGTCGAGTTTGCGAAAACGCGGCGACAGTTTGGCCAACGCATCGGCAATTTCGAAATGATTCAAAGCACGCTGGCAGATATGGCCGCCGACATTGATGCGGCGCGAATGCTCGTCTATCGCGCGGCATGGCTGAAAGACCAAGGCGTCCGCGCGACGCGCGAAACGTCGATTGCCAAATTGTTTGCGACCGAAGCCGCCGTGCGCGCGGCAAATCAAGCGGTATTGTTGCACGGCGGACGCGGCTATTCGAATGAATTTCCGGTCGAGCGGTACTATCGCGACATCAAGGGCTTGCAAATTTATGAAGGCACCGCGCACATTCAACGCATCGTGATTGCGCGCGAATTGCTGGGGCGTGAGTGAGTGTCGGAGTGTGAGAGTAGGGGAATGCGAGAGCAACGCCCACACTCCCACGCTTCGCGTCCCAAACACCAATAAGAGGATACTATGCAAATCATGCGAGCGGTCGATCTTCCAGTCTATTACAACGCCGTAAATATTCTCGAACACAATCTTGCTGAGCGCGCCGACAAGGTGGCGTTGCTCAGCGCATCGCGCGAGTTGACGTTTCGTCACGTGTCAAACGAGGTTAATCAAGTCGGCAACGCACTCAAAAAACTCGACGTGCGCATGGGCGACATGGTCGCGATTCTTTCGCCCGACCTGCCGGAATGGGTCACGTCGTTTTTCGGCATCATGAAAATTGGCGCGATCGCCGTCGGCATGAATACGCTGCTCAAGCCGCACGAGCACGCGTACATTTTGCGCGATTCGCGCGCGCGGGTGTTGATCGTCCATGCCGCATTGTTGCCTGGCATTGAATCGATTCGCAATGAGCTTGAATTCGTCAAGCACATTATCGTCGTTGGTGGTAAAGCAAGTGCGGGCAATTTGTCGTTCGAGGAATGGATCAAGATTGAATCGACCGAGCTTGTCGCCGCGCCAACGCATCGCGATGATTTTTGTTCGCTGAACTATTCAAGCGGGACGACGGGCGAGCCGAAGGGAATTTTGCACGCGCACAAGGATTATCCGCTCACGGCACAACTGTGGGGCGTCAATGTCCTCGGATTGCGCGAGTCGGATCGCACGGTTGGCTCACCGCGCTTGTTCTTTACGTTTGGTACCGGCGGCGTGTTAATCTTTCCTTGGTACGTCGGCGCGAGTGTTGTGTTGTTCCCAGAGCCGCCGCGCATTCCGCAAAATATTCTCAACGTGATCGAGCGTTTCAAGCCGACGATTCTCTACAACGCACCAACCGGTTATGCGGCATTGTTAGCGATGGAAGATTTTCCGAACAAGCACGCTATATCGTCGTTGCGTCTCTGCGTATCGGCGGGCGAATCGCTCCCCGCGCCGATTTGGCATGGCTGGAAAGAGCGCACGAGCTTGGACATCATCGACGGCATTGGCTCGACCGAAAACTTTCATATCTTTTTGTCGAATCGACCAGGAGATATTCGTCCGGGGAGCAGCGGCAAACCGTTCCCAGGTTATGAAGTCAAAATCGTGGACGAAGATGGCAAAGAGGTAGCACAAGGACAAATCGGCAATCTACTGGTAAAGGGTGAGACGGCGGCGCTGTTTTATTTGCATCAATATCAACGCAGCCAGCGGACGTTCCTAGGCGAGTGGCTGTTCACCGGGGATAAATATTACGTCGACGCGGATGGATATTATTGGCACGCGGGGCGTTCGGACGATATGTTGAAGGTCGGCGGCATTTGGGTTTCGCCGGTCGAAGTGGAAAGCACACTCATCAGTCATCCCGCCGTGTTGGAATGCGCCGTCGTGGGTCAAGCCGATGCATCGACACTGATCAAGCCGCGCGCGTTCGTCGTGCTGAAAGAAGGCTACAAGCCATCGGACGACATGGCGAAACAGTTAATCGATTACTGCAAAGAAAAAATGGCGGAATACAAACGTCCGCGCTGGATCGAGTTTGTTCCCGAGCTGCCCAAGACGGCGACGGGCAAGATTCAGCGATTCAAGATGCGCGAGGCGCAAAAACAAGTTGGGTAGTTCGATAGTGCGATAGTGCGATAGTTGGAGCGAGCGTTATTCAAGAGCATCCAACACCGTTTCAAGCAAGCGTTGCCACACATGGGATGACGGATCGATCAATTCAAAGTGTCCCGTGTTCGGAAACGAAATCAGCGTTGTGTCATCGCCCTTTGCGTGCGCAGTTTCAACATAGCGCTCGCTCATCTCAAATGGTACGTTCTCGTCGTCGATGCCGTGCAATAAAAATTGACGCACGCCCATTGGCAACAATTCGATGGGCGACGCGACCGAATAGCGTTCCGGATATTCGCGCGGACTGCCGCCGATGAGTTGATGAGTGACGCCCGAACTGAGTGCGAGTTCCGATGCCCGTCTCAAATCGCTGACGCCCGCGAGCGAAATGACCGCGCGCACCGGTAACGGATCGGGCGAATAGATCGGACTGTTCTGCGGAATGCGCTTCAGTCCCGCGTACCACAACGCCAAGTGACCGCCCGCCGAATGTCCCATCACGATCACGCGATTGAGATCGAGCTGATGTTGCGACGCGATGGCTCGCAGATAATTCGCAGCAGCGGCCACATCGAGAAAGGTACCTGTCCAACCGCCCCCCGGATTGCCCAAGCGCCGATACTCGATGGACCAAGTTGCAAGACCACCCCCGGTGAGTGCCGCGCACAAATGACCGATATGTTCCAAATCATAGCGCGCGCGCCAAAAGCCGCCGTGAATAACAATCGCAACCGGATGCGGACCGGTGCGTTGCGGCAATCGTAAATCGGCAAAGTTGTTAGGGTCAGCGCCGTAAAAGATGCGCGCATCTCTTGGCGGCGGGGGTTGATCCAAAATCGAAGAATCGTTCATAGTGGAGTCTCAATATTTCCCAGGATAAAATTAGGCGGCTGACCCTTGACCTCACGCTGCGTTACGAGCGTGACATCGCCGCCCGCGCTCAAACGAATCTTGCGCTGACCCTCGCCGATGATGCCTTCCCAGTATCCGCCTAAATCATTCACGCTGATTTTCACATTGTCCAAGTTGTGGATGTAGAAACGCAAGTCGCTCCCCGATGAGAATTTGAGGCCGCCTGGCTCCAGCGTCTCGCAATCCAAATCCATCGCGCCACCGGCTGATGCATTGACGAGCGTGTGAACATTTCGCAATTGCACGCTGCCGCCCGCTGATGCGGTGACGCTGCCTTGAAGATTTTGCGCGACGACATTTTTCCCCGCATAGATCTTGACGATGCTACCGCTGGGTACGTACACCTTGCCGCTTGAGCCAATCTTGACCTGAATCGCCTGCGGGTCAACTTTATTCTTTTTGCCGATTCCGTTGAACGCTACGTCGAACCAAACCTGTTCGCCGACCTTGGCGCGCACGCGGGCAACCTCTGATTCGCTGCCTCGTTCGACTTGCAGTCCCCAGCGACTATCGGTGCTGGCAACCACGCGCTCCTCGTCGCGCCCTTCGACTTGAACATCCGCGCCCGCACGAATGATGACGGTTGGATTCGCTCGTGCTTGGATTGAGCGTTGAGTCATAGTCATATCTCCAAATCCATTTTACCACAACAAGCTCGTAAATATCGATGGGGTGTCAGCGTTCTGCCGCCTGCCATTTGGCGCGCTCCGCCTCACACACGTCCAACCTCAACATCTTTTTCCAGCCAGATTTCAAATCCAATGCCGCTTGTTACGATGCGCGATTTCGGAATCTTCGCTTCGATCAAAAACTCGCGAATCTGCAGCTCGGTGTACGCGCTCTTGAGCAGCATCATCGAAAACGTCCATTTGGTGAAAAGTGTGTTGATCCAATTCAATCCCATGCCATCGACCTCGCGGTTGATGTCCTCCATCGAAGCATCGCGTCGTAGATCGATAACGAGCGCTTTGCTCTGCGGTCGCAGCACGCGATACATTTCCGCCAGCGCCTGAACCGGACGTGTAAAGTTTTTAAAAGCCGCCGTGCAGATTACAAAATCGAAGCTGGCATCCGCGAAAGGAATGTTCGCCGCATCGCCTTGGCGAAAATCGATCTCGACGCCTACGGCTTGTGCGTTCGCGCGTTCGATTTCGACAAAGGTCTTGCTGATTTCGACCCCTGCGACTTTTAACTTTCCCAGCTTCGCAATCTCGATGGATAAGAACCCAGGACCCGGCGCGACTTCAAGCACACGACCACCCGCAGGCACAATTTGCGAAACACGCATTGCCAAGTCGCCAAAGCCGCGACCCTGGCGAGTGTTCTTGGCATACCAACGCGCGATCACCCCTTCCATCGCGACGCCTTTGTATGGCTTGATATTCGTTGTCATTTTTGTTTCTCCTCTCCAATCGAATTGGTGGAACAAATTGGGAATTTGTCCTGCGTTGTTTTCGTGATTGGAATTTACTGCGGAAGAGGGTGAACGCGCATCACCCAGGGTGGGTGATAGAGTGGGTGATTTTATCGATGACGATTTTGACACCCATCGAGCGTGTGTTATACTTGAAGCGCCCAGTAGGTGCAGTAGAGGAGCAGGTCATGATCGACGTCGATCGGTCGCCTGATAACCGAAAAACTTTTGAATGGATCAAGCACTCGATAGTTGACGCGCGCGCGCGGACATCGGGTGTTTTTGTTTTCCGATCAAAAGCAAGGGAATGAACCATGAAACCTGAAATGACGCAACTGCTTCCAATTCTCAAACGCGTGCCGCTCTTTGCCGATCTGAATGATTCGGCGTTGACCGTGCTCGCTCAAGTGAGTCACGTCAAATCGATTCCGTCCGGCAGCGTGTTGTTCTGCCAAGGCGATGATGCTCAAGCGGCATACATCCTGTGCTCCGGTGTCATTGCCATCGTGCTCAACACGCCGGATGGACGTGAACTCGTCATCAACGAAATGCGCGCAGGCGATTGTTTTGGCGAACTCGCGTTCCTTTCGGGCGGCACGCGTTCGGCGGGCGCAATTGCACGCGCAGCGAGCCAGCTAGTCGTAATCCCGCGCGAGGAATTTTTGGCGGAGCTAAAAGCAGAACCCGCGCTCATGCTTCACCTGATCGAAACGCTGGCAAAACGATTGCGCTCCAGCACGGAGCGCGAGAGCGCGCTGGCTTTTCTCGACGCGACCGCACGGCTTGCGCGGACGCTGTTGGAATTGGAACGCGCGGGACGTGCGCCCGGCGATGTCGAAATATCGCAAGAGGAATTGGCGCAGCGCATCGGCGTCACGCGACAGACGGCGGCGCGAATTTTGGGCGAATGGCGACGCAACGATTGGATTGAGACACGACGCGGCAAGATTATCGTTTCTGATCGGGCAGCGCTGCGGTATATTGCCCACGAGGAATGAGGATGGCTCGTCCAGGGGAGATTCCGATGGAATGGTTTCGCCTAAATCAGTATTCTGTTGAGAACTTGACGCTTTTGATCCTGACCCTGACCATCACGGTCGCGTTGTTGCAGGGCAAGGACAAATCCAGGGCAACCTGGCTACTCATTGGTTTCTTTGCTAGTTGCGACAGCTTTATCTTGGTGAACTTGATCTATCGCAGTGTAGATGCGCCCCTGAGAATTTATTTCTCGCTCGCTTCGTATCCGACCATTCTTCTCGGTTTAATGGCACTCCTTGAATTTGCTTACGTATTTCCCGTCCCGGCGTTTCCGCGCGAGCGAAAGATCGTTCTGATTCTATCGACTCTGGCGTCATTGGCAGGATTCGTGACCTTGATTCACAATCCGCTCATCGCAAGCACCAATCCAACCATGGCGACCATTGAAGAAATGACAATGTCACTTTTCATCGCCTGCGAATTTATTTGGATCATCGTGGTACTGCTGCGTCAGACCATACGCTTATCGATGCAAGCCGCGCCGTCTGGGAGCCGCCCCGCAGCCTGGCGCACCATCGTGCAACCCCAGGGCAAACCGGCGAATGCGGCACGCTCCTTTGCGCTGGTCATGCTTACGCCCATGGTGCTCGGAATTCTCTCGATGCTGAATGTTATCTGCATCGTCTGCAACGATGTTTACACGACGACGGTCAATCTCGGCTTGCTCTTTTTGTTTTTCACGTTTGTCATGGTCTATTTGAATCATGCGCCCGAACCGACGACTCTCTTAATCAAATGGTTACTCGGCACGATGCTGGCGCTCTTGATCGTTCTAAATCTGGTCACGCAGATTATCACGCCATCATACGAAACGCTCTATGACATTGAACGTCGAAGCGATGTCGAGCGAACTCAAGCGGCGCTATTGGCTTTGAACAGCACGGCGCCTCTGCGTGCCGATATGCTCCCACCGCAAGTTGCCTACGTTATTGCTCGTCCATCATTTCCGCCAGACCCCGCCCATGCTTATGCCGCGCTCTATGTCCGCGACTCTAGATTCGATGTTCAACTAGTCAATCAACATGCGCTCCTAGTCCGAAATAAATTCATCGATTACCTCGGCGCAGGAAATCTGCCGCTCTCAGAATGCAATTGCCATCAAAACTTGATCCCCGTGCACGCGGCGCACGTGGCAAAATTGCGCCAAGCGAATCCGCAACTCACCCTCGATCAGGCGAACCTCCAAGCGGCGCACGATTTGGAGCGCGAGATGTGGATCGATCCACCGGGAATGCCGGTGCGCTTCAATCGTCAGGTCGGCGATGATTTTTACGCCTATTACAACACCGCCCGATTTGTTCGTGGCGATGAAACTTTTGAGATCGGTTTTGAGTACAGCGACTATCGTGCTTTTATTCATCAAAACATTCTGCCTCTGGCTCTGCTGACCATTGCGGCTAGTCTCGCCGTCATTTTGGTCTTTCCACTTTTCTTCCGTACGAACTTGATTCAGCCGCTCAATAATCTGCTCGACGGCGTGCGCCAGGTGAATACCGGTCGCCGCGATGTATCGGTTCCAGTACAGTTTCAAGATGAAGTGGGCTTTTTGACCAGCTCGTTCAATCGCATGGTCGCCACTGTGCGCCGCACCGATGAACTCAAAGACGAATTTCTGGCAAACACCTCGCACGAACTTCGGACGCCGCTTAATGGTCTCGTCGGCATCGCCGAGTCGATGCTGGACGGCGCGACCGGCGCGCTCACACCAGTTCAAACGCACAATCTAAATCTGGTTGCCGCGAGTGGTCGCCGCTTGACCAGTCTCGTCAACGACATTCTCGATTTCTCCAAGCTCAAGCACCACGAACTTGCGCTCCAGATCAAGCCAATCAGTGTTTACGCGCTCGCCGATGTCGTGCTCGCCCTCTCACAGCCGCTCGTTGGCAAAAAGGATTTGAGACTCGTGAACGTCATTCCGCGCGACGTGCCGGCTGTCGATGCAGACGAAAATCGAGTACAACAAATCCTGCACAATCTCGTGGGCAATGCGATCAAATTTACCGAGTCGGGCACAGTTACGCTGTCCGCGGAGACGCGCGGAAAATTTCTCGCGATTACGGTCGCCGATACTGGCATTGGCATCGCCACAGACAAGTTTGAGCAAATCTTTGAATCGTTCGAACAAACCGATGGTTCGGTCGCACGCGAGTATGGTGGAACAGGGCTGGGACTCGCCATCAGCCAAAACCTGGTCGCGCTTCACGGCGGCGAAATCGGCGTCGAATCGCAAGTCGGGCACGGTTCACGATTCACGTTCACGTTGCCCCTCTCGCACACTCCCAGCGCGACCCTCTATCAATTGCCGACCGAACTGGTGCGCGTAAATCCCATCGACGTGACGCCGATGGAATCGCCGCGCGCACTCGACGCCACAGGATTCAATATCCTGGTCGTGGACGACGAAGTAGTGAACCGCCAAGTCCTGGTCAATCAACTCTCGTTGCAAGGGTTCGTCGTCACTCAGGCGACCAATGGACCCGAAGCCCTGGCGCTCATCGACCACGGTATGCGCCCCGACCTGATGATTCTCGACATTATGATGCCGCGCATGTCGGGCTATGAAGTGTGTCAACGCGTCCGTGAGAAATTTGCGGCGAACGAGATGCCGGTCGTGATGCTCACCGCCAAGAATCAGGTCGCCGATTTGGTCGAAGGATTCAGTCGCGGCGCAAACGATTATCTCGTCAAGCCCTTTTCCAAAAACGAATTGCTCGCGCGCATCCAAACACATTTGCGGCTCGCCAAGATCAACGTTGCCTCAAGCCGCTTTGTGCCCTATGAATTTTTGCGCCTTTTGGGTGAAGAAAGCATCGTCGATGTTCGTCTTGGCGATCATACCCAGATGGCAATGAGCGTCTTGTTCTCGGACATTCGCGGCTATACCACGCTCTCGGAAGGCATGACGCCAAAACAAAATTTCGATTTCTTGAACGAGTATCTGAGTTACATCAGCCCGGCGATTCGCGAGCAGCACGGTTTTATCGATCAATATTACGGCGACGGCATCAAGGCACTCTTTCCGGAGCAAGCAGAAGACGCATTGCGCGCGGCGATCAATCTTCGGCGCGCCCTGCGCCATTTCAATCAAGCCTGCCAACAGCGCGGAGAAAAATCGATTCAAATTGGAATTGGTCTGCACACCAGTACGCTAATGGTCGGCACGATTGGCGAGGACCCACGCATGACGGTCACCGTGATCGGCGATGCCGTCAACACGACGGCGCGTCTCGAAGGATTGAACAAGCTGTACGGGACGACGCTGATTGCGAGTGAGCAGTTGCGCAGTGCGTTAACGAATGCTACGTGGTATCACATGCGTTCCCTGGGGCGTATTCAGGTCAAAGGCAAACAAGCTTCGCTCGCCGTGTTCGAGGTATTTGACGGAGACGATGAACCGTTGATGTCCTTGAAGGAGGAAACACGGGCAGACTTGGAACGGGGATTGCAATTCTATCAAGCCGCGCAATTTAGACAAGCGCGCCAGTGCTTTGCAGATGTGCTGGCGCATTTTCCCGCCGACCAAGCGGCAAGAGTCTACTTTACTCGCGCCGAGCATTTTATCGCGCAAGGCACACCCGAGGATTGGTCGGGCGTCGAGGTGTTGATGGAAAAATAGTCTTGCCACATGGGCGTTTTTTCCTCCTGTGTCACAAATGTGACAGACAGGCGAGTCTTCATCGCGTATACTGAGCGCAGAAAGATCAAGCCAACCCAAACGTTGATGAACCAACACCAGGAATCGACCTGATGTATCGAAGGAGGAAAAAATGTTACGCAAATGGTCGCTCGTCTTACTCGTAGTGGGGGGCCTTGCCGTACTAGCGCTGAGTGCAATTCATGCGAGCTTGGGATCGACAACGGTCTTGACTTGCAATCCCAACCTCCAATGCTGTGTCCAGTCAGCCACTGTTCAATCGCCCAATGGACAAAACTATTCTGGAACTGGCAACGTGGTTCAAAACATTGCTTCGGCTGAATCCGCCTTGGCATCGGACTCGAGACACACCATGGAATGGCAAAAAATGTTGGGATACAGTATTGCCACCGGATGACTAGCGTCAGAGTAATTACCGGCGTCGGCGTGACAAGTGTTTGAACTCGCTGCGCCGATTTATTTTTTACGGCATTTGCCGTCGGTAAGCTCACACGGAGAAATCGCCTAGATCAACTTTAATTGCCGCGCCAGTTCAGCGGCTTGCTCACGCTTGGCGACGTTGAGCTTGCGGTAAATGCTCTGCAATTGCGTCTTGATCGTGTTGGTGGAAACGACCAACTCGCGCGCGATTTCCGGATTCGACAAGCCCGATGCGAGCAAGCGCAACACGCGCAGTTCTTGAGGACTCAGAGGCTCGACAAGGATTTCAGATTTCTGATTTTGGATTTTGGATTTTGCCGTAATTGGAGGACTTGGCTTATCAAACGCAGCAAACAATTCTGCAACATAATTGGACAGTGCCCGCGGTTTTTCTATCTGCAATCTGAAATCTGTAATCAGCAACTGCAGTTCCTTGCCTTCGTCGATAAAGCTGCGCCGATAATTCTTGGGCTGGGCTATCGTCAATGCACGTGTGAGTGTCTTGATCGCTTGCCCCTTTTTCGACTGGGCGGACTGGGCAAGCGCCTTGATGCACAGCGTTTCGATTTCGCTGCGCGTGCGTCCATGTTCTTGCGCGTCCACACGCCACGGTTCAATTAGCTCTATCGCCGCATCGGGTTTTCCCTCCGCGAAGTGCATTCGCGCAGCGAGCAACGCTTCTTGCTCTTGCTGCACGCGCGGCACGTCATCGTTTTGGGTCAACGCGGCGTACCATCGATGAACTGCGTCGAGATCGTCGGCATAGAATGCAAAACGCGCTTGCCACATTTGAACTTGCCGAAGCAGTAGCGGCAGTCGAATGCGCCCGACAAGCGCGCGCAAAAGCTCCTGCGCTTGTACGCTGTTGCCGCGCGCGTGTTGAATGCGCGCCAGAATGATCGATGACTCCACTTGGATTTTTTCATTCGAGCGCGGCTGGCTTAACTCAAGCGCGCGAGTGGCATGTTGTTCGGCTTTTTCCAAATCGTTCTGTTCGTACGCGACGTTGGCAACACCCAGGTGCGCCGAACTTTGATCGTCCAGCATCGCTTCGCCGCCGACAGCATCAGCAAACACTTGCTCGTACAATACCGCCGCCTGATCGAACTCGCCTTGCCAAACGTGCGCCTCGGCAGATAGCGCGAGCGCGGCGAGCACGCCATGAATGTTTTGCGCCGCTCCACACAACGCGCGCGCCTCGATAAAGTGATTTTGCGCCGAGTCAATGCTTCCCGCGAACAATTCCTCCAAGCCGACGCAGATCAAACTGCTACCCCGCCAATTCACATCGTCGTCCGACAGCAATTCAAGCGATTCACGCGCGTAAGCAAACGCACGCTGACTTTCACCCTGCCACAATACCATGATCGACCGTAACGATTGCACCTCGCCCAACTTGGCATCGTTTTTTTCGTTGCGCCAAAATCGCTCCGCCATTTGCAAAGGAATTTCGACGCGCGGCACGGTCGTCGTCAAAAACCTATCTGCGGTAAAAAACAACGCCATGGCAAGCGAGAAACACAAATCGGGATGATGCTCCAGCACGTCTTTGGGCAATTGTTCGATCCAGCGCCGCAAAGTGTAAATTTCGGCACGCCCACGCTGTTCGATGAGCCGCTCGATCAAAATCGCCGCGTGTTCAAATTCACGCGCCAGGATGAGTGATTCAATCGCTTGATCGAGAAATCCATTCGACTCGAACCAAAGCGCGGCTCGCTCAAAGAGCAATTGCAATTCTGAATCGCCGAGACGTTGACGCGCCAAGTGCTGCATCGCCTCCGCAAACAGCACATGATAGCGATACCATTGAGCGTCGAGTGGAATCAAAAATAAATTTGCGCGCGTGAGCTGTTCGAGCAATTGCGCGCTGTCATTTCGATTCGTGATTGCATCGCACAACGCACCGCTCAATCGATTAAGGAAACTTGTCTGGAGCAAAAACGTTTGAATCGATTCCGATTGATTGGCAAACACCTCGCCAACGAGATAATCGAGAATGTGTTTCGCGGGTGCGCGGCCCGCAAAGGTCGCAAGCAAATTTTCCGATTGGGCTGGATTGTGTTCCAGCGCAAGTCCAAGTAAACGCAAGCCTGCCGCCCAGCCTTCGGTGCGTTCTTCCAGTCGTGCCAGCGATTCGGCGCTGATCGGCAGCTTGAGTACTTGCTCGAATAACGTCTGCACCTCGTCGCGAGAAAAACGCAAATCGGCGACGGCGAGATCGAGCAGGTCATTGCGCGCGCGAAAACGTGCGAGCGGCAACGGCGGTTCGCTGCGGGTGATGAAGAGGATATGAAGCGCCGACGGTAAATGATCGAGCAGAAAAGTTAGCGCCTGATGAATCTCCGACGACGTGATGACGTGATAGTCGTCGAGGACGAGAACAAGTCGGGAGGAAAACTGCGTCAGCTCGTTCATGAACGGCGTGAGAATCGATTCAAAAGAGGGTTGCTGCGCCGAACGCAATGCCGCCAGCGTCGATTTGCCGAGCGCAGCATCGACCGTTTGGCACGCGCTGATAACGTAGCGCCAAAAGCGAATCGGATCGTTATCGCCTGTGTCCAATGAGACCCAGCCGAGCGTTTCGTCGCGTGCGGCTGCCCATTCGCCGACCAAGGTGCTTTTGCCAAAGCCCGGCGGCGCGGCGATCAAAACCATTTTGCGCTCTAGTCCTTGATCGAGTCGCGCAAAGAGTCGTTCGCGCACGACGAGCGCAGAATGCGAACGCGGCGGTACGAGTTTCGTCCGCAGTAGTTCGTCAGAATGCGCCAACGGTGTTCGGCGCGGTTTGTTTGTCGAGGACACGCCCTAGCTTATAAGACAAATGAGCGCAGTTGTCAAGACGCGCGAAAGAATTGGCATGTGAGACAGACAATCGCGTACCAACTCGATCAATCGCAAACGACAAGGATTTTGCCAGAGCGCTAGCGACAGGAGTATAATCAAACTAATCACGTTCCCTAGAATTTTTCTAACTGAAGGAAATCTATGTCGCTAAATCTACTGGCAGTTGATCTCGGCGCGGAGAGCGGTCGCGCGATGCTGGGTCGTTTCGATGGCGAACGCTTGACGCTTTCGGAAATCCATCGCTTTGCCAATGGCGGCGTGCGCGTCCGCGATTCGCTGCATTGGGATGTATTGCGTTTGTGGAACGAAATCAAACATGGACTCGCGCTCGCCGCCGCGCACGATATTCAAAGTGTTGGGCTGGATGCGTGGGGCGTAGATTATGGATTGCTCGACCGCGACGATGAACTCATAGGCAATCCATTTCACTATCGCGATGCGCGCACCGATGGAATGCTGGAGCAAGCGTGTAGTCTCATCCCGCGCGAAGAAATTTTCGAGCAGACCGGCATTCAATTCATGCCGATTAACACCCTGTACCAATTGGTCGCGATGCGTCGCGCCAACTCGGCTGCACTCGACTCGGCGGCAGCGTTGCTGATGATGCCCGACCTGTTCAACTTTTGGTTGACGGGACGCAGAGCATCCGAAATGACCATCGCCAGCACCTCGCAATGCTACAACCCGCGCGACAATCGCTGGGCGTTTCCTCTCCTCGAACGACTCGACATCCCGGCGCGCATGTTTCAGGAAATCATTCCACCTGCCACAGTATTGGAAAAGCTCACGCCATCTGTCGCGAAGGATGCGGACTTGCAAAATGTGTGCGTGATTGCACCTGCCTGTCACGACACGGCTGCCGCTATCGCCGCCGTTCCCGCATCGTCAAGCGATTACGCGTATATCAGTTCGGGCACATGGTCGTTGATGGGCGTCGAGATCAATTCACCGATTATCTCGCCCGCATCGCTCGCGAACAATTTTACGAATGAAGGCGGCGTCGCGGGCACATTTCGATTTTTGAAAAATATCATGGGCTTGTGGCTCATTCAGGAATGCCGCCGCGCCTGGACGCGCAACGGCGCTGAATTTTCGTACGATGAAATCACGCAGAGCGTCGCCAGCGCGCGCCCATTTGTTGCGCTGATCGATCCGGACGACGCGCGCTTTTTGCATCCCGACGATATGCCCGCGCAGATTCAAGCGTACTGCGCCGCAACGCAGCAAACGATTCCGACAACGCACGGCGAGATCGCGCGCTGTATTTTTGAATCACTGGCACTGAAATATCGCTGGACGCTTGAACGCATCGAAGAAATCTTGGGGCGAAAATTATCGGCGATTCACATCGTCGGGGGCGGAACGCGGAATGAACTCTTGTGCCAATTCACCGCCGATGCGACCGCGCGCCCGGTTATCGCAGGTCCGGTCGAAGCCACGGCGATTGGCAATGCGCTAATGCAGGCAGTCGCGTTGAAGCATTTGGCATCCGTCGCAGACGCGCGGCAAGTGGTGCGCCAATCATTTGCGTTGAAGACGTATAAACCGCGCGACACGGCGCAGTGGGATGATGCGTACGCTCGATTCAGCAACTTGATGCGGCATTAAACTGATTCGTACGCAAAGTGCTTGCACCGCTTATTTCTTGCTCTGGCTTCCCAGGGCGGTATCCAAACTTGCTTTGGTCAAAGCTTTGTACGCGCGCGCAAACAATGCGATGAAATCCACTTTGCTGTCGCGCCAAAACCCAGGTGCGCCCAACCGCTTGATCGGGATCGCGTCCACGCTGGGCGCTTCGAGCTTGACCGCAAGGTCTTCTAGGTTGTCCGTGGCCGCCCAGAATTGATCGAGACATTGTTCGAGCGGAATCACAGGTTCAACGGGTGCACGAGATGGGCGTTTCGTTTCTTTGACGGACTGGGTTTCGGGTTCAGCCGCCGTACGCCGCGCGCGCAGCATCGCGATGATTTCGTCCTTGCTCTTGCCGCGCAATCGAAACAGCAAGAATGGGTCCGCGTCGAATTGTTCGCCGAGCAAATAGTAGACCGCCGCGATGTGTTTGCACGGATTGGAATAATCGGGGCACGAGCACTCGGTTTCCAAATCGTCGTGAGCGACCGGAAACAAATTCACTTTCGCCGCCGCAAACGCCTCTTCGATATTCTGCGGCATCTCGCCCGCTAAGAGTTTGGCAGCGAAAATCGCTTGCTTCGCCATCGCATCGGCGACGCGCTCCCAATCTTTGGGCGACAAGGGTTTGATTTCAATTTCCACCTTATACGGCTTGGGCATACTGCCCTGCACGCGCGAATCGACGCGACCGGGTTTAATGTCGAGATTCAGCACTTGGCCGCTGCGCGCGTACGAACGACCGCGCGACAAACGACCTGGGTCAACCAATCGTTCGAGCGCATCGATCCACTTGCTCGCCCACCACGATTTACCAAATTGTCCGCGTTGGGTTTGCGCCTTGATCCCATCCGCCGGTCGGCGCGGTCTTGCTTTTGGATACCAGTCCCATCCCCAGCCCATATCGAATCCCTCAAAGTGTGGGAGTTGCGCGCTCCCATACCCCCACACTCAATTATCGCTCACCGTTTCGTGTCTCAATACGAACAAGTCGCGCAACTGCTCCGTCGTCATCTCCGTGATCCACGCTTCGCTGGTGCCGACGATACTGTCCGCCAGTGCTTTCTTGCGTTCGATCATGGCGTCGATCTTTTCCTCGAACGTGCCCGCGCACAAATATTTGTGTACTTGCACGTTCTTCGTCTGCCCAATGCGAAATGCGCGGTCGGTGGCTTGGTTTTCCACCGCGGGATTCCACCAGCGATCAAAATGAAAGACGTGATTCGCGCGCATCAGGTTCAGCCCGGTGCCGCCTGCTTTGATCGAGAGGATAAATACGAGTGGTCCGTTCGGATCATTCTGAAAGCGCTCAATCATTTTGGTGCGCGCTTTGGCAGGCACACCACCATGCAAGAATAATACTTCATCGCCAAACGTTTCTTGCAAGTACGTCTTGAGCATCGTCCCCATCTCGGCGAATTGCGTAAAGATCAGCGCACGCTCTTTGACGCCCCGCACTTCTTCCAACATTTCCGTGAGACGCGCAAGTTTGCCGCTGCGTTCTGCCAGCACACTTCCATCGCCGAGAAATTGCGCGGGATGATTGCACACTTGCTTCAACTTCATCAGTGTCGCCAGCACAATCCCGCGTCGTTCTATACCCTCGGCTTCTTCGATCCGCTTGATCGAATCACGCACAACCGCTTCGTAGAGCGTCGCTTGCTCTTTGGTCAAATTGCAAAACACTTTCATCTCGTTCTTGGCAGGCAGATCGGTGATGACGCTCGGATCGGTTTTGACGCGGCGCAAGATAAACGGACTGACGAGCGATTTGAGTCGTTTGGTTGCCTCGGCATCGTTCGTGCGTTCAATCGGTTTGGCCAAGCGATTATAGAAATCGTTTTGCGATCCCAAGTAATCGGGATTGAGAAATTGAAAAATACTCCACAGTTCGGTCAAGCGGTTTTCGACGGGCGTGCCCGTGAGCGTGGCGCGCCATTCCGCTTTTGCGCCGATCTTGCGCGCGGCTTGCGCCTGCTTGGTCGTCGGATTCTTGATATTCTGCGCCTCGTCGAGAATCACGTCGCTCCACTCGATTTGCGCGAGTTGTTCGACATCGCGATGCAAGAGCGCATACGAACTCAGGACGACATCGGCTTGCGTGGCTTGCTTGACGATTTCGGTTTTCTTGCGCGTCGCGCCGTGATGAATATGGACACGCAAGTCCGGGGCAAAGCGCGCGAGTTCGCGTTCCCAGTTGCTCACGACCGAGGTCGGGCAAATGACGAGCGCGGGTTTCGTCGCTTGGCGTTGCGCGCGTTCGGCAAGTAACAGGGCAGCGACCTGGACGGTCTTACCCAGTCCCATATCGTCCGCGAGACACGCACCCAGTCCCCATTGCCGCAAGAATGCCAGCCAGGATAATCCCGCCGCTTGATAATGCCGCAAAGTTCCGCGAAAATCAGCCGGCGCAGAAATCGGTTTTAGTTTTTCGCCCCGCCCCAGTTGATCGAGCAAGTCGGCAATCCAACCTTCAGCAGCAACCTCCGTAACAGGCAAACCGATATTCGCTTTCGTGGGTTCTTGCGAAAGCGCAAGCCGAAGCGCATCTTGCAACGACAAAGCGCCATTGCCTGGCGAAGCTTGCTTTTCCCAAAACTTGATCGCTTGATCGATCTGGTCGGGACGAATTTCGACCCATTGCCCACGCACTTGGACGAGCGGGACTTTAAGATTTGCAAGTCGCTCGAACTCTCCGCGCGATAACGGTTCGCCGCCGAGCGCGAGTTGCCAATCGTACGCAATGACGGATTCGAAGGTGAGCGATGCCACACCTCCTTTTTGCTGCGGCGATTGTTTTTTGCTTTTGAGATTGACCCGTACGCCGAGTTTGCTGCTGATGCCTGGGACAAGCACGCCAAAGCCCGATGATTGCAAAAGCAGCGTCGCTTCGCGGATGAACGAATACGCCTGTTCGACATTCAGCGCGCACGACTCGGGACGCGCATTCCGGAGACTTGATTCAATCGGCGGAAACATTTTCGAGGCGAAACCTAGCCCGGCCAGCAAGTGTTCCTGTGGCGCATCGAATTTGCGATTCAAGAATTTGAGTGCGCTGCCACGCTCGCGCCACACCGTATCGGCCGGTACGAGCAAGCTGGGATCGTCGTTCGCTTGCAGAAAATAGCGCAGCGACCAATCGCGCGCATTCGCTTTCGGCGCGACGATGCCTTCCTCGTTCGCGGTGTCGGGTGGATCGAGTCGAAAGCAAATACGAAACGTATCACCACCCGCTGTGCCCATCGGTTCTGCCCACGCGCGGTATTGTTCGTAAAACGCCGAAAGCGTAGCCGCCGATTCTTTGACGACCGGATGGCGATCACTTAAGGCAGTCAGCCACGCCTGACCGATGGTCCCATGAGATGGGAAAGGCGGTAGATCGAATACGGCGTGAAAACGCACAAAGGCATCCAGAGTAGTCTCAAGGAAATCGTCGATCACATCGCGCGCCGATGCGGCATCACGCTTGGCCTCTTTTTCGATGCGAAACCCGGCGCGGCAGATCGGCGGCATGGCGCGAACCAACCGTGTTAGACGTTCCTGTTCACTCGGTTCGTCAAGGAGTGGCAGCCAGTGCGCGATGAATCGGTCGTCATCCTTTTGCAGCGTGGGCTTGAAGCGTTGACGCGCGATGAGTTCGAGCGTGAACTTGGCGCTGACTTGCCAGTAACGCAAGTCCGCACCGATTCTAATTGTGTGAGGTAATACTTCGTCCAAAGGCAAGCTGGCGAGCAAGCCAAGGGTATCGCACGGCGCAAACATCAGCGCATCGGCGCGCCACTCAGCGAGTACGCATTTCTCCGCAGATGAGGATTCGGCATCGTCGCGCAAAATTGACGGCGAGGATTGTGGAGCTGTGTGTGTCGAGGGGAGCAACAAAGCAATGGATGTTTCACGCGCATTCCGTGCATCAAGGTCAAGAAGTCCGTGGAGCACATCGCGCAATTCACGCGCAGATGCCGAAAATGGGTGTGCGCGTTTTTTCGAGCCAACGCGCATTTCGCTTGTTTCCGCCCAAAGCGCGAACGCGCCATTGTCTGCATCATCGCTAAGCCAGGACCCGTGGAGGACGCGCAAGATAATCTCCCTTATCCAAGGTAATAATTGGCCAAACCATACAACGGCATTCTGGATTTGTCAACCAAACGAAAACCGCCCGACAATTTATGCTAGGCAGTCGGATAGAGGCAATGGACAACAAAATCAAAATCAGTCACGGCTCACACTTTGATCGACGCGCGCGCCAACACGCGCTCCGCCGCTTTAACAATCGGCATATCGACCATTTTACCATCAAGCGCAAACGCACCCTTGCCTTCCGATTGATGCGCCTTGAATGCCTCGACGATTCGTTTGGCTTGGACAATCGCAGATGCGTCCGGCGTAAATGCTTCTTGCACCGGCGCGATTTGATCGGGATGAATGATTTGCATTCCGGAAAAACCCAGTTCCGCGCCACGGCGCGCTTCACGCCGCAATCCCTCGATATCGCCAAAATCCAAATACAATAAATCGATAGCTTGCAAGCCAAACGCCGCCGCGTATGTGGCGACGGCACTCCGCGCGAAAAGCACTTCGTCGCCATCACGCGTGCGAATCGCGCCGACATCGGCCGCATAATCCTCCGCGCCGAAAATCAACGCGCGCAAACGCGCATCGGCGCTGGCGATCTCCCGCAGGTTCACAATTCCTCGCGCCGATTCAATCATCGCGATCAAACCGATTTCGCCACTCTTCCAACCTTGCGCACGCTCCAAGTTGGCGATTTGCGCGCTGACCCATTGTACCTGTGCGCCATCGGCAACTTTGGGAATCACGATGCCATCCGGCTTGGCTGGCACGATGGCTGCCAGGTCGTCGGCTTCCAAGCCCGAACCCACCGCGTTGATGCGCGCGAGTCGTTCGCAATTGAATTGCATCGATTGCAAGGCACGCGAGGCGATCTCACGCGCTTCTACTTTGCGATTGAGTGCGACGCCGTCTTCCAAATCGAGGCAGGCGCTATCAACACTGAGCGTTGGCAATTTTTCGATTTTGCGCGCGTCGCTGCCTGGCACGTACAACAACGCGCGGCGCGCGCGTATGGGCGATCCGTTGCTCATGCGGTTGCTCCGGGCTTTTTCAAAACCATGGTGATGCGTTCCAATTCAACGACGACCGTTCCATTTTGATTTTTTCCGATGTGTTTGAGACGCACGATGCCACAATCGCGGCGGGATTTCGATTCGCGTTTTTCCACCACTTCGGTTTCCACGTAAATCGTATCGCCATGAAAAACTGGATTGGGATGGACAACGTGGTCGTAACCCAGGTTCGCGACAATCGTGCCTTCGGTCGTGTCGCCTACCGAAATGCCGACGACCAAGCCCATCGTGTAAATACCGTTGACGAGCCGCCTGCCAAATTGCGTGCGCGATGCAAAATCCTCGCTCACGTGCAACGGTTGGTCGTTCATCGTCAACGCGCAAAACAGCACGTTGTCCATTTCGGTTACGGTGCGGCTGCGCGCGTGTTGGATGTGCATGCCTACTTCTAACTCATCAAAAAATTTCCCAGCCATTTTCTGCCTCTTAGAGACTAGATGTCCATAATCACGACATCGTGTGCGGTTTACCTTAAATTTCTAGCCGGGGAAGTAATCACGACATCGTGTGCGATTTCGGCGAAACGCCGGTAGCACTTCACACACCGACTCGTTCAAACGAAACTGCCGCGTTTT
>JACRMI010000188.1 GCA_016215025.1 Chloroflexota bacterium
TCGGGCGATCTTTTTGTTTTTGTGCGGATCAAAGGATAGTTTTCGCCAGACTACAGTCCTTATAAAAACGGAGACGGGTTAACCTGTCTCCGTTTTATGTTATGCTCAATGCTTTATTAACATGTGGACAAACCTGTGGATGTGTGGATAAGTAGGGCTTAGATGGGGATAAATAGGTCGTAATGGGGATAACTCCACTTTCGGCTTAAGGTTTACGCTACAAATTGTGGTGGTCTTTGCCTGCCCATACTACAAGTTGCGTCTAAAGTTGTGTGTAAATCAATGCGATTACAGCCGTTTAAGCTCACAAATGTACCACAAGAAGGCAAATGGGGTTAATTGCGTATCTAGTGGCAGAGAAAAAGACAGCACCCAAACTATAGCGCATTTGAGCACGGATGTTCTCACCTTACACATATCCACAACCCCTACTACGACTACTATTATTTATTGATAATTCTATAGAGAAGATTAAGTACGATTGTTAGTGCCAAACTCAATAGGATCGAGGTGGCAATAGGAAAGAAACAAGAAATGTTTCCGATTTCGACGTTAAAGTCGCCAGGCAATTTTCCCAGCCCTGGTACTCTGCCAAGTAATGTAATCGCTATCCCGCCAACGACGAGTATCACCCCAAACAGGATCAGGATTTTTCCGAACGAATCCATATTTTACTTCTTTCGCTGGTAGAGCGTTAGAAATCTTTGCAGCTCAGCATCGGTTGTCCAATTGACCGGTCCTCGTTCGTATTCCTTCACGCTATCCAGCAAAGTCCCAAAAATCACCACATATTCGGGCTGCCGCGTAATCACATAAACCAAATCGAACTTTTCATGTCCCGGCGTGCCTTGCCCCAACGTCGCTACCTGCAATCGACCGATGTGCAGATCGTTGATCCCGAACATATCGATGGTGGGCAAGCCCGAAAAGTAGGGGACTTGGCCCGCCGCATCCACAGCAATGAGCGTACCGGGAGCGACGTTCGATTTGAGCCATTTTCCCATCGTTTCCCGCGCAAGTGTCGCCCGCCCTGCATCAAATCCTCGAATATAGATGCCATACTCGCCATTCCACGACGAGACAGTTATCAACAGCCCAACTAACAAGATACTGACTGAAATTCCGACGTACTGCACTTGTTTTCCCCAATTGCTCACGCGTGTACCCACCAACCATTTCCACATATCCACAAGGGCTGTGGAAAACAGCAAGTAAAAAGGAGCTAAGAGTGGGACGAAAAACCGGCCGACGGACCAATCGCCGCCGACATAGACGATGTAAGCAGCGTATGGGATAATGATCGCGGCCAAGTACGTTGTCCAAAAGGATCGCGGTATTGAAGGCGAGTCGTTTTTTCTAAAACGGAAAACGTAACGAGCGAACTGCTTAATATCACTCAAAACGACGGCAATCGGTGGAATGACGACGAGCCAGCCCAAATGCACGCCGACAAACTGCGAGAGGTGATTCCAGCCGCGTTCGATCTGCGCCGCTGGACCCGCTGCCGATACTTTAGCGTGGAACGAGTTTGGGAGAAACGATTTGTAATACCACCAGCGCCCCAGCCAGTACGGCACAAAAATCATAGAGAAGGCGAAAATGCGTGACAGATCGCGAAAAGTAAATAGCCGTCGTTCGGCTAGAACACGCCATGTGCTTTGATGAGCCACCGTGATCGCAAAGACAAACATGCCTTCCGGTCGAGTCATGGCGGCGAGCGCGAAAAAGATGCCGCTGAAAGGAAAGACGGAACTAAGGGAAACGAGGGAAAGACGGGAACTGATGTTTCCTTCATTTCCATCAGTTCCCTGGTCTGGTCTGTTCTCCCGGATGTAACTCACCGCTCCCGCGAAAATGAAAAACGCAAACATCACCGTTTCGAGTCCGCTGACCGACCACAAGACGAACGAGCCATCGGCGGCGAGCAAAAGCGCAGCCAGGATTCCCACACTCTTTGGGGCATCGACGAGTTTCGCAAATCGCAGGACAAGCCAGATCACGCCTAGCCCAAACAATGCTCCGAGCAACATGCTAGCTCGACCAACATCGACTTGCACACCTTCGAACGGAATCATCGCGGCGGTCCATAGAAAATTGGTGAATCCTTCGACGCGTTCGCCGGGGTTGAAAAATAGTCCATGACCGAGGATGGCGTTTTGAGCATACCGGAACGAGATGAACGCGTCGTCCACTGCATCCGTGCCGAGAGCGAAAAAGTAGAAGAGAGAGTGAGCGAGAAATAAAGCAGTAATCAGTGAACAGTAAACAGTGAACAGTCGAGAAGATTTCATTGTTCGTTGAGGAGTCCAGACATTTCGAGGACTTGATCCGACCACGCTTGCGCTTGTTCGGCAAGTTTGGCGCGTTGGGCGGGATCGTTCTGTGCTTCGTTCCAAATCCAGCGCCAATGCGCCAAGTCACGTTGAATGTCAACAAGTTGAGCGGCGTCTTCAAGGCGCTCAGGTAAGAGATCAGGTGCGCTCCATTCAATAAAATAAATGCTTTCGTTTAATAGACCTTCGACGGACTTGATTGCTTTGATATTCTTTGAGAATGAAACTATCCGCGCCAGGTCTGCGGCAAGCCCACCCAATCGAATGTTCAGCGAGTCTGCCATGTACCTTTCTTGAACTTCTCGACTAATCATTGTTCGCCTTTGAAAATTCGAAGAACGATTCTAGAGACCTTTTCGCGGAGAACCGGATCCTGAATAATCATCCCTCGATTGTTCTGCTTGGGACGGATGTTGATCAGCGATTCGAAAGACACTTCTTCGGTTTCAGGGTTCCAGTCTGCGCCCCAAACATTTTCTTGCTTGCTCCCGTTCGCTAGCAATGCGCTTTCACAGTCGGCGTGTGCGCCGCCGCCGCCAGCCAAGATTTCGCGTTCGACATCGACAGCCAACTTGATATAATCCTTGAGCGCTTGTAGCATTTCTTCGAGTTGCTTTTCACCGGGCTGTGAAGTGAGTATATGGATTGTCACTTGTGATTCTCTCTATCCGCGTCCAAAATCATAGCAACCGATCCTGTGCCGATTCTGGATATTTCAAGCCAAGATGTTCGTACGCGCGTTTGGTGGCAACACGGCCGCGCGGTGTCCGGTCGAGGAAGCCGAGTTGCAGCAAGTACGGTTCGTAGACATCCATAATGGTATCAGCTTCTTCGCTGATGGATGCGGCAATCGTTTCCAAGCCGACCGGTCCGCCACTGAATTTTTCGATGATGGCTTTCAACACTTTGCGATCAATCTCATCTAATCCCAAGGCGTCCACTTCCATCATTGACAACGCTTCGTTCGCGACCGCCGCCGTAATCTTACCATCGGCGCGGACCTGCGCAAAATCGCGCACTCGCTTTAATAACCGATTGGCGACGCGAGGCGTACCACGCGCGCGTCGTGCAATCGCGGCAACTCCTTCAGGTTCGATGGCGACACCCAGAATGCCGGCAGATCGATGCACGATAGTTTCCATCGCCGGCTGATCGTAAAAATCTAAACGATATACCGCGCCGAATCGATCGCGCAAGGGCGCAGACATCATCGCATATCGCGTTGTCGCGCCGATGAGTGTAAAGCGCGGCATCTTGAGTCGAATGCTGCGTGCGCTCGGTCCTTTGCCGATGATAATGTCGAGCGCGAAATCTTCCATCGCCGAGTACAATACTTCTTCCACTTGGCGACCCAGGCGATGCACTTCGTCGATAAAAAGAATATCGCCGGCGTGAAGGTTCGTTAGAATCGCGGCGAGATCGCCCGGTCGCTCAATCGCAGGCCCCGATGTGGTTTTGATCGAAACGTGCATTTCGTTCGCGATAATGTTGCCGAGCGTCGTTTTTCCAAGACCCGGCGGACCGTACAGCAAAACATGATCGATGGCTTCATTGCGCGCTTTGGCCGCCTCGATCAAAATTTTTAGATTTTGTTTGACCTTGTCCTGACCGATATACTCGGCTATTCGTTTTGGGCGAAGCGAGAGTTCGAACTTGCCTTCTTCATCGGTCGGTTTCGGCGATACAACACGATCTGGCATAAGACCTCAGTGAAATCCAGTGAACAGTGAACAGTAAACAGTCAGGTTCGCACTGTTAACTGTTCACTGTTAACTGCTTACTGTTTACTGGCACGAAGCATTATACCAAAAATGATGTGCAATGGAAAACTGATGTTCTGAGGGCTTTGACAGTCCTTTAGATTGCGCATACAATTTCGACGCATCAAAATAGATTAGTGCGCGGACGCCGTTCCGCGCATCGAGGAGGAATAACATGCCAACGAAAAAGAAAACCGTCAAGCGTGTTGCAGTAAAGCGCAAGGTAACGCGCGCGGCTAAAAAAGTAGCTGCGCCAAAACTTCCGCGCATCACGTACGCCACGCTGACGGTTACAGCAGACGATGACAAGGCGTACGACGCTGCGGTCGAAAAAGTACATGGCGAACTGGGAAAACATTTTTCGAATTTTGTGAATGGTGCGGCGTGCGGCTCGTCGGCAGGTGAGAATGCGCATCATAGTCCAGTCGATACGCGTATCGTCGTCAGTTACTTTCCAAAAGGGACCCGCGACGATACGCGCTCTGCCATTCAAGCCGCGCGCGAAGCGTATGCCAAATGGAGCGCGCTCGACTATCGCGATCGCGTCACCGTGCTGCGGTGTGCGGCCGATTTGATTATCGAAAGACGATTTGAATTGTCGGCGTGGATGGCATACGAGGTGGGCAAGAATCGCGCCGAGTCACTCGCCGAAGTGAACGAGACGGCGGAATTGATTCGCTACTATTGCGAGCGCATGGAATATCACAAGGGCTTTACGCTGCCGCTCGAAGCGCCGGCTGCGGGACAAAAGACGGTGAGCGTGCTGCGACCGTACGGCGTGTGGGCAGTCATCGCGCCGTGGAATTTTCCAATGGCACTTGCAACC
This sequence comes from Chloroflexota bacterium, assembly GCA_016215025.1. Taxonomy (GTDB): domain Bacteria; phylum Chloroflexota; class Anaerolineae; order UBA4142; family UBA4142; genus JACRMI01. The sequence continues at coordinate 4,920 of JACRMI010000188.1, forward strand.
GGCATGAGCGCAGGCGCACTCGTCGCTGGAAACACCGTTGTGTTCAAACCATCATCCGAATCGACGGTGATCGGTTACGAAATCTATCGCGCGTTCGCCGATGCGGGCGTACCGGATGGTGTGTTCAACTTGATGGTGGGACCTGGTTCGACAGTGGGCAACGAGTTGCAAGAAAATCCCGGCGTCGATGCGCTGATCTTTACCGGCTCCGCCGATGTGGGAATGCGGTTGTACAAAAACTTTGCGTCGAAATTTCCAAAGCCAGTGATTGCCGAAATGGGAGGGAAGAATCCGGCGATCATCACCGCAAGCGCCAACCTTGACGAAGCGGCGGAAGGTGTGATGCGCGCTGCGTTCGGATTTGACGGACAAAAATGCAGCGCGTGTTCGCGCGTCTACGTCGACAACAGTGTCAAGGAAAAATTCCTTTCGCTGTTGATCGGCTACACTCAGAGTCGTATCAGGGTTGGCGATCCGACGAAAAAAGAAACGTTCATGGGACCGGTCATCAACCGAGCGGCGGTCGATCTCTATCTGCAAGCGGTTGACGACGTTCGACGCAGCGGCGGCAAGTTCCATTATGGTGGCAGACGAATTAATGAAGCCGAATTTAAGAACGGTTATTTCGTCGAGCCGGTCATTGCGGAGTTACCTAAGACTCATCGACTTTTTCAAGACGAGTTATTTCTGCCCTTCCTCGTCGTGACCGGCGTCGATTCGTTTGACGAGGCGATGACGGAAGCGAACAACTCACAGTACGGTTTGTGCGCGGGCATCTATAGCCACGACCGGAACGAGATCGATTATTTCTTCGACCATATTCAGGCGGGCGTGACGTATTCCAATCGCCGTGCGGGTGCGACGACGGGCGCGTGGCCCGGCGTCAACTCGTTTGGTGGGTGGAAAGGCAGCGGCAGCACGGGCAAAAGCGCGCTGGGTCCATACTATGTGCAGCAATTTATGCGGGAACAGAGCCGCTGGATAGTGGAATCCAAGTAGTATATCAGTAAGATGCCGGTAGCATGTGGTTGGGGCGGGGAACGGGTACGTTTCTCGCTCCACTGATAATGGGAGATCAAAGATGTCCTTACCTGGCGGTGCAGCAGACAAGATCGGTAATCGCTATGAAATGCGATGGACATTGCTTTGCATAATTGAAATCATGAATGAACGTGCGGATTCTATTCGTCTCGAACCGCCTGGTACTGAGGGCGAAGGTGTAGAGTTTTGTTTACGCAAAGGTGCAATTCGAGAATACCATCAAGTCAAACGGCAAAACAGCGCAAGTGGACGTTGGACATTGACAGATTTAGCAGGCGAAGGAGTATTAAAAACCTTTCTTGATAAACTAAATGATCCAGGTGCTTGGTGCGTCTTTGTTTCTGCTGACTCAGCATTTGAATTGAAAGACTTATCCCAAAGATCGCGAGATGCATCTTCTTGGAATGAGTTTGAGAAAGAATTTTTGAAAGATAATACTCATTCAACAACTTTTAGTAAACTTCGCAATCACTGGGCGGGGCATTCGCGGGAAAATGTTTTTGAATTATTAAAACGTCTACGCATTGAAACAATTAGCGAAGATCTTTTGATAACGACAGGTGAAAGTCTCTTAGCCTGTATTCCAGGGTTGAGTAAATCTTATCGCACTTTGACAATCACATAGCCTTGAGATAGTGTGTGGCACACTCTCCCGTGAGGTCTGCGATGCCACAACCCAGTCAAGCCGAATTGTTTGCCCGTGCGTTTCA
>JACRMI010000068.1 GCA_016215025.1 Chloroflexota bacterium
AAACAAGCATCCATGCCGATCAGTTCAAATTTGTCGATGCCGGTTTGCGAACGAATCGTGCTTAGCGCTTGATCGATATCGTTGAGATACATCAAGTTGCCGAGGCTGGATGCCAGGGGCACTCCGCGATTGGTTCCTGAACTGGTGGTCACTGCTGGATCACTCCAACCGCCGGGCCAGCCCATGCCATGATCGGACATGATGAGCACATATTTGTCGGATGGATAGGTCTTGATCGCCCAGGCTGCAAAATCGATCAGCGTTTTGGAATCTGCCATGTTGACTTGACCCAAGTCGGCAACCTGTTGCGAATGGACGGTGCGTAAGTCAGTATCACGGGTGATGTAGAATCGTTTCGCGCTGGTCCATTCGCGCGGAGTTTGGCGGCCGCGATAGCGATCGATTTGCGCGACGATGCGCACGCGATCGGTCGAGCCGGTGCGTTCAGCTTCGTTCAAGTCGGTAAAAATATCATGATCCAATACTTGATCTTTTGCATCTTGGTAAAGCAGGATGAGCCATTTCGCTCCGGTCGTCGATGCGGCGGGAGTGTTCGGCGAGCGCGTGGGACCGGAAGGCGCAGCAACTACGGGTGCCAAGGTTGGCGGAACATCAGTGAGATAGGCGGGTGGATTGCCAAGGTTGGTAGTATCCACAGGCAGTGACGATGGCATGAAGAAAAAGAAGACAGCGCCGATACAACACACTAACAAAACTAAACCGATAAGGACAGGCAGCGGCAACTTTAGAATCAGTGCGAGAATGTCACCGATTGGCAATTGAGACGATGGTCCACCGCCATGTCCGCCGCCGCCGCCACCGCCAAATGAAGGTGGCAATCCCGATCCACCTCCTCCGCGACCTGGTCGCGATCATCAGCGGCAAACCAAAGCGATCGAGGCAGGAGAGAATCGCTCATCCGCGTCGCACCCGGGCTGACCCTTGCGGGAACGAGTCTAGGCAAAAACAACTTCCAAGTGGACAGATCGAAAACTACACTAGTCTTTTTCATGTTGGTTTCCCCCAAGTATTTTCTCTGCGATTGTATCGCGAAAAAACGAAAGCAGCATATTTGATTCGTAAAGCCGCCAGGTTTCCCACAATCAAATCTGGACCAATTTATAGACGTCTCTGGTGTCAAAAAGTCACCTATTCGTGTATCGTCAGGATGTGACTTTTTTTGATGGTTGTCGTCTATATGTCTGGTAGCATACAAAGATTCACTCGGAAGGGAGGTGAAAAACAATGGATGAATTAGTCAAAACGGTTGCAAAGAAAACTGGTCTCTCCGAAGATCAAGCTAGGGCAGCCACGCAGGCAGTGCTTGATTATCTCAAGCAAAAGTTGCCAGCACCGGTCGCTGGTCAGATTGACACTGTCTTGAAAGGCAGTGGAAACATCGGCGATATGGCAAAAGGACTCGGCGGCATGTTGGGCAAAAAATAGTCTGTGAGAGGTGGAGAAACGGCTGCCGTTTCTCCACCACCCGATGGAAGAGCAAGCTCTAGGCGATAACTTGGCGCAACAGTTACGCCTGAGGGCGAGACGAGTTCAGCGCCCGAATGAAAACAAATCCATTCATCCCCAATAGGAGAGTTCGAATATTGAAAGAATTTCAGGAATTTGCAATGTAGGGGAATATTCTCGACCTGGCGATCGGGCTTGTTCTTGGCACGGTGTTCGGCAAGATCGTCACCTCTCTGAAGAAAGACATTATCATGCCGCCCATCGGTTTGCTTCTGGGTAAGGTTGATTTTGCCAACTGGTTCGTCAATCTGTCGGACAAGACTTTTACGTCATTGACGGCGGCACAAGATGCGGGCGCACCCGTGATTGCGTACGGGACGTTCATCAACAGTCTGATTGACTTTTTGATTGTTGGTTTCGTGCTCTTTCTGTTGGTTCGCCAGATCAACCGCATGAAGCGAATGGGAGAGGCGAACTTGGGCAAAAGTCAAACTAAGGTCGCTCAAAAAGCGGCGTAAACCAGTTCACAAAAATCTGAGAACTCGAAGGAGAAGAAAATGGACATCGTAAGTGTAGTAGTATGGTTGGTGATTGGTGCTGTTGCAGGCTGGCTCGCCGGGCAAATCATGAAAGGCGGCGGGTTCGGCGTGGTGGGTAACATCATCGTGGGCATCATCGGTTCCCTCATCGGCGGTTTTTTGCTCGGTGGCTTGCTATCGTCGTTGGGGATCATTGGTTCCATTATCACTGCTGTCGTCGGTGCCGTCATCTTGCTTTTCGTCGTTGGCTTGTTCATCAAGAAATAACCTTGGAATCTACGAGAAACGAAACTCTTCCTGGGCGGTCGCCTGCTGTCCAGATTGGTTCTGTTTCATCGTTCATTTGCAATAGTGGGGCAATAGGTAATTGCCCATTGCCCTAGTCCAAATATTGTCCGAAGAGATCAAAAAAACTGGCGTGACCCACAAGGTGACGGGCGAGATGGTCGATGTGCTCGTCGAACTTGCCTACCAATAAGTATGCCGCCAATTAAGCATCCCGGGTCTCGGCGAGATTTCGCTGTCAATGGATGAACTCAAGAAACTCCAAGACGGACTCAATGGGCATAGTCGAGATAACGCGGGTTTCCCCAGCCCCGCGTGATCTCTTGAAACGTCCTAGTTGGCATTGGCGTTGCCGTGCTTCTCGGCGGTACAGAGGTCGCAAATAAAGTCTGAGTTGGTTGCGCGACAACGAGAGTCGGTGAGATTGACCGCGCGGCGCGTGCTTGGTTTGGGAAGCCATATGGTTGCGATGAATGCCGTCGCTGCAGCAATGAATTGAGAAACAGTAAAGGTCACGCTCCAATCAAGCGTGACCTTTTTGAATAGGGTCCAAAATTTCACGGAACCTGCTAATCGTAGGTTCAAGCATCAATTACTCAAAATAGTCCAAGATGTCGCGCAAAGCCGAGCAATTGCCGGCACTACGATGCAGGTTTGTATCCCACCAACATGTGAATAAACAACTCGGTGCGAAAGATGAGTGTTGCACCGCGTGACTCGGCATTGCGCAAGGCGGTTTCTATTTTGGCGATTCCGGTTTGATAGGCATTGTTGCTCAACAACGCCAACTGCGAACACGAATTCTTGCGAAGAAATGGATCATCCAGGACATTACGGCCATAGTGAAAATCTTGAATGTGTTCTACGTTCTTTGATTCTGCGCGATTAAAACCTTCTGCACTTACCCACTCGACGAGTGTCCCACACGATGGAAAGCGCGCCCAATCAGTTGCATAGACACCTTCGAAATAATCGTAAACGTACCAACGATCACAGCGCGGATCACTGCCAACGATTGCAAATATTCCTTCAGGTCGCAAAATGCGAAATGCTTCGGCGATAAAATCGCGCGGCTCGCCAAAATGATGAATGGCATCCACGCAAAACACGAAATCGAACCAACCTCGATCAAATGGTAACTGCGTTGCGACTCCATGAACGAGACGCAGACTTGCATCACGTTTCTGTGCTTGCGTGAGCATGCCAGTTGACAAATCCAAACCGTAGAGATGAGGCGCAACCGAATGCAGAGCCGCAAGCCAGTATCCTGTTCCACAACCGACTTCGAGAATTCGCTTTGCGCGATGCCGACTCACCAACTCGATCAACGCTTTGCCGCGATTGGGAAGGGTTGCGCTGTATCGCCGATCGTACTCTGGCGAGATTTCGTCATAATTCACGCGATTTGATTTCATCTTGATTTTCTCGCCACGATTCGTCCATTGCCCCATTCGCCGCGTTGCATTTCGGCAATTGCTCCCGCAAATTCTGTGTGCGCCTGACACACCCAATCCTCACCAAGCAACCACGCGAATTCTCGTTCGTGTTCAACTAACTGACGATCCAACGCTTTCCATCCGATTTCAATATCACGTTGAGTAATGTCATCCGCGTGCTCGATGCAATATCCAAGATTCTCGACAAATCGAATGACATCTTCTAGCCGCCAGCGATGATCGTGTGTCGCGGGATCGTTATTTCCGATTTCAAACGTGATTGCGATTCGTCCATCCTTTGCAACCACACGATCAAATTCGCGGAGCCAGGTCGCATAGTTTTCCAAAGAACCTTGATTCCAAACGACTGAAAAAGACTCATCATCGAAGGGGAGGTTCCCGGCATCAGCAACGCGAAACGTGGCGAGCTGCGCCAGCCCGGCGAGTTCGGCAATGCGATTTGCCGCCGCAATGCAGTTGGGTGCAATGTCAACGCCGGTCACGTGACACTTGAATGTTTCGACAAGTTGCAACGCAGGACCGCCGATGAAACAGCACACATCGAGCACGTGATCGCGCGCGGTGATCTTCGCCAACCCCGCGAGTTCCATTGTGTCGGTTCGACCGCCCAAGTGATATTGCAAGCCCGTGACATAGCGTGTGTAACTCCCGCCGAAAAAACCGGCGTAGAGCGCGGGACGAATCATTTGCCCGATTCGGTCTTGTAATATCTCACCTTCAGGCAATCGCCAACGATTGATGACCTGATGCCATTCTGCCCGGGACATATTTCACCACACGCCTTGTGCTCTCAATTCCTCCATCGCGGCTTGATGAATCTCGATGAGCCGTGTGATGTCCTCGTCTGTATGCGCGGTGCTGATGAATCCGTGATTCGACGATATATGCAATCCGTTCTTGCGGTACAGCAGTCTTAATCCAGGGCTAGCGAATCGGTGACCCAGGCGGACATCCCGGATACTGTTGATGGGTCCACGCGCTGCATGCATCCAAAACATCGAGCCAACACCAATCGCCGTGGCGGGATAATCGCATTCCTGAGCAAACCGGTTGATCTCCGTTCGGAAGTGATCACCCATCGCGTTCAACCGCGCATACAGTTGCGGTTCACTGCTTAGGCGTCGCAAGACAGCCGTCCCGGCGGCTGTCACCAGTGGGTTGCCATTGAACGTCCCTGCCATGAGGATAGAACCTGGTTCAGTATCATATTCCATTAGGCGCATGACCTCGGCACTTCCGGCTACCGCCCCAAAGGGCAACCCGCCACCGGCGATTTTGCCGAAGGTACTCACATCAGGTATAACTCCATAGAATTCGCGCGCGCCGCCGAGAGCCATACGAAAACCGGTGATCACTTCATCAAAGATGAGAAAAGCCCCAATCTCTTTTGTGATTCGGCGCAACTCGGATAAGAATTCTTTGTTCGCCGGAATTGTGCCAGCCGCACCTTGCACGGGTTCGATAATCACGCCCGCCAACTGGGATGCATAGCGAAGGATTTTGTCGAATGCCGCTGGGTGATTGAAGGGCAATACAATTGTGTCCTTCCATGCTCCGTCGGCAAGCCCAGGACTCTCTGGGATTGCGACGGGATCCTCAATGGGGCCGAACTCATCATAAGTCGGGCGCGGGCGACCGAAGCTGACCGCCAGAAGATCATGCGTGCCGTGATAGCCGCCTTCGAATTTTGCAATCAACGGTTTTCCTGTTGTGGCACGCGCCAATCGGCACGCGTACATCGTTGCCTCGGTTCCTGAATTGCAAAAGGTCACCTTGTCTACACCTGGCACCATATCGCAAAACAATTTGGCAAACTCAAACTCATGCTCGTGGCATTGCCCGTAGGATGTTCCGCGCGGCAACGCCTCATTTATCGCTTCATTGACCTCATCCGGCGCGTTCCCCAGGATCATAACCGAAAAGCCAAGCATGAAATCCAAGTATTCATTGTCATCCGCGTCCCAGATTCTTGCACCTTTCGCCCGCTTGACCATCATCGGAAATGGGTCCGCCAATCGAAAGAGACTCCCAACACCTGCCGGCATCACTGTGCGGTTCTGTTGCCACATCGTCAGTGACCTGGGACTCTTGGCGCATATCTCCTTGCGATACGCGTTGAGAATTTTTGCGATTCTTTCTTTGTCGTCCATTGTAAAATCCTCTTTCATCGATCACCTGTCTCACACAGACCATATCCACTCTCGATCAACTCGACGAGGCAGCGCACAAAGCGAGTGGCTGGACCCCCGTCAACAATGTCGTGGTCGAACGTTACGGTCAAGTTTAGGATCTCGCGCGGCTCGATACGTCCCTCGACCACGGCCGGCTTCCAGGTGATACTCCCGACGGCCAGTCCAACTGGGTGAAAAGTGGGAGTCAGCGGCCAGCCGCTGTGGCCCCCACCGAACATACCGACCGAGGTAATGTCCACCGTGCCCCCCATGGACACGACAATCGTCGGGTCACGGCGGCTGTTCATACGGAGCAAGACGATAGCCAGCCTAGACAATGGCCATGGCAACAGCATGGCAGAACGGAACCAGTTGGGCATCCCTCTGCCCGGCGGCACTGGTTCGGACTGCACCTTGCGAATCTCGTCGTGGATCTCCCGGCAAGTCTTGTGGTTCGCCGCCCGGACGACATAGCCCATCAGGGCAGTCTTTTCCCCCACCTTGCGTTCAACCATCAGTCCCACGTTGACGTCGTCAACCAGGACAAGGTGTTTTTCGCCCTTCCGGTGCGCCTGGATCGACTTGTCTTCGTCTACGGCGTGCGCCAGGCAGAAGGTCAAAAAGCCGGCAAAAGAAAGTGTCTCGCCCGTCCGCGCCTTGTGCTCCGCGATCAAGCGGCGCGCGATTGTCACATCCACTTCTAGCAAGCCATATATGGTGTGGGCTGGCCAAGACAGGTCGAGAGTGTTCACCCACACACGGCGTCCCGGTGAAAGATCAACAATATGGTACGGTCCGATTTTTTCATTCATGGCATTCAATCCTTTTCTCGCATTGGTCGGAGAATCAACCCAGTTCTCAAAAAACTCCACACCAGCGAAAAACTGCCGCAGACCAGCGCGATCAAAGAATAGTCTGGCATAAAGAGCATCAGAAATCCGCGCAGTTTGCTTAGCATTGGAATCAGGGTCAGAGCAATCGAGAGATTGGGAATCAGTGGAAGTAAAATATGTCGTCCCCACATGCGTCCGCGACTTGGACGACTCCCAGGTTCTAATCGCCAACGTCGCAGTTGCCGCAACGTGGCGATGACGCCGATGATCTGAAGAATCGGAATGAGAATCAAGCCGCGCATCGCCAAGGGGAGTGCATCAAATTGATGGGGTGTGGGAGTTTGTCCGGCGAGTAGTTGCGCCGCGCTTATCCCCACTTCGTCATAGGTCATCTTCATCATCGCGTGGTTGGCGTTGAAAAGAATGACGATGCCTTTCTTTTGTTCCGGCACCAACGCCATAAAGGCGCCAAAGTCGGGAACATCGCCACTGTGCCAAACAATCCTTGACTTGGCAGTTTCCTGAATCATCCACCCCATACCATAGTGTCCAAGCACCATACCCATCTCATTGATCTCTGCCGCTGGGCGGTGCATCTCATTGATGCCGGCGGGCGAGAGGATTTGTGCGTCCTTGTATCGCCCGTCGTTCAGATTGGCAATCAAGTAATGCGCCACGTCCTCGGCACTGGCGATAAGTTGACCCGATGGCAATGAACCGAGCGGAATCGACAAATTGGGCACCGGAATGGGAATGCCAAACCAATAACAATGGCCCACCGCCAAGTTGTCTCGCTGCGCTTTGCCCTTCGATGAATAACTATGTTTCATCTCCAACGGATCAAAGATATGAGGCTGCACATAGTCCGTGTACGATTCACCGCTGACGGTTTCGATGATCAGCCCGAGCAGATTGTAATTTACGTTGCTGTACTCGAAAGATGAGCCGACGGGGCGCGTGAGTTTGAGTGTGGACAGTGCACGCGCCTGACGCTCCGTTGCGTTAGGACGACTGTCGAAATTACCCAGATTTTCCATCCCGAGCAAACCCGGCATACTGCTCGTTTGGTTCAGCAGATGACGCACTGTGACACTTGCGCCGGAGCGCAGCGCAGGTGCAAGTGCAGATGTTTCGGAAGAAGCTTGTGGGTCTGTGACTCGGAACCAGGGCAGGTAGCGTTGGATTGGCGCATTCAGTTCGATCTTCCCGACTTGTACAAGTTGCATTATCGCAAGTGCCGTGAACGATTTGGTGAGTGATCCGATAAAGAAAGGTGTTTGTGGAGTCGGAGCCTCACCACCTGGTCGCGCTTTGCCAAAGCCGCGCAGGTGCACAATCTTGTCACCTTCGACAATCGCGAGCGATACGCCAGGGATGTGGAGACGATGCATCTGTTTTTCGATGTAAGCGTCTATCGCATCATACGAATCCGCGTTGGAAATCGATTGTAACGAAGCGGTCATAGCGACTAGCTTGTGGGCTACGGCTAGGACAGCGCTGATAACCAACGATCCGAGAAGGAGTTTCTGCACGCGCATCGGTTGTCCTTTCTATAACCAAGCGATCTTGACTTTTTTGCAATAATCATCCCAGGCAACGCCAAAAATTTTCGACAGCGCCTTTTCTTCTTCCGGTGCAAATATTCTCGCCACTACATAGAGAACAACTCCAACCAAGGTTCCCAACCAGGTGTCCAGCAACAGACCAATCGATGGAAGCACCAGCAAACCCACACCGGTGTACAGTGGATGCTTGACTAGAGCGTAGGGTCCGCTTGTGATCAGTTCTTGCTTGGGTACCTTGGTCAGAATCAAAACCACTGACCACAACCAGATGGTGATTCCAACAATGAGCATGATGATGGCGATCATTTGCAAAACAATAGATGGACCGCCAACGTTAAATAGTGATGGATACAGAATGTTCAGAGCCAAACCTACGATCAAGATCGGTAACGTAAGCAACATAATTCTGTCGCCGCTACCAACGAGTGTTTTGAGATTCATGTTCTTTCCTCCAAATATCTAAGATGCGACGCATGTCAAGCAGCGCCACGACCACACACCTTGCACGGGCCGCGCCGCCGGTAATAGTAGCCCAACGTCGCCGCCGCAAGCGCTACACCCCAAACTGGGAACAGCAAGGTGGGACCAACCTGGAAGATTATTGCCCCGATGAGTTCTATACCCTCTGCCCCACCAGCCGCTAACGCTGTGATCATCTGGTCAAAGCCGGACCATATCGCGATGCCACCCACGATCAGTAACACCGATACGAGCGAGGCTGGGACGACTGCCAGCGCGATGGGAACCCGGCGTCCAGCCAAGCCGATCATCCAGCGTGGGAATACCTCACCCCAGCGTTGCGCCAACCCGAGCATGAGTACCGCTCCCACCAAGCCGAACGTCGCCAGGGAGAGTCCCGCGATCCACGTTCCGCTCTCTTGACCACGGCGCAGGTACTCCTCGCTCATTCCCAACGGAATCCCCAGCGCCCAGGCGTAACGGGTGAGGGCGTAGAAGATTGGCACCACCATTGCCACATACACCGCGATCCGGCCCCAGCGCGCGGCTTGGTCTGGGCTATTCCACAATTCTGAATCATCCCGACGTCCGCAATACAGGCAGGCATCACTGCTCCGGCGGGCGTAGCTAACGGTAGTTGTCAGCCAGAGAAATCCACCGATAAGACATAGCAATTGATGGATCGTTGCCCATTGAGACCAAGCCGCCAGGTAGGCCTGACCCTTCTCGGCAGTGAAGAGTCCGAGAACGGCAGCGGGGACATAAGCGACCTTGACCAGCAGATCGAGGGAGGTCGTGAACAGTAGGAGGATCCCGGCGAGCAGTGCTCCGGCAGTTATGAGGAGAGACCGGAGCGCCCTGCTTCGCACTCCACGCAGCATCGCCGCTCCCACCGCCGCCGCAGGAATCCCTGTCATCATCACGACGATCCATGCCACGCTTGGTCCGAACCGTCCAAGCAGCGGCACCATAATGTTGGACACGGTTTCGGGGGTGTAAGGGAACCCGCGCCCGCTCACCGCCCAGTAGACCCCCAGCGCGGCATAAACCAGCGACCAAGCAACCGCCGCGTACGGCACCCAATTCTGCCAATCGCGACCCCTTTCACCACGAGCGGGCACGACACTGGACATCTCGTTAGAATCAGCAACTACAGTTTTCATATTTTTCTCTTTGTCGCATACAAGCGGTCTTTCGAGCAGCGACCATTTATGCTTTTGATTGTTTAGCTAGGTGTGCCTGGTAAGCCTTCCAGCCGGGGCACCAACCGGTGTGCCAGCGCCACAGCCGCGCCATAAAAGATTTGGGGTTGGCTTCAGCCTTTTTCCTAGTGGCGCAGGTTTCGCAAGCAAATTTCTTTTCTGAGGTGACCGTACTTTGGGTTTTCATGGTTGACTCCTTTCATTGATTGAATTTTTCGATCATCACAGCTTTTCGGCAATTGAACCGATGCGCTTGAACAGCACTGCAACGAGCGCAGTCGCGAACGAGAAAATGATACACCACGACACAAGACTCACTAACAAGTAGATCGCCGGAGAATCGATGACGACGCCGAATATCGAAACGACGACCGATGCGCCATTCGCGATAAAGAGCCAGCGAATCCAACGTTCCAATCTCCCACCATAGAAAATTGGCGCAACAAAAAGCATCGCCAAGTTCATAAAGATATAGCACGATGCCAGCGCCCAAAAGATCGAGTGAGGGTTGCCTATCACGAACATTGCAAGACCGTCGGTCTCTTTGTTCACAATGCTGAGCCGCACAACCGTCAATTGCACGATGTAATTGATGCTCGCCATCACCGCATAGATGAGCGCGAAGGCAATTCCTAGGTGACTCCAGATTTTCTTGTCGGACGAGGCATAGTAATGGAGGCTGATCATCAATACGACAAACGTCGGCGCCAGCAACAACGATGGAATCAGCGACAGCATTTGAATCGGCTGAAACGACGCAACAAATGCTTCGATGCCGCGCCACCCGGGCGATGTGCTGGTTGCGGTCGCCGACATGTAAATCATGGTGATGATCAATGCGATGCCATACCCGACGCTGCAGAGCGTTGCAAGCGCCGCCGACCAGAATCCAACCTGGCTTACCGACCTGGGCACAGATCGAATAGTGTCAATCGATGCTTGACCGCCAGCGATTTTTAATCGTGCCTCAAACGTAGTGCTCATGGGTACCTCCATTTGAGAATGAGTTCGCAGTGCGCGATAAATCGCGCGCTACAAACCGATTGCTCATCCGTGTGAATTAGCGGTTACTTTTGCGTTACTCATAAAATCTCTGACTGCCTGGATGGTTTCAACGGGTCGTTCCATGTGCGGATTATGACCGGCACGCTCGATCAGCACCAGTTTCGCGTTTGGTATTCGATCTGCAAGAATTGCTTGATGTTCCGGCGGGAACAAAAAGTCGTAGCGCCCGGCTATCACCAGTGTTGGCACTTGAATCTCTCCGAGCCGGTCCATCACCGTCCAGTCCTTGAGCAACTGGCCGTGACCAAAAATCGTGACTTCGGGGCGATACTTCATGCGAGGTCCTGAAACCATCTCGCGAGCTAGCCCCAGCAAATCGAAACGGTAGAAGTATGCAGGCATGAACTTGATAAAGAGAGAAAGGAACTCGCCGGGTACCCACTGACCGTTGAAGAAACGACGATCCGCTTGCACGGTGCTGGCGCTATAGCCGCGTTTTGCCAGGATCTCCGGACCATTGTGATTCACCCACCATTGATCGCCGCCGGCATTCATCAAGATCAAGTGCGAGAGACTTGTCGGATAACGGAGCGCATACTCCAGGGCGACGTTCCCACCAAAGGAATGCCCAAGAACTGCCCACTTGTCAAAACCTAGCTTCTGACGTAGCGCATCGGCATCCGCAGTCAGATTTTCCCAGGTCATCGATGAGACATCTGCGCTATCTGAATGCCCATTGCAACGGTGGTCATAAAAGATCAAGGTAAATTGATCCGCCAGTGCTTTGAAGGACAGCAAGGTCGTGTAATCCTGTCCAGGTCCGCCATGCATAAGAACTAGCGGATAGCCCTGTCCCATGACTTGCACAAAGAGTGACACGTCTCTAATCGACATGGTGGTCATGGTTGTCCTCCTACAAAATGGGGCGCTGAAGGATGCCTAACGTTCGCGCTCAGTTGCCCGCGATTGGCAACAGCAATCATTCCAATAACAATCCACATTGCGATAGTGAATGCGAGATAATAAATCACGAGGGGTACGCCAGTTATGGTTAAAGGCGTCAACATCGTCCAGAACGTGACGAGACTGGCGTGCATAAGGATCGCCACAAGCAAACTTGCTGTTCGGTCGTAGAACCACACCATCAACACTCGATAAGTCGGCATCCAAGTCAAGAGGACAACGGGAAAGTAGATCGCCGGCGGAAGCGATTCAACGGAACTGCCGGCGACCCAATAGACCACCAGAAATTGTCGCACGCCCCAAACGAGCCCTACGATGAGTCCAGTAGTCAATACGCCGTAACGCAATCGCAATGTTGGCACGGCGAACCCTGTCCAGCCAGGTTCTTCCAAAACGCTGACCACAAGCCCCACGATGATACTGAATTGCAAAAGGAATGCCTTGTCGTCGGTGGCAATTATCCGAGGGAGAAAAGCGGGTGAGATTAACGAGAGCGCAAAGAGTACCACCATCAATAACAACGGAGTGGTAAAGAGTGCAACTGCATACCAACGGACGTTCACTCTCCATTTGAATAACCGAGAAACAAAATCGCGCAAGCCCACTCTGCCATTGACGAGGATGGTCATTAGGATGCCGGCGATGCATGGTCCCGCAATAAAAAGGGAATACATGAGCGGCATCAGCAATTCGATTTCGCCCTCTTTCGCTGGCATTACATTAGGACCAAGTACATAGAGAATGCCGCCCCACGAGATCACGAACGTCAGGGCAAAGTAAATCAACACTGAGTGCCTGTTGATAAAAGTATTGATCGTTGCCATTTTGTCTTCCTTTCTGACCAGAGATTCCTTCAATCGCAGAATAACAGACTCCGTCTCCGCCGTCATCGTCCAAATCGTGAATTTCATCTACAACAAAACGACCACTCTCAGCGAGTGGTCGCGTACTAGTTTTTCATACCATAATTCCACAACTACATATCAATTTGAGGCGACAGGCTCGGTTGCGCATCGCCCCTTCGGCTGTATTATGTTGCGAACAAGTTTATCCGATAACCCAACAGGGTAGCTAGTGCAGTTTGACTAACTACCCTGTCGGTAACTCCAATTCACTCAACGGTCAAGCCTTATTCAGTTGTCAAAAGCGCGGGCATCACGTACGCAGAATCGTTGATCACCCGCACATAATAGGTGCCGTCCGCACCAAATGCACCACTCCAAACCAAGTCATCCGCTTTGCACCAGCCGGTAGAACAGACCACCATCTGCGGCATCCCGATACCAGTCGGGTCATTATCCCACCATTTGTTCAAGGCTTCTGGTGCGTACACCTCAAAGCGCAAGCCACTCTTGTTGCCGTACAACAACCGGATGGTCTTGACATCGTCCGCCGAATAGCTAAAGCGGTACCAAATTGCTGACTGGGCAGGAATGATTTGCTGCTTTCCGTCCAACACCGCTGCTTTATTGGGATCATCCGTATTCACACCTGCTGCTACCGCGCTAACCCCCGTCACTGCGATCGGACCACCCAAGCTCACACCTTTGCCATCAATCGTTAGCAAGAAAGTGGTTCCATAATCAGTGTGGTTCACGAGGCGCACATAGTATGTTCCACTGGCACCCAGTGCACCAGTCCAAACCAAGTTGTCACCAGTACACCATCCAGTACTGCAAACCACCATTTCCGGACCACCGCGACCAATGACCGGGGAAAGTCCCTTGTCACTATAGGCATTCATGTCCATTGGCTCGTAGACTTCGAAATCGATATCGCTTTTATAGCCATAGAGGATTTTGAGCATGGTCATCTGCGGTTTGCCTGAACTGCTCAACGTGTAGTCAAAGCGATACCACACATCAGAGTTTGCTGCGATGGGATGCGCTTGGTTGTCGATGTAGGTCGCGCCAAATGGACTCGCATTTTTGGCGACTACCAGGGGGCTGTCCGCTGCAACCGTCAGCGCACCCAAGCTCAAAAGAATAACCAACGTGACCCACACAAAGATTGTCAAACGAAGGGTTTTCATGGATCCTCCTTTGCCCTTCAAGGCCGAATTGCACATCTTCGTCGTCGTCAGCTTCAACTTGACCAATCCCTATTCCTCCTTTCTCGCATCTCGCCGATAAATTTTTTCAATGCCTAGAAAGCAAGCCAGCTCGATTCGAAACCACTATGGCTTGCTCGTGCTTTCGATCTCCACGTCCACGCTCATTCCCCAACTCAGTCCCTGCAATTTTTCAGCGAGTTCGATGGTTACCGCATAAACCACGTCGCCTCCCACTTTATTTGCGCGCGGCGCTACGCGCACCACTTTGCCGTTGACATTTGCGTTCAGCGGCTTTACATGCAAACTCACCGATTGTCCAATCGCCACACGACTCACAGCTCGTTCGCTGAGATCAGTGGTCTCGACTTGGAGTTTGCTCAGATCAGCGAGTGACAGAACGGTTTGACCCGGCAATATAGTCTCATTTGGATTGACATCGAGCGCGGCAACTGTGCCGGAGAATGGCGCGACCAGTTTCGCATTCTTGAGTTGTTCTGCTGCAAGATCACGCGCGGCTTGCGCGGCATTCACACTCGCCTGAGTTGCCGCAAGATCATCGGCAGTTGGTTGTAGGCGTGCCAATTGATACTTGGCGTTCTGAATACCCGCCAGTGCTTGCTGAATTTGCGAGTTGGTCGGATTGATTCGATTGTTGTAAAGCGACTCGGCTTTCTGATAATCGAGCCAAGCCATTTGCAACTGGGCGCGTTGCGGCGTCATATCGGCATATGGGTTCGTGTCGCCGCCAATGCGATCATAAGCCGCTTGCGCTTGACTGAGCAATGCTTTCGCTTTGTCGCAATCGGCTCTCAGCACGCGAATCTCGTTCTCGGTGGGATGTAACAAGCTATCGTACACTGCTTGTGCTGAAGCCAGGTTCTGCTGAGCCGCAGCCAACTCTTCGGCAGTGGGTGAATGCTTGAGTTGATTCAACCTAGCTTGAGCCGCCGCGAGATTTGCCTCTGCTTGGCTTTGTTGAGCATTGAGCATAGCGTCATCGAGTTGCGCCAAGACCTGATCGGCTTTCACTTGATCGCCCACGGCGACTTGGATGCTTTTGATTCTTCCCGCCAACGTGAAACTCAACTGCGCCTTTTGCGCCGGCGCAATCACACCCGATGCCGTCACCAAACTTCCCGAATCGCCGCGCCCTTCCGCCGTCGATTTCGTAGTTGCAGGCGTTGGTACTGGTTTGGGAGTTGGCTTACCGCCGCAACCCGCAATCACCGCCATTACGACAGCGAGCAAAATCACCATCAAATATTTGCGTATCATCGCGCCTCCTTTATGCTGTGATCGGCTCGAAGATTTCAGGGCTGTGAGTTTTTGTCTCGCCCTTGCTGTTCTCAGAGATTTTCCCATCGCGCAATTCGACGATGCGTCGTGCAAAGGGGACCACTCGCGGATCATGAGTTGCAAAGAGAAAAGTTGTGCCGGTCTCTTTGTTCAAGCGCTGCATGATCTCCATGACCTGACGACCGTTCAATGTATCCAAGTTGGCAGTCGGCTCGTCGGCGAGCACGAGGAGTGGACGCGTGGCGATCGCGCGGGCAATCGCGACGCGCTGCTGTTCACCGCCGCTCATCTGATCGGGACGATGACGCGCGCGGTCAGACAAACCCACGGCTTGCAACAATTCGTTCACGCGCGCTTTGCGTTCATTTGCTTTTTCGCCAGTCAAAAGCAAGGGGATTTCAATGTTCTCATACGCCGATAGTCCTGGGATGAGCGCAAAGAATTGGAACACAAAACCGATTGTGCCCTTGCGCAAATCGGCGCGCTGATTGGCGTTGAGTCGGGTTACATCTTTCCCTTTGACACATACCACGCCACTGGTCGGCTTGTCCAGACAGCCCATCATTTGCAACAGAGTCGTCTTGCCCGATCCGGAAGGACCAACAATGGCGGTGAATTCTCCTTCGCCAATTGAAAGATTAACACCACGCAGCGCGTGCGTTTCAACTTGACCAATGCGATAGACGCGTGTCACGTCATGTAGTTCAAGAGCTTGCATTTCACACCTCCACAAATTTTCGATCACTGCGCCGACCGCAGCGCATCAATTGGCTCCAGGCGCGCAGCGTGCCATGCCGGATAGAGTGAAGCCAGTAACGTAATAACGAGTGCGGCGATGGACAATCCCAGCGTACCCAATGGCGAAAAACGCGCGTAGATGGTACTGCTAAAGGCGATGGCAGCGCCAGCCAGTTCAGCTTCCTCGCCAATACTGTAACCGACGGTAGCGAAATATAGAACGCCGAGCGATCCAAAGATGATCCCAACGATAATACCTGCAATCGCCAGCGCGCCAGCTTCCATCAAAAACATCGTGAGAATTTGGCGTCCTTTCATTCCCAACGAAGCCAGGATGCCCATTTCGCGCGTGCGCTCAAAGACGGACATGAGCAATGTATTGGCGATGACGACTGCCACCACGGCGAGCACCATCAGGTACAACAGGTTCATGATGCCATATGAAGCTTCAACGGTTTGCAACAATACTTGATTGAGCTCGCGGTACGTCAGTGTAATCAGCGAAGGTCCGCGCAATGCAAAAGCGACTCTATCCGCATCTTCCTGTTGGTGAAGCAGGATAAAGATAGCGCTCGCCCGCCCTTCGGTGCGCGTAAATGCTTGCGCCTTGGTTATTGGCATGAAAACACTGGTCTCGTCATAGGTCGGGGTGTTAGTATTGAACAAGCCGCGAATGGTAAAGAGCGCTTCGTCGGGTTGCTCGTTAGACGTGTTCACCAACAAGCTGACCTGGGAGCCGGCACTCAAGCCCAAGCTCTTTGCCAATTTCTCGCCGATCAAGATACCACTGCGATCATCGGATGCGAGAAACGAACCAACGACTAACGATCCTTTGATCGGGGCATATGCCGCAGATTGTGGATCAATGCCCAACACCCGCACGCCGGTCGTCTCATCGCGTGAACCCAGGATGCCGCTCGCCCACAAGATTGGCGTTGCGGCTTGCACACCGGGCAATGCTTGCGCGCGGGTTGCCAAACTCGATGCATCGTTCAACAAATCTTCCCATTTGAGACTGATTTTGTCCTCATCGTAAGATTCTGCTCGCACTTGCACGTGACCCGTTTGCAAGCGAATAGTATTCTCCAACGCACCAGCGACTTCTCCCTCGATGAGACCATTCATCGCGATGAGGAGTGCCAGCCCCAATGCCACCGCGATCAGCGTCAAGGTCGACCGCCGTCTATTGCGATTCAAATCACGGAATGCCAACTTGAATAGCGTCAACATTCTTTACCTCCACCACCCCATAGACGAACATAGCGAGCTTGCGTCTTTGGCAATTCGTCATACGTAATGCAGCGCCTCGGCTGGCTCACGCTTGGATGCTTGCCAAGCGGGATAGAGTGCCGCCAGTGCCGCGATGATAACAATCGTCAGACCCCGTTGGATCACAACATCGATGCCGATCTGGGGAAAGATGCGGTCACCGATCAGTGCTAAAACCTCTGTGGCTTGTGATAATATGCCCCATTCAAAACCAACCTGGCTCAAATATCCGACGATCAATCCGCCTATCGCACAACCCATCAACGCGCCCACCACTCCGATCAGAATTCCTTCCAACAGAAATAGCGTCATGATTTCTCGGCGCTTTAATCCCATGGCTGCCAGCAGACCGATTTCGCGCGTGCGCTCGAACACCGCCATCAGCATTAGATTGAGAACACCGATGCCGGCGATCAACAGCACAACAAAGCCAAGCATGCCCAACGTTTCTTTGTGTCTCTGCTCGGTCTGCCTCATTTCTGGGTTCACGGTTTTCCATGAATCCACTTCATAAGGGGGCAAGGCAGCCTGCAACACGGCGACTGTTTGTTCCTCCTGTCCAACGTCTTTGAGCATGACCACTACCTCGGTCGCTTGATCGCGCAGATCAAAGAGTGCCTGCGCTTCAGCCAACGACACGTACACCACACGCTTTTCAATCTCTCCAAGTCCCAGGTTGAAAATACCGATGATGGTCATCGTGCGTCGGCGCGTTTGCTCATGGGTAGCACGTCCCACCAATTCAATCCGGTCGCCAACCGTAATGTCCAATCGCTGAGCCAGCGCCTTGCCGACAAGGATCATATCTTCGTCACGTGAAGTGAGATAACGTCCTTGATTGATTTTCCCGGCGATCAAACTCACCGGGGCTTCTTGCTCCGGCTCGATACCGACAATGGCAACTGGAAAAGTGCCCTCACGGCTACTGACCATGCCGGAGGTGTTGATGCGACGGGAAGCGGCAACAACCTCGGGTTGGGCTTGAGCTGCTTGCACAATCACGTTCGCATTCTCCAGAGGATAGAGTGGCAATCGTTCCGCACGTTCGCGATAACCTGGCGCGTGGATTTGGACGTTCCCGCCTTGCAATTTGATAAAGTTGCCAAACGACGCCGTGATAGACCCAACGATGACGCCATCCATCAACAGCATCAGGGTGAGTCCCAGCACAATCGCGATGATGGCGATCAGCGTGCGCCGCCAGTTGCGCCAAATGTTGCGCCAAGCCATTCTCAATAGATTACCCATGTGCCTCAACTCCTTCGACGGAATGCGCTTGGTATTCCGCCGAACCAATTCGGATGAGAGAAATCAGAGGCAAGTTCAAATTCAAAATCTCTTCCAAAATCCCGTGCAATGCCGACTGATCGACCACTGCACAGGTGTGCGTGGTCATGAGTGCCCAGTGCGAGAATTAGCCAGAGTGTAAACGCTAGGTGGGTGAGTTGTAATCACCAATTGGGTGAATGAGATAGGTGATTAGGAAGGTGAAAAGCTCAAAAAAAAAACTCTCCCACTTGCGGTGGGAGAGGCGAATCACTCGGTATCAAGATTATGCAGAACTGCCTTAAATCAGTTCTAGCTTTCTGGCATGCTCGATGGCTTCATACCGACTGTGAACGTTCAGTTTGCTATAGATATTTTTGATATGAGAGCGGACCGTATTCATCGAGACAAACAGCTTTTGAGCGATTTCCGTGCTTGATAGGTCGGTCGCCAAAAGTCGCAACACCTCGCGCTCACGTTCGCTGAGCAGCTCAGCAAGTTGAGTAGTCTGAGCAGGTTCCGCTGAGAGCGACTGCTCTTCCCCGATTTTCCGTTCTTTCTTCTTCTCCTCAACTTCGAACGCGTCAAGCAATTTCGTAACGTATTCCGACTCGACGCCATGTGACGAGGCTGTCCGAAGTAAACTCTGCATTGGCTCGCCCTCATCGACAAACAGGCGCACATATCCTTCTGGCTCTGCAATTGCAAGTGCTTGCTTCAATGATTCGATGGCTTGATGGGTATCGCCAAGTGCTTGGAATATGAGTGAACGGACGGCGAGAATTTCGATTACCCAGGCGGAACGTCCGTGCGTTTGAGAGATTTGAGCGAGCTGCTCAAGTAGTTCGAGTGCTTCAAAGTTTTTGCCTTGGGCAACTAACAACCTTGCCAGCGCAATGTCTTCTTTGATATGCATTAGGATCGCATCATCCTTTTTGCTCAGCCTGCGTTTCTGCAAGACTTGCGCCGCTGCGTCTAGTTTGTTTTGCCTTAAGAGAGCATGGGCTTGCCATCCGTTTGCCGATGCGATGATCCATGGGGGAACGTGTGATTTTTGTCCCAGTTTTTCCAACTTTAGCAATATCTCTTCGATACCCGCCAAGTCATTGCTGAAAATACGAACGTGAGCCAGACCAACGTAACTGAATCCAAGCATCACGACATTGCCTTCCTGCTCACACAACGCGGCACCCTTTTGAGTACATTCATTGGCTCTTTCTAGGTCATTCCATTCACACAAAACTTGACCGAGGATGACCATCAGCACGCCTGCCCTACCCGTTTCCCCTAAACCATTCGCCTGTGCAAGCTGCAAACCTTCTTGACACGTTTGGGCGGCACGGTGCAACTGACCTTGCTGCATTTCATTCGTGGCGATTTTCGCCGCTGCCATCAAGGCATAATATACATTTCCAATCGCTTGGTTGATCGCTATGGCTTGCCGATAATGGTGAATGGCGGATGCAATGTCACCACTCCAACTGTACGCATCACCCAAGATCGTTTCCGCCCCGCTGCGCCACATCGAATTGCCTTCAGGCAAAAGCTCCAGCGCCTCTTGTGAGAATTGAGCCATCGCACGCGGATCACCCCGAAAGAGACCGGTGTATGCCCTGACCATCGCGATCATGCCTTTGAGTTTCTTATCGCGCCGTCTGGTTGATTCGGTTGAAGCAGAGCTCAATGCGCGTTCAGCCATTTGCAGATGTTGTTCTGTCTCGCCCAGTCGTCCCGCCATGAACAACACAATCGCATGATGGATGGTCAATTCGGGCCAAGAAGACACTAGTTCGTCGGGGAGTGTTTCCAGCCAGCGTGACAAAGTGCCTATCTCGCCACGCGCCCATAAAGCTTCCGCTTGCCGACTAACCAGATTTGCCGCTCGCTCGAATTCACCGGCCGACAACGCATGATCGATGGATTCGTAGATCAACCCTTTCTGCTCGCACCACTCGCTAGCGCGGCGATGCAACTCTGCCATCATAGCAGGTTGGGTTTGCTGCAAGCGACTGCGTAGCGAGTCGGCGAAAAGATGATGATAACGATACCAACGCTGGTTGTCGTCAATCGGAACGACAAATAGATTAGCGTGCTCCAAATGTTCCAACATTGCTTGACTTGAGCCAACGATGGAGGGCCGCGGATCAATCACAGAGTCGCACAAAGAGCCGGTCATGCGATCCAAAATCGAAGTCTGCAACAAGAACGCTTGGACATGCTCGGGTTGTCGTTCCAGCACTTCTTCGATGAGGTAATCCAGAACATGATGTTGGCTCCCAGAAAACTCGGCGATAAAGTGCCGGATATCCGCGCGACCTTTCATCGATACAGCTGCCATTTGCAAGCCAGCAACCCAGCCTTCGGTTCTAGACGCGAGTGTAGCTATATCATCGGCGGTGAGTTTCAAATCCATAACTTGATTCAGAAACTCGATTGTTTCCTCGCGCGTAAAACGTAGATCTGTCTGTCGCAGTTCGATCATTTCTCCACGGGCACGCATCCGCGCAATTGACAGAGGCGGATCCACACGCGTGGAGATAACGATATGTATCTGCGGAGGAAGATGATCGAGAAGAAAAGTGAGTGCATCGTGAACAGGTTGTGTTCTAATCAAATGATAATCATCGAGGACAAGAACAAGTTGATCGGGAATGCCGGCGATTTCATTGAGCAGAGTGGTAAGTGCTGTATTTAGTTGTATGGCTTGAGGAGGTTGCAACATGGCCAGAGCCGCCATGCCGACATCTGGCTCGATGGTCTGTAGCGCAGCGACCAAGTAAGTGATAAAGCGCGCGACATCATTGTCCTCTTGGTCAAGGGAGACCCAAGCAACTGGTACTTTGCTATGCGCGATCCATTCACTGAGCAGTGTCGTCTTGCCAAAACCGGCTGGCGCGGAGACGAGAGTCAATTTGCGACCGGAACCGGCACTCAATCGCTCAATTAGAAGCGGACGCAGCACCAAGCCAGGACGTGGTTTGGGGATATATAGTTTTGTTTTGACAAGTGGAGCCTGATTCAACAATGAATGCAAGTGATCCATGCTGTCTCACTTTCTGCTTTAGGGCAGTGAGCGGGCCTCACAATCGATCTGCTATTCACTGATTCTGGGCGGCACATCCTCCAACGATGCCAGCCCTTCTTTGAGCGCGTAGAGTGCAGCTTGCGTACGGCTCGCGAGATGCAGTTTGCCGAGAATATTGCTGATGTGTTTGCTCACCGTGATTTTGGCAACCGACAACTCATCGGCGATTTCGCGATTGCTCTTGCCGTGCGCGATCAAACGCACGACTTGTTCCTCGCGTTCAGTCAATGGATGAGTTGTAGGAGCTTCCTGGGTTGGATGCGCCATTTCTTGCAACACCTTGAGCGCGATTGATGAATCGAGCGAGGGTTGACCTTGGTGAACTTGGCGAATCGCTTGAAGCAATTCCGTCGGGCTAGAGTCTTTCAGCAAATAGCCCAGCGCCCCCGCCTTAATCGCTGGAAACACTTTGTCATCGGCGGCGAAACTGGTGAGCACCAAAACGTGTACGTCGGGATGTGCAGTGGTGATTTGCCGCGTGGCTTCGATGCCATCGACCTTGGGCATCATCAAGTCCATCAGAATCACATCCGGCTTGAGTGACCCGGCTTGCGTGATGGCCGCTGCGCCGTTCGCCGCTTCGCCGATGACTTGAATGCCGCGGTCCTTCGACAACAGCGCGCGAATTCCTTTGCGTACGATCTCGTGATCATCAACCACCAGTACTCGAATCGCATCGTTCATTTTTCACCTCCCACGGGCACTCGAACTACCACCTGCGTTCCTTTTCCTGGCGCGCTTTCAATTTGTACCGTGCCGCCGATGCGCTGAACACGTTCGCGCATCCCCCGCAAACCCAGTCCGCTTCTCTCACTTGCATTTTCAAGATCGAATCCGATCCCGTCATCCGATACTTGCAAGTGGATTTCATTTTGGGAAAACTGGACACACACCTGAACCGATTGCGCGTGCGCGTGGCGAATGACATTGTTCAACGCTTCTTGTACGATGTGATATAGTTCTTCCTGCATTGAGAATGGTAATTGCTCCACCAATCGATCATCATTCACTCGCAACTCGGTCTTCATTCCGCCGCGTCCTTCGACGGCATTCAAGCGTGTCCGCAATGCAGCGATCAATCCATTCTTTTCCAGCGCAGGCGGGCGCAGCTCGAAAATGAGCAGACGCATTTCGCGCAAAGCATCTTGCGCCGTGTCACGCAACTCGTTCAGAAAATCGCTCGCTTCGCCGATTTCTTTTTCGGCGAGTGAACGTGTTGCGGCTTCGGCGTAGAGCATCACACTGTAGAGCGATTGCGTCACCGAATCGTGCAGCTCGCGCGCAAGGCGACTGCGTTCCGCGGTAGTTGCCAGTTGTTGCGCCTGTTTATACAATCGCGCATTTTCGATGGCGATGCCCACTTGTTGTCCAATCGCCGAGAGAAGCGCCGATTCATCCGCCGTCAACGTGCGCGGTGTTTTAGAACTCAAGCCGAACGCACCGACGATTTTGCTCTTTGCTACCAACGGAACAGTGAAGAGCGATTGAAAATCAGCGCGAAGAACTTGGGTTTTCGCCTCACTCTCGGGGTAATCGCGTGCCACCTGCCATTCCAGAATCCGTTCGGCACTGAGGGTCTGACCTGGCAACGCGACCGACAGCGGCACTCGCATTCCCATTCTTTGTTTGAACTCGGCTGACAATCCACTCGCGGCACTGAGTACCAAAGACTGGGAACCATCATCCAATTCGTACGCCGCACCAGCATCCATCCCGCAAACTTGCATCGTCTGATCGAGCGCATCACACATAATTTTACCGAGATTCAATGATTGACTCACTGTCGCTGCAATCGAATTCAGCGCCGCGAGTTCACGCGTGCGTTCTTCCACGCGGCGTTCGAGCGTTTGATAAGCCGCTTGTAAGGCTTGTTGCGCTTGCTTTTGCTCATCGATGTTCTCCACCATGCCAATCATCATCTGCGGATCAGCATTCGCACTTCGGACGATTGAGGCAGAATAGCGTCCCCAGAAAGATTTCCCATCTTTGGCAACGTAACGTTTTTCAAGTTGATAACTATCGCGCTTGCCATCCAACAATTCTTGATAGAGCAGACGGTCCTGAACAGCATCCTCAGGATGAGTAAATGCTTCGAGTCGCATGTGAGCGAGTTCATCACCTGTATAGCCCAGGATTTGTTGATAGGCGCAGTTCGATTGAATCGTGTGGTTGTGCCAATCGGTTGCATTCGCATCCCATTCCGTCACGTGAATTCCGATGGGCGCGCCCTCGAACACGGCGCGAAACCGCATCTCACTCTTGCGTAACGCTTCCTGGGATCGCTGATATTCAATGGCGATACCGACCAAGTGTGCGGCAGTCGCAATTGTGCGAAGTTCATCCTGGGTCGGCACGCGCGGCTGGCGATAATACATCGCAAACGTTCCGACGACCTGCCCATTCGATGCAATGACTGGCTCCGACCAGCACGCGCGGAACCCGTATTCCACCGCGAGACTACGCAAGCCATCCCAACGCGGATCGGTGAGAATATCTTCAACGATCACCCGCTCGCGGCGATAACACGCTGTCCCGCACGATCCAACCATTGGTCCGATTTCCAAACCTTCGATGGAATCCACATAGTCTTTAGGCAGACTCACCGATGCGCCAATGTGCAAATGTTTGCCATCGTCATCCAAAAGCAAAATCAAACCCAGCATCCCGCGCCATTGCTCCTCGACAATTCGAATCAACGTGTGGAGCATTTCCGAGAAATTGCCGCCTGTCGCAAGCAGTTCCAGAAACTGGCGTTGTCCTGCTTGATGTGTCTGTTCGCGTTTATGCTCTAGCGCGTTCGCAAAAATTTCGCCGACGATGCGAAGCAGCGCAATCGTATCATCCACCCAGGTTTTCTCCGTCAGCACCGAATCTAAACCCAGGAATCCAACGAGCGTACCGCGACACACCATCGGAACAGCGAGGAGTGATTGAATTTTTTCTATTTCAAATTCTTTTTTCTCGGCACTTGCTTCAGGTGGAAGCGCATCGAGCGAAGGTACGTGCACCACTTCCAGTCGCTTGAGTCGTGTCATCAACCAGGAAAACGTTTCAATCGGGACCGATTTCAATTTGGCGATGAACGATTCGATGCCAGCGGCGCACCATTCGTGCGTATTGTCCATCGTTGCGCCATCGCTCGCCATCAGGAAAACGTAACTGCGGTCAACGTGCGAAAATTCGCCAATCGCTTGCAGAGCGTGCGCAATGCCACTGTCGATTTCGTCAGGAGCCAGGTTGATAAATTCGGAGGAGATGCTCGTGATCAGTCGTTCGAACTTGAGACGCGCTTGGAGTGTCTCTTCGATCTGTTTGCGGTCGGTGATGTCGGTGTGCGAACCCAGCATTCGATACGGCGTACCTTGTGCGTCGCGGAGCGCGATGCCGCGCGCGAGCGCCCAGCGATACGAACCATCTTTGTGTTTAAGGCGATGCTCTAATTCGTACGAGGGGGTTTTGCCTTGCAGATATTCTTGGATAAGCGCGAGCGCGCGTTCCGCATCATCGGGATGAACGAGATTACGCCAATCGTCGAACGTGTTGCCGATTTCATCGTCGGCGTAACCCAGCATCGCTTTCCAACGCAGTGAAAAGTAGACTTGATTTGTTTTTAAATCCCAATCCCAGATGCCGTCGTTGGTTGCGCACATCACCAGCGCCAGTCGTTCATCGCGCTCATCGATTGTCTCGTTGGTGCGAATGAGCATATGCGCCTCCTGCCTACCGAGAAGAAAAAAAGACCAACCCGCCTTGGCGCGTGCCAAAACGGGTTGTAGATATGCGTGCGCGTGGGGCGGATGCCCACCGCGAGCCAATCATTGTCAGCCGCACAACTGCACAAGGATTCCTGGCTTAATTATATCACGCTTCTGCGGTATCACCAAAGTAAAACTATTAAGGAAGTGCATTTCAGTTTGGGTGCAAATGATGGCATAATGCGAACATCCCACTGACGAGGTCATTGCCATGAAACGCTCTGCAAAAAACCGAATTGCTAAACCAACACGCGCAGAAATGAAAGCGCACTTGTTAGCCTAAGCCGATGCTAAGATTGACCAATTTTTGGATTGGGTGGAAAAGACCGAGCGTCCGAACCTTACCCAGATCGAAGACACGGTGTTGGAGTTTCGACGGCAAATCGGTCAAACCATGGCGAACACCGCTCTACAAGCTCAAGTCCCAGTGCATCCAGTTCCCGGACCACGGTGTCCCACCTGTAATCGCGAGATGCACTTCAAGGACGACAAAGCCAAAACCATTACGTCGCGTGTGAGCGACCTCAAACTTCAGCGCAGTTATTACTACTGTTCGCACTGTGACCAGGGTCTTTTCCTCCCTCGACCAGCAGCTTGAACTCTTTGAACGCACTTGTAGTGAAGCCGTCGCGAAACTCGCGGTCGCGTTGTGTGGGCGGCTGACGCCTGCGGACACCGAAACGATTCTGAAGCAACTGGGCGGCATCACCTTTTCCGACACCAGTGTGTGGCGGCGCGTGCAAACGTGGGGTGCCAAACTCAAAGCCTTGGAAGTACTCCGCCAAGCTGCTGCGACCGCGTTGCCCCAACGCGGCACGGTCGGTCCCAGCGCGGTCCCGCTCTCGAAAAAGATGGGGGTGGGCATGGATGGCGTGTTGATTTCCTTGCGTAAGGAAGGCTATACCGAAGTTAAAGTCGGGTGCGTTTTTGATATTGTGCAACGTCCCGAAAAAGACCCTGAAACGGATAAGGTGATTTAACGTGCTCACGCGGTGAACCTCACCTACACAGCTGTGTTGGGTGGACCTGACCGCCTTGGGAAAGCCATTTGGACCGAAGCGGAGCGGCGTCAATTTCCCGATGTGCTTGATAACTTGCTCATCGCCGATGCCGCCCAGTGGATTTGGGCAATGTGGTCCCCGAGCATTTTGGCACGAGTCGCCAAGCGGTCGATTGGTATCATGCGACGGAACATCTCCACACCGTCGCCCACCTTGTTTATGGCGAGGGGACGGCGCAAGCCCAACGCTGGGTCAAAGCGATGGAACACCCCTTGTATCAAGGGCACGCGTGGTGGGTAGTGCAAACGATTCAAGACCTGGCACACGCCCATCCCACGCTCGCTGAAAAACTCCAAACCGAGGCCGGTTACTTTGAAAAGAACCAACGGCGGATGCAATATTCGGAATTACGCGAAGACGGTTTTCCGATTGGCAGTGGCATGGTCGAGAGCGGGTGCAAACAACTCCGCGCGCGTTTCACTGGTGCCGGCATGCGGTGGAGTCGTTCTGGCGCTGAGAACGTGATCCCCCTTCGGACCGCATAACTCTGTGATCGCTTTGATGAACTGTGGACTGCCGTTCACAAGTCGCCCCCAAACTGAACTGTGCGATTCGCACAGGGGTCAGGAAGAGTTTTTTCTATCCAGGCATTCCAGAGAGCCATTTTCGGTCTTGACAATCCAACACATCTGTGCACCCGTCGTGAGGGCAGATTGCACAAAACAAACAAGCGCGGTATAATCGCCTAGACGAAGTGTAGATGTTGACCTGGCGGTGATTAAAGTGGAATGTAACCAAACGAGACCACTGCTTGCCAGACACGGTGCGATGCTGTTGCCCGCTCTGGTCTATCATCAGGGCGGGATTTTGTTTTCCGCCTGAAGCAGTTAATTGCCCCTTGCCAGTTGATTGAGAAATTCGATGTTTGATTTACGCACGTCCATAGTTCGATGGGTCTCTGTTCTGCGCTGGGTTCTTCCTCTCACCCTCGCCCTGCTCGGCGTGGGATATGTCATAGTTGAAGAGGTACTTGTTCAACAACATTCTCCCCTTGAACACGAAGTGCTCCGAACTCTGTTTGTGATCAGCGTGGTGGATCCCACCTTGGCTTGGCTCCTGTTGCACTGGACATTAAGAATTGCCATCGCCGAGGAAGAAGCACGGCGAGAATTAGCATTCCGCAACCGGGAATTAGCCGCACTCAATGCCATTAGCGAAGTCACCGGTCAATCTTTGCACCTCGAAGATATTCTCGAAACGGCTCTCGCGAAGATTGTCGAGTCCATGGGATTGTCGTCCGGCGAAATTCGCATAGTTGAACGGGATAACTTGATCCTCAAGGCAGCGCATGGTATGTCCCCAGTCAACACCGAAGAAAAAATCGTGCGACTCGGCCAATGCTTGTGCGGCAAATGCGCGCAAACTCGCAAATCCTTCAGTGTGTCCAATCTTCCCTTTGAACCCGCGTTCGTGCAAACCCCCTGTGCTCAAGCCGGTTTCCGTTCGATCCTGACGGTGCCGATGATCACCAAAGACCAAGTGATCGGCGTCATATTGTTGGCGAGTCGTAATCCAACCCCGATCGCTCTCGCGGACCAACAGATTTTGAACGCGATTGGAAGCCGGGTTGCCATGGCGGTTGAAAATGCGCAACTCTATACTCATGCGCGCCGCCGCGCCTTGCATCTCGAAACGGCAAGCCTGATTGGACAACGGATGACTGCCCTCATGGATCTGAATACTCTTTTGGCAGAAGCCGCGCGAGTAATCCGCAGCAAGTTTGGCTACTATCATACGCACATCTTCCTCGTCGACGAAGAAAGTAATGAACTCACGCTTCACGAAGCAAGTGGTCCATCCTCCGATGAACTCAAGGCGCATGGTTTGCGATTGAAAATCGGTGAACAGGGCATCACGGGCTGGGCGGCGCATACCGGTCAAACCCTTGTCTGCAATGACGTCAGTCGCGAACCGCGTTATTTCAAGACCGGCTTGGTGCCCCATACCAAAGCAGAACTCGCCGTTCCACTCCGGGTGGGGAATCGAATTCTCGGCGTATTGGACATTCAAAGCGATAAGCTAGATGTATTCGATAAAGAAGATGTGATCGTTATGCAAATCTTGGGCAATCAGATCGGGATCGCCATTGAAAACGCGCGCCTCTTTCAGGAAACGCGTCGTCGTTACGATGCGATGGTCGCCCTGCACCAAACCTCCCTCGATATGATTTCGCAACTCGATCTGCCCAAATTATTGGAAGGGTTGTTGCAGCGCGGGGCAGAACTCTTAGGCGCACAGGGTGGCGCGCTTTTTCTGCTGGATGCGACTCGAAAAAATATCTACAACGTCGCCAATTACAACACTTGGAAAGATTTTCGTTGGCTGACTATGCGTCTCGGCGAGGGGGCAATAGGCAAAGCGATTCAGACCGGCGAGCCGATGATCGTGAACGATTATACCACCTGGGAGGGTAGGGTCGCCCAACTTGCCGATTCCCCACAGACCCGCGTCATTAGTGTTCCGCTCAGATGGAGAGACCAAATTATCGGCGGCATAAATATTGTAGGCGCTCGTGAAAGCAGACTTTTCGACAAGAATGATATTTGGTTATTGAGCCAATTTGCCGATCTGGCAGCCATCGCCGTCAAGAATGCCGAACTGCACACGCACGTTAGAGAGTCCAGTCAAGAGCTTGAACAAAAAGTTTTGCTGCGGACTGATGAGTTAGCCAAGGCGCGAGACGAGATCGCGGACAAAGCCGAACAATTGCGAATGCTGCTCGCCAAGACCATCGATATTCAGGAACAAGAACGTGCGCGGATTGCGCGGGACATGCACGATGGAGTTATCCAACTTTTCAGCGCGGCGCGATATGAATTGCAGGCAGCCAAAGTGGTCGCCCGGTCAGGACTGGTGGATAGTGCCGAAGGGAAAGTGGATACGGCCTTTGGGGTGCTTGAGGAAATGGAAAAGGAAATTCGGCGAGTCATTTACGACTTGCATCCGCCGATATTGGATGCGATTGGTCTGGCCCCGGCACTTGAGAAATACATTCAGAGGTTCCGCCAAGTCTCTGGAATTGCGTGTGAGATGCAAGTAATAGGCAAACCCTACCGCTTACCCGCTCCCGTAGAGATCGCATTTTTTAGGATCGTGGAAGAAACGCTTCAAAATGTGGTCGCCCACGCTGCCGCGCAATCATCGCGGGTTATTGTGAATTATGAGCCGACTACCTTCTGGGTTAAGGTACAAGACAACGGCAACGGATTCGATATGAAACAATGGAGCGAAGAAACCGAAGGCAATCATCTGGGACTCGTCGGCATGTCCGAGCGAATGCAGAATCTGGGCGGAGAAATGGAAATCTGCTCCGAACTGGGACAAGGAACGTGCCTGACCTTCCGTCTACCGGTTGTACAGGAGGAGAACTAGATGGACACGATTCGGGTCATGATCGTGGACGATCATCCAACGGTGCGGCGCGGCTTGATTAGTCTACTCTCGAGCTATCCCGACCTTGAAATTGTCGGCGAGTTCGACGATGGGATGATGGCCTTACGCGCAGTGGAAGAACAAAATCCCGATGTTATCCTGCTCGACATTCAACTGCCGGGTCCCAATGGCGTGGACATTGCCCTCTTGATTACACAAAAAAAACCAGAGACCAAGATCATCATCTTGACCGCATTCGACAATGACGAGTATCTTATTGGCGCTCTAAGCGCAGGTGCGCATGCCTACCTGCTGAAAAATTCCTCGAATGAAACCGTGGTTGAAACGATACGGCAGGTGCATGAGGGCAAGCGATTGCTATCGCCTTCGTTGGTCGATCCGGTGATTCGACAGTTGCAGACGTTAGCGCGCGCGCACGTCCGCCGCGAATTCCAGTTGACCGATGAAGAGGTCAAGGCAATGAAAATGATTGCCGCCGGGTCGACGAATGAAGAAATTGCGAGGGAAATGTACTGGAGCGATCGAACCGCCAAACGCAAGGTCGAAGAGATCATTGCCAAGTTGGGCGCACGGAATCGAACACAGGCAGTTGCCGAGGCGATCAAAAAGGGGTTGATCTAAATCAATTCCTTCGCCAAAAAACCATTATATTTGGCTTGCAGAGAAAAGGTCCTGCGATTCAAAGGAATCGCAGGACCTTGCTATTTCGCCTCAATTGTCCCTTTCGGTCCAAAGAATTGCCCCTGTTTGTCCTTACCGGGTGCTAAAAAATCGTATATGCTCAAAACTGACCCTTTATATTCTGTCGTGGGCAGGTCCTCTATGCTGTTCAATTCCTTTTCCTTTCTCATTTTCTTCACGATCCTTGTCGTCGTCTATTATATTATCCCCCACCGATTCCGGTGGGTTCTGCTTGTCCTCGCCAGTCTCTACTTTTATTCCACCTTCAATGTGGGCTACGTCTTGCTGTTGCTGGCTTCCGCGCTCGTTGCTTATGCGGCGGGCTTGGGGCTTGGCGCATCGCAAGGAATACGAAAAAAAGCCATCTTCATCGTTGGGGTGTTAGTCTCGCTCGCGCCACTCGTCGTCTACAAGTACGTTGACTTTTTCGCTGATTCTCTGAATGCGCTGGTAACGAGTGTGGGCGCGAGCGAGGAATCTCCGTTTCCCAAGTTGGGACTGCTCTTACCGGCTGGGCTTTCGTTCTTTACCTTTTCGTGCGTGAGTTATCTGATCGATGTGTATCGCGGTCAGATTCCGGCGGAACGAAACGCCGGTCACCTCGCTTTGTATGTGTGCTTTTTCCCCAAACTCCTCGCCGGTCCGATCGAACGCGCCACTGCGTTCTTGCCGCAACTCTTGCGCCCCGTGCGCCTCGATCCGGAAAATATTACGGCAGGCTTGCAACTGATAATGTGGGGGCTGTTCAAAAAAGTTGTTATCGCAGACCGCTTGGCGCTCCTCGTCGATGCGACGTACAAGCGTCCGTCGTTTGCCTCGCCCGTCGATCTCGTGATCGCCACGTATTTTTTTGCGTTTCAAATCTACTGCGATTTTTCCGGGTACTCGGACATTGCGATTGGCTTGGCGCGGGTGCTTGGAATCAATCTGATGGAGAATTTTCGCCGACCGTACTTGGCGTCATCTGTCCCCGAGTTTTGGGGCAAAGACCGCTGGCACATCTCATTGAACCGCTGGTTCCGCGATTATATGTATTTTCCGATGGGAGGCAGCCGCGTATCAAAGCTGAGATCGTATTTCAATCTGATGGCGGTCTTTGTGGTGAGCGGATTGTGGCACGGCGCGAATTGGACCTTTGTGATCTGGGGTGGGTTGAATGCGGTGTACCAAATCGTTACTCTGGCAACCGGTGGAATCCGGGGCAAGATTGGAAAGATACTCCACCTATCACCGCCTGGCTGGCTCCACTCTCTTGTCGGTGGTCTTGTGACATTTCATTTGATCCTGATCGCTTGGGTGTTCTTTCGCGCAGCATCGTTCGATGACGCTGTAACAGTTTTCTCGCGCGTGGCGACCGCGCTTCCCAATTTGCCCACCATGTTCGCCGCTCGCCCCTACAGCGAAGATATTATCCTCTCCGTTGTGTTTATTGCTCTGCTCTTGCTCGTCGAAGTCATCGATGAGCAGAGAACACTGTGGGAGCGATTGCGCGCCAGTCCGGTCTACGTGCGCTGGGCGTTTTATTACGCCGTGCTGGCTTGCCTGATTATTTTCGGCAAGTGGGGACTCGCGCAATTTGTTTACATGCAGTTCTAGAAATTGCAAAAGGATGATCGCCCATGTCCAATTCCAATATCTTCGCCGATAGAAACGACACCAAAAAATTTTTCCGCCAAGCCATCTTGTTCGTGCTGGTCGGACTTGTTCTCTACGTGATTCTCTATGCCGCCGCGGATCAATTGGTCTATCGGTACGCCAAACGCAATCGATTTTTCATGGTGAACACCGCGCCCATTCGCGATTACGATCACGTTTTTCTCGGCGCATCGCACGCAGTCGTCTTCGACTATGAAGATATGAACGCGCGCCTCGAGCAAATGACCGGATCTCAAATCTTGAACCTTTCTGCGGTCGGCAGTGGCGTGGTGGTGAATCGATTGATGCTCGATTATTTCCTCGCCAATCATCAAACCAAGAACGTAGTCTACTTTGTCGACTCGTTCGCTTTTTACACGCCAGAGTGGAACGAAAAAAGGTTTCAAGATGTGCGGCTGTTCGATCGTGCGCCGTTCGATCCATCTCTTTTCCTAATTCTGTTTCAGAACCTGGACAGCCGCTGGTTGTCCTGGGACTATCTCAGTGGTTTCGCCAAGATCAATAATGCCGACCGTTTCAAGCCGGACATCACCGAAGACGAGGCGACCAAGTTCGCCAAGACCTATCGTCCGCTCGCTCAGATCGACAAGCAGCGCATCGAGTATCTGTATCCCTCCGAGCTTGACCCGGCGGATTTTCGACGGTACCTGGGCGAATTTGAAAACATGATCCAGTTTTTGAAACACCACAACATTCGTCTCACAGTCATCAAACCACCGATACCAACGCGCATCTACAAGATGCTTCCCAATGAAACCGAATTCGATCAGGCGCTGAAAACTATTCTTGATCGGAATGGTATCGCGTTCCATGATTTCTCCCTAGTCAGCAACGAAGAAAAATTCTTTTTCAATCCTGACCACCTGAATCGGGATGGCGTCTTGAATTTCTACGATAAGAACCTCAAGCAAGTCTTGACTCGATGAACGAGAGCGGAGGATCGCAGGAATGAACGTCGATCTCTTAAAGAACCGAACTTTGCGTGCCTTTCTAATCAGCGGACTCTATCCCGGCGTGTTCCAAGCAATCACCGCTGGTGTCTTTGTCGTGGTCATCTTTCAACTCATCACTGGTCCTTCCTCTACGCACGACAATTTCGGTATGGCGCTCACCTGGGTGCTCTGGTGGCCCATCATTCCGATCATCTTTGTCGTACTCGGTCGCTTTTGGTGCGCCATCTGTCCCTTCGGCACCCTCAGCGATCTCGTCCAAAAAATCGCCGGCAAGAAACGCGCCGTCCCTGCGTTCCTCAAAAAGTACGGCATCTGGATTATTGATTTTTTGTTCATTCTCATCACTTGGGCAGATCATATTTGGGGAATTGTCGATAATCCGATTGGATCGGCGGTTCTTCTCCTCGCCATCACCGCCGGAGTCATCATCTCCGGCGCATTCTTTATGCGCCGAACGTGGTGTCGCTATCTCTGTTTCTTGGGCGGCTTGGCGGGAAATTACTCCCGGTCAGGTATGGTCGCATTGCGTGCGAATGAAGAGGTCTGTGTTACCTGCAAAGCGCGTGCGGCTTGTTACAACGGAAATGAAAAAGGTCCGGGTTGTCCCATGTTCGAGTTTCCCCGCCAGTTGGATAGCAATGCTCAATGCAATTTTTGCGCTGACTGTCTCAAGACTTGCCCGAACGATGCCATCCAGATCACCGTTCGACCGCCCACCCAAGAATTGTGGTTCATTCGCAAGCCCAAGTTCGAAGAAGCGTTTCTGGCGATCATCATCATGGGCATTGTGCTGGTCCAGAATATTACGATGCTGGAAGTCTGGGGATCGATGTTGCAGACATTGCAACAGATAACCGGAACAACGGATGTGGTAATCAACTTTACGATCACCTTTCTGATTGCGATGGCAATTCCGCTTGCCTTGTTCGCGCTGGCGGCATTTATCGCCCGTCGATTCAACGGCGATTCGTTTTCCAGCAATTTTGGCAAGTTCGGTTATGCCATCATTCCGCTCGACATTGCCGGTCACATGGCGCACAATCTTTTTCATTTGCTCGCGGAAGGCAAGTCGGTTGTGTTCACCGCGCAAACGCTTGTTGGGCATGCGGTAAGCACCGAATCGGCGGCGTTGTTACCCACGCCGACCATTCAGGTTTTGCAGTACGCCTTGCTGGCGGTCGGCGCACTCGGATCAGTGTATGCAGTCTACGCTATCGCCAAGAATCACTATGTTCAGAGCAAGCGATGGGGAGCGGTTACCTCGTATAGCATCCTCATCGTCGTTTTCCTCTCGATCAATGGCTGGCTCTTTGCGATGCCCATGTCGATGCGGATGCACCAAACGCACTCGCATGGCATTCCCGAAGGGCATGAGGACCCATCGCAATGGTATGATGATCCCAATGCCGATAGTTGGCCCCGCAAGTTGAACATGGATTCCATCTTCCCGCCGAGCGAGGGACGCGAATTGACTATGACGGTTTGCACGAGTTGCCATTCGTTCATTCGCATTGTATACGGACACCATTCTCATTCGCACAGCACCGGCGTGCCAGGTGAGGACACGCATTGGGACCCGCATCGCGTTCGCCACGAACCCCGGTTCAAGGCGCTTACCAAAGAACAGATCGATACCATTTACGTGTCGTGTCCAAGGACATCGTACACAAAAAAGTCCAGAGACATCGTACACATTGTTGCTGAGTCGTCACATCCGCACATCGGATTAACAATCGCATAATCGAATCTTTTCGTTCATACTGCTTCTGTAAGGAGGCGCTAT
>JACRMI010000069.1 GCA_016215025.1 Chloroflexota bacterium
GGAGCCAGCTCTGGACGTATCCCGAACTGGCTTCGACGCAATCGCAGTTGCTTAAAGACCTGGGCTTGCCGTCACCGCAACATACCTTGGTGCTATCGTGAACTCAATTGAATTTTGTCAACCCTGGAATACAGGCTTAGTCTCGTCAATGCCGATGCCGTGCGCGCATTTCTCGATTCGACACATGAGGTGTATGCGCGTGAATTGAGCGAGCTGTTTGGCTCAGTGGTGCCAGGCATTTTCACCGACGAACCTTGTTATCTATTCAGCAACCCGAACGCCTTGAAACAGCCCGCGATTCCGTGGGCGGATGATATGCTCGCATATTTTCATTCGCGCAACGGCTACGATCTGTCGCCGCATCTGCCGAGTCTATTTTTCGATGTTGGCGATTATCGCGCGGTGCGCTATGATTTTTGGCGCACCGTGACGCGTCGCTATGTGGAAAACTATACGCGTCAGATTTACGACTGGTGTGATGCTCATCACTTGCAGTTTACAGGGCATCAAATGTCGGAGGACAATCTTCTTCGGCAGGTTCGCTGGATCGGTGCCGCGATGCCGCATTATGCATACATGCATATTCCTGGCGTCGATAAATTGGATCGCGCGATCAATGTGGGATCGGGGACGGTGCTGACGATCAAGCAACTCGACAGCGTGGTTGGTCAAACGGGCAAGCCGCGCGCTTTGTGCGAAAACTATGGCTGTGGTGGACAGGATTTTGCGCACACAGGTCGCAAGTGGATCGGCGATTGGTCGTATGTGCTCGGCATCAATCTGAACAATCCGCACCTTTCGCTTTACAGCATGCGCGGCGAACGCAAACGCGATTATCCGCAAAATCTTTTTTATCAACAGCCATGGTGGCAAGAGAATCATCTCATCGCTGATTATTTTGCGCGGCTCAGTTACATTCTCAGCCAAGGACAACGCGTTACCGACATCCTGGTCATTCATCCAATCGGTAGTGCATGGGCAAGTTATACGCCTGCCGCATCGCGTGCGGTCGATGAATTAGATCACGCGCTGGATCGATTGCTGCTGACGCTCTTGCGCGCTCAGCGTGATTTTCATCTCGGCGACGAAACGATGATGGAGCCAGGCGAACCGTGTGCGGCGCACATCGTTACCGATCAAGCTGGCGCGCGATTTGTGGTCGGGCAAATGGCGTATCGCGTTGTGATTGTGCCGCCCAGTGTGACGCTGGCACGCAACACCGTGCGCTTGTTGCGTGAGTTTGCGCAAGCGGGCGGCAGCGTGCTTGCGATGGAACCCGCGCCGAACTACATTGATGGCCGTGCGACGAATGACGCGGTACTGCCGCCGCACACTCGATGGGTCACATTCGAAACGTTGCTTGATGCTCTGGATGAGCGTCTGCCTTTCGATGTGCGTGTCCCAGGTTGTCCATCCATTTGGTGTCATCATCGGCGCATCGGTCAGACCGATTGCTATTTTTTCGCCAACATCGACTCCGACCAGGGGCGCATCGCAACAGTGCAATTACGCGGCGCGGGCAAACTCGAAGAATGGGATGCCGCCACAGGCGAGGTGCGACTCGTTGCCAGTCGCGAGTGCAACGGCGTAACCGAGATTGTGCTCGACTTTGCACCCGCGGGTTCGCATCTGCTCATCTTGCATCGCGATCAAGCGCACGCTGAGGTGACGCCGCCAACGGAGCGCGTTGTCGCAGAAATTCCATTCGATGGCGATTGGCAATTGACGCTCGATGGTTTCAATTCGCTCACGCTCGATACAGCGCAGATTAGAATCGGCGATGGAGACTGGAGCCAGCCGCTGCATATTCTCGATGCGCACAGTGTAGCCCAGAGTTCGGGTGTTGGTTCGCCGTTTGCGCTACGCTTTGCGTTTGATGTTGCAGAGCGACCAATGGATCCAATTCATCTCGTCCTTGAGTCGCCAGAGCGTTTTGAAATCGCCGTGAATGGACAATCGATTCCTAGTATCGATGCGGGTTGGTGGGTAGATAATTCGTTCCGCAAAATAGACATCAGTCTGGCAGTTCGAGCAGGTCGAAATGAAATCATCTTGCGTAGCGTTTTCGCGCGCGATACGGAACTCGAAAGCGTTTATGTGATGGGTCATTTCGGCGTCAGTGGTCACCGATTGAAAGAAGAAAATCGACACAACGGTCAGATCTTTGATCGCTATGAATCTGATTGGCGCATCACCGCATTGCCCGAACAAGTTACCTCAGATAAGCGAATGCTAGACCTGACGGCGCATGGATTCCCTTTTTTCGCTGGGCGAGTTACACTACGCCAATCGATAATGCTTGTGTCATTCAATGGTCGTGCAAAGATCGAATTGCACCAACTGCGAGCCGCCGTCGTGCGCGTGCGAGTCAATGGACAAGACCTGGGTGCAGTTGCTTGGCAGCCGCATTGTGTCGATATGACGGCAGGTTTGCGTGCTGGCGCGAATGTCGTGGAGATTGAATTGGCGGGAACGTTACGCAATCTGCTCGGTCCGCATCACTTGAAAGGCGGCGATCTGGATCGGACAGGACCAAACGAATTCCGCGACAAGAGTCGTTGGACGGATGACACCATCCTTGTGCCGTTTGGCTTTGCGGGCGTCACGCTCAAAATTGTCGAGACCTAACTTTTCTGTGCCTTTCTGTGTGCTTCAGTGGCTAAGTTTGAACCTTCCAGACCAACCTGGGTTTGGAAGGTTTTGCATGGAAGGAAAGAATGAATTTGCATTCGAATTTAGAACGACGCATTTTGGCAAAACAACCCATCAAGCCCTGGTTGATTCTCGGTCCGCTGTACGAAGACGTATCCAAGCAAATTTCTGGCTTGACACTTTACGAACAACCCGCTGGCGCGTCAGGCGGCAATGTTGTCACGCAAGCTGTCGAAGAAGCGAAAGCAATTTTGAAGAGTTGTCCACGCGAAATGGACTCTGAATCTTTTCGTGGGCAGTCGTCCAAGTGGACGCTGGTACGTGGTCCCGAAAAATATTACACCTGGGGCAGTTGGTTCCCATCGAATCATTTGGTGAGCGGGTTCATCTCCACGCGTATCGTTCCCGATCGACCTGGCGCGCATCGTCTGCGCTTGACCACGCGCATCGCATCGTACGCGATCGTGTCGTTGAATGGACAGATCGTTTTTGATACGGGCGTTCGTCCCGCAGTGAACATGGAGGGCATGGATATATCCGAGTTTGAATTCGATGCGATGCTGCAATCGGGCGAGAACGTGCTGACGGTGGGTCTCTTTCGCATGGGACGCATGACGCGCGTTGGTTGTTGCATCGAATTGCTGGACGGCGATGCAAACGTGCGAGTTGCGTTGGGCGAAACGATGTCGCCGCAGACACGTTCGCAAGTTGAAGAGCAAGTGAATGGTGTTCGTCTTGTCCGCGATATTCTTTATCCCGATCATCCCATCGCGCTGAATTTGCTCGTCGCGCCAAACGATGCAGTTCGAATCGATGCTTGCTTGGTGTCGAGTGCAGGCGAAACGATTCAAGACATCACGCCGACGGCTGCAGGCGAAGCGATTTTTTGTCGCGGCGCAGATTTGCGTGATGGGGATTATCGCATCGAATGCGCGTGGACGGATCAAGCTGGCGCGACGCCCGCATCGGTTACGTATCCGATTCAGAAAACAACGCCGACTTTGCCGCGCATCGGCTACGAATTTCTTCAAGAGCGCAAACGGATCGCGTTGGAACATTTCGCCGACGATGCCAAGCCGCGTCCGATTTGGTCGCAGGTTGCGCTCTATGCGCTCGGACGCTACGGCGAAATCGAAGAAGAAAGCATTCGCTCGACGTGTGATTACATCGTTGCGCGTAACGATTGTTCTGATTTTGCGCTGCATGGAATTTTGCGCTTGTTGTATTGGGAACGTGCATCGTCGCATCTCTCGGCGCAGATTCGTGCAATGATGAGAGATACGGTGCTGGGCTTCAAATATTGGGTGGACGAGCCAGGCGATACCGTGATGTGGATGGATTCGGAAAATCATCGTTTTCTATTTCACACCGCGGAGTGGTTGGCTGGGCAGCTTTATCCGACCGACGAATTCACCAACTGTCGTCAGCGCGGACTTTTCCACGCTGCCAAAGGACGCATGTACGCAACGGAATGGATGCGTCAGCGCGGACACTTTGGGTTTGACGAATGGCACTCGAATACGTATTATCCGCTCTGCATTATGGCGCT
This sequence comes from Chloroflexota bacterium, assembly GCA_016215025.1. GTDB lineage: Bacteria > Chloroflexota > Anaerolineae > UBA4142 > UBA4142 > JACRMI01. Next base: position 4,202 of record JACRMI010000069.1, read on the forward strand.
GACGAACGTGTACGATTTTGCGCCGTACGAAGATCACAAGCTGCGATTGCTCGCGGGCATGGTGCTCGACTACATGTTCTTTAATCTCGCAGCGGATAGTTTTCGCGGCGCGTTCGTTACGACGCACGGCCGCACGTACGTCCGCGACTTGAAGCATTCCGACTTTGAAAACATCGCGCCGACGATGTGGCTCGCGTTTGGGATGAGCGCGCTGCGCCGTGGCTCATCCAGTCTGTGTCCTGTGGCGCTTGCGACGAGCACCTATCGCTTGCCGAAAATCATCGCCGATATCGCCGCCGACGACACGCAGGTAATCGAATCGAAAATTCGCCAAGGTGTTGCGTCGAAAGGTTATCACGAATTTTTCAAGAACAAGGATCGCTTTGCCGATTTCGTCGTTTATCGCACACCCGATTATTTAATGTCGGGATTGCAGAACCATCGCAAAGGCGAATACGAACCGGCGGTGCATGTCGCGCAGGTGACGCTCGGCAATCACGCCGCGATTTTTTGGTCGTGTCCGTACACGACGAGCGAAGGCGGCGGCATTCGGCCCGATTACTGGTCGGGCAATACGACGCTGCCGCGCGTGATTCAGTATCGCAACATCATGTCGCTGACGTGGCGACTCGAACCGCACGCGTGGATGTCGCACTGTTTCTTCGAGCAAGCGCGCTTCGACGAGGTTCGTTTCGATGAACCCTGGGCATTCGCGCGCGTCGATAATGGTTACGTCGGAATTTATTCGCAGTATGGATTCAAGATTGGCGACGAAGGTCAATACGCTGGACGCGAACTCATTTGCGAAGCTGACGAAAATACCTGGCTCGTCGAATGCGGACGCAGGTCCGATTGGGGATCGTTCGATAAATTTGCTGACGCACTCAAATCGGCGAAGATTCAAAGCCAGGATGGCGTGCTGACATTCGATTCGCCATCCGTCGGATGTTTTGTGACGGGCTGGGATGCCAAGCCGACGATCAACGACGAGCCGATTCAGTTGCACGGCTATCCATTGGTGGACAGCGCGTGGGCGCACAGCGATTTCGGCTCGGGCGCGCTCATGATTCGCTACGGCGACGAGACGCACGAACTGTGGTTCAATCAATAATTGTGTTACCCGCTGTCATGCTGAGCGCAGCGAAGCATCTCCCGCGATGAAGAGGAGACCCTTCGCTCCGCTCTGGGTGACAAGCACTAATACAAAGGAAGACAAATGCCAATTCGCGCGATCATTTTCGATGTGGGTGATGTGATTTTACATGAACGGAATTTCAGCAAGCGAGCTGAATGGGAAAAACGATTGGGACTTGCCCCAGGCGAATTAAATCGCATCGTGCAAGGATGCGAACCAGCACCGTATGCGGCGGCGTTGGGGCAGGTGAGCGAGCGTGAAATTTGGGAGACGGTTGCGAAGCATCTTGGTCTCGACGCGGCGCAAATTCCAGAATTGCAGCGCGACTTTTGGTCGAGTGAAGAACTCGACGCGACGACGGTGCAGTTCATTCAAAGTTTGCGACCGAAATATAAAATCGGTATCTTGAGTAATGCGTGGTCGGACGCGCGCTACTTTCACAACACGAAATTCAAAATGAATACCTGGGTCGATGCGGCGGTTTATTCCGCCGAAGTGAAATTGTGCAAGCCCGATCCGCGCATTTACCAACTCATCCTCGATCAGCTTCAGCTTGTTGCAAACGAGTGCGTGTTCGTCGACGACAAGCCCGCAAATATTCAAGTGGCGCAAGCACTGGGAATGCACGGTGTGCTGTGCCGCGAGACGCAGCAAACGATCGACGACATCCGCGCGTGTCTTGATGAACATCGCTCACTCGCCGCGCTCTTTTTCGATTTGGGCGACACCATCATGGACGAAGCGACCGAAGTCAAAGATGAAACTGAAACAACCCAGCGCGCCGATTTGCTCCCAGGCATGGCAGACGCGCTGCGCCAACTCAAAGCGCAAGGGCATTGTCTGGCAATCGTCGCCGACGCGCGCCCGAACACGCCAATCAATGTGCTCAAGCAGTATGGCCTGCTCGAATTGTTTGAGTACCTTGCGGTGTCCGATTCCGTTGGCGCTGAAAAGCCCAATCCACGCATCTTTCAAGCAGCGTTCGACGCGTTGCATATTTCGCCGGATGATTACGCGCGCGTCGTGATGGTTGGCAATAATTTGGAACGTGATGTTGTCGGAGCAAATCGGCTGGGAATGATTTCGGTTTTCTATCATTGGAACGAGCGTCGCCGCACGCAGCCGCTTACGCCAGAAGAACAACCAAGCTATACCATCACCTCGCCGAGTGAATTGCTCGCCTTGATCGAACGATTAGACAAATAGCCAAAGAAGCACGCCAAGTGTCATTCTGAGGAGCAGCTTGTTGAAATTATCTTCCGAATGGAATTCAACGAAGCGACGAAGAATCTCATTCTTGCGAAATGCGAGATTCTTCGCTCCGCTCAGAATGACATTAGGTGTGTGCTTCTGTGGCAACAAAAGAAAGAATTGATAAATGAAAAAACTGTATGTCGTTTCACACACGCACTGGGATCGCGAATGGTACGAGCCGTTCCAAGTTTATCGCGCACGGCTGATTCGCTGCGTCGACAAGCTGCTCGATATTTTTGCGACCGATCCCGAATACCAATATTTCTTGCTCGATGGGCAGACCATTGTCCTCGAAGATTACCTCGAAGTGCGCCCCGACCGCGAGCAAGTGCTGCGCGATTTGGTCTGTGCGGGCAAATTGCAAATTGGTCCCTGGTACGTCCTGCCCGACGAATTTTTGGTCAGCGGCGAAGCAATGATCCGCAATCTTTTGCGCGGCATTCGTAGCGCGCGCGATTTCGGCGATACCATGTCTGTCGGTTACATCCCCGATCCGTTCGGACACATTAGCCAGATGCCGCAGATTCTGCGCGGAATGCAAATTGGCGCAACCGTTTTTCGGCGCGGGCTGGCGGATGAGCCAACCGAGTTGTGGTGGCAAGCGCCCGATGGCACGCGCGTCTTGGTGTGTTACTTGCGCGACGGTTACGATAATGCAGCATGGCTTGGACATGATGATGCGAGTTTTGTTCGCAGCATTGATCGAGTATGGCACTCACTTGCGCCTCATGCGGTCACGTCGAACTTGTTGCTTTTGAACGGCAACGATCATATGGACCCATGGGAGGATTTGCCGCATCTACTCAGCGTTGCGCGTGAACAACTCCGCGATGTCGAAATCATTCACGCGTCGCTGCCGATGTACGTCACGCAAACGCAAAATGAAATTGCGGAACGCAAAATCGAACTGGGCGTTGTGCAAGGCGAATTGCGCAACCCCAAGCGGCATCATCTTTTGCCTGGGGTCGCATCCGCACGAATGTGGATCAAGCAGCGCAATGCCAACGCGCAGATGTTGTTGGAGAAATGGGCAGAGCCGCTGACCGCATTTGCGGGATTAGAGATTGGAGACTCACCAAGCCAATCTCTAGTCTCTAATCTCCATTTATTGAATCTCGCTTGGAAGTATCTGCTCCAAAATCATCCACACGATTCGATCTGCGGTTGCGGCGTCGATCAAACGCACACGGAAATGGGCTTGCGCTTTGACTGGGTCGAGCAAATCGTCGAGCCGCTCATCGCCGAAAACTTGCAAAAGTTGGTTGCGGCGATTGACACGCGCACGAACAACGATGCCATGCCGCTCGTCGTCTTCAATCCCGTTGCAGGTCCGCGCACCGATTTGGTCACGGCGCAAATCGAATTGCCGAGCGGCTGGGAAGATTTCGTCATCATGGATGCATCTGGAAACACGATGCCGTTTGAAATCAAGAATCGCCGCGTGAAAGAGTATTACCACAAACATACCAAGGGACAATCGCTGGGTGGAATCCTAGGAATGGTGCAAGTGGGACGCGTGATGGGCTTGGCGGTTGATGGACTAGCCATCGCCGCAAACGAAAATCCGATTCGTGTGGACGTGACGCTGAAAGCTCATGGCGATCCAGATTCAGCCAACCTCGCTCAATGGCAGCAACAATTTCGGGATGTTATCACTGCGAATCCCAATACCTTCTTCGAGATTCGCGGACATTCGCCGACACAGTTGGATATTGAATTTATCGTGTGTGATGTGCCAGGCTATGGTTACAAGACCTTCACTGTATCGAAAACAAAATCGACAGTGTCGGCATCGAGTGACGAATCGCTCGTCGTCGAGAATGAGTTTTATCGCGTCGAGCCGAATGTCGCGGACGGTACGTTGAACGTGATCGACAAAACAACAGGCGCGCGTTATTGCGGCGCGAATCGTTTTGTCGATGGTGGTGATCGCGGCGACCTCTACAATTTCTGCCCGCCTGAAAATGATCGCCTCGTTCGGCAGTCCACCGTAGCGCCGCAGATCAAATGCGAAAAGAATGCTGCCAAACAATCGCTGCACATTTCGATGGTTTATAAACTGCCGCAGGAATTGACAGCAGATCGAACGGGACGTGCACAGGAAACGGCGGACACAAAGATCGATACTATCGTATGGCTTTACCCTGACGTGCGCCGCATCGATTTTCAAACGCACGTGGAAAATTTGGCGCGCGATCATCGTCTCCAAGTCGAATTTCCATTGCCAATTGTCAGCGCGCATGTCGATGCCGAGCAAGCGTTCGACGTGGTACGGCGTCCACTTGACCTGCCGCAAGACACGGCGGACTGGATCGAGCAGCCGCGTCCCGAAGGACCGATGCAAAATTTTGTCTCGGTGAGCGATGGCAAAATTGGAATGACATTAGCCGCGCGCGGGTTGCCTGAATATCAGGCGCGCCGCGATAACGAAGGAACAACGCTAGCGCTGACGCTGCTGCGTTGCGTTGGCTGGCTCTCGCGCGACGATCTATCCACGCGCAGGGATCACGCGGGACCGGCGATGGAAACTCCGGGCGCGCAAGGTATCGGCGTTCACAATTTTGAATATGCGCTGATTCCATCGGAAGGCGATTGGCGCAATGCATTTACAGATGCACTCGCCTTTGTCGCGCCAATGCGAGCGGTGGCGACCAGTTCGCATCAGGGTGTTCTACCTTCAGTCGCAAGTTTTGTCGAGGCGACGCCGCGCGAATTTGTTATCAGTGCCATCAAGCAGTCCGAAGATGGAACCGGGTTGATCGTTCGCGGTTACAACATCGGAGAAAAGCCAATCGATGTGAAACTCTATTTGCTGCAAAAGTTCGCTCGCGCGACGCGAGTTCATTTAGACGAGCAAGACATTGCACCAATCAAATTGTGCGATGGTCGTGAAATCGAGCTAGCGGTAAGAGGCAAGGAAATTGTGACGTTCAAGTTTCTGCAGTAAGCAAATTCAAATAGCACATTCGCAATTTGCATCGAAAGATTGAGTCCACTCCTATGCGCCGAACACGATCTGCCGCCGCTTTCTCCCGGCGTTGATGTCGGACCCCTCGATGCGCCGCGTGAAGAAATCGCGCGCCATCTCATAGATTTTATGGTGCTCTCGCTGATCGTGGGTATAGGCGGCGGTTTGATTATCGGACGGATCGTCTGGATGCACTACCAGAATTCGCCAGGTGCTTTTCAATTTGCTTTCGCACGCGTTGCGTCATACGCCCAATGGTGGGGAAATAAGTGTCGTGGACGAATTGCTCGCCGACAAAATCGTGTTATCTATCCGAGTTAACGGCAATGGACTCGATGTGGAGCAACTGCGTTCGGTCTTTGACCGCTTTTATCGCGGCGATAAATCGCGCAGTCGTGAAATGGCGGGAAGCGGGCTGGGGCTTGCTATTGTCAAGACGATCGTAGAGGCACACGGTCGATGTGTGCAGATGCAGAGTGAAGGTAAGGGAAAGGGCGCAACTGTGCTAGAGTTTTCATGAGTACAATCGCTGAATGGGCAAACCCGGCAATAAACCAATGCTTCAAAAAGCCACTTGTATCAGTTATTCAAGTATTGCCTTCACAATGTAATCTCAAGGGAACACAATGTTTCCCCATTACATTGACCGCGCGGCTGGTGATTGGAATGGGAAACCATATTTCCAATGTGAACGCCATTTATGTTTTGAGGACTGAGTAATCAAGAAACCACGCTTTAAGCGTAGGTTTTCAAATGTGCTAACACAGGTTCCATCTTTTATCGATTGCGAGTCTGAGAGACACTGGTCGCCTAACAGCAATTGAATCTTCATGATTCTGCCGATTCCCGAAAATCGATGGTGGCCTCTTGGCTCTTGACCGGCACCTATCCGACTTTTAGCACAGTGGGACGGGAAATTAAATGCCCATTGATGGGAATTGATACCGTTGGCCAGTTGGATATTGCTGTAACGATTTCGTTTCCGCTTTCCCCAACCAGAATCGTATCTTCTGATTTTGTTCCTCGAATCGAAGGATTCCATGCAAATGCCTGCCCTACCGAAACACGGTCCACGCAAGTCGGTGAACCAAGATACTCGCGTGGTTCATAGCCCACCGCGCCGCCCTGGTGATGCAAATGCCATTCGTCGGCGAACCCAGTATTCGAATACGCCACAGTCGCCGCTGAAAAAATTTCGCCGAGCGTTTTGCCAGGGCGCGTATGCGCAATGAACGTTGCATCGACACGCGCGACCGCATCGGCTTTGCGGCGAAGTTCATCGGATATTTTTCCGAAATGGACAAGGCGTGTCATCGAGCAAGTCACCCCCCATTTGCGCGCACCGAGGACTAGCATCGCATATCGTCCAAGTTTTTTGGCAGTCGGCAACGGATGCCGAAAATTGAAAACGCGCTCGTCCGTCGCAATCAGATTGACAATCGGTTGAGCGCCGCGCACCTGGACTTCCTTACCGAGCCGCGCCGCAATTTCGAATTCGGTTTGACCTGGCTTGACGGCGTGGATCGCCGCATTCATCGCATCCGCGCTCAAGCGCCCGAGTACGCGCAATCGCTCGCCTTCTTCGGGCGTCAGTTGCGCGCGCAATCGCGCCACATTATCCGAGACATCGAGCGCAGTTGGATGCGGCAGATCCGTTCCGATTCTCAATCCGCGCGTCAATTCCGACAGCGCACTTGGCTCGTCCCAGCGGCGAGTCTGAAATTCCCAGCCCTGCGCCGCCAGTTGTTCCTCGCGCTCTAACCTGGGTGTCTCGATGTTGTTCGCAATCAAATAGCGGCGCGTTGGCGTGATGAGCAAGACCGTTCCCGTGAACGACACCGCCGTGTTCACGTACGACGCCGCGCCGCACGTTGCCCAGGCAAAGCTACTAACTCGTTGAAGCAATAGAGCATCGATGTTATTCTTCGCCATCAACCCGCGCATTCGTTGTTGTTTAATCTCAAATTCATCCATTGTTTACTTCCTGACGAGAACTGGTATCGTCGCATTCGCGTACGGTAAAATTCCGATTCGCGCTTTCAGCGGCAGATCGCGCAACGCAATCGATAGCGCATCATCGATGGTGTTGCGTCGCGTCAGTAGCAACTTGCTTACGAAATCTGTTTCCATTTCTGTAACGAAGAGCACCCGCTCGTGAATTGCATCGCGCGAAATTTGAAACGCCTTGTGTGCGCCGATGTGATAGCCCTCGCGCTTGAAGGTTTCGATCACCTGCGCGTGCGATGTTTTATCCGCCATCCATTTCTCGAAATCCGAACTGCCTGTACCTTCGGGACACGCGGCGCACAAAATCACCGTGCCATTTTCTTTCGTCACGAACGTCGCGTGCGCCAACGCTTTTTGCGCTTGATACAGATTGATGTCTTTGGGATGTCCACCTGGCGATGTAATGACCAGATCGAATGGCTCTTCCACTTTTGCTTCATACAGATCAAGCACCATTGGAATGCCACGCTTCATCACCTCGCGCGGATCACCCGCCAGCACGGCGACGATTTGCTTGTTCTCATTGATGATCGAGTTGAGCGCGAAATGCACACCAATCATCTTGCCGATTTCTTCGACATCCTGGCGCGCGGGATTGTCGTCGTAGCGCGCAATATTCGCGTGCGGGTCGAGCATCATCGAATGATTTCGTGTGACCGTCTCGCGTCCACCTAGCCCAACCGCCGCCGTTTTCACGCCGCCCGAGAATCCCATAAACTGGTGCGGTTCGAGATTGCCGATGGAAATTCGCAAATCGGCGCGCGCGAAAAGGCGGTTGCACCACACGGGCGTGCCGCGCGATGTTTCACCAAGATGGACGAGATTCGCGCGGTCGTCGCAATCGTGCGTGATGACGTGATAACGCGCGAGAATTTCGGCAGGGAGAAGATCAGCAAATTCTTTTTTCGCCATCGGCGCGTGTGTGCCAACGGCGACGATGAGTGTGATTGCGTAATCAGCAATTCCGATTTTGGTGAGGTATTGTAAAAGCGGTGGCAGTAACATTTTTAGTGGCACAGGTCGCGTCTTGTCGTTAATCGCAATCGCCACCGACGTGGCATTTTTATAATCGGACAAGCGCACATTGCCCAACACATTATCGAGCGCATCGTTTACCGCGCGTGTTGGATCGCTCGCGGGCGGAATCGGCGCGGGTTTCAGCACTTGGACTTGAAAGGAATCAGGAATCGCAAACTCTATTTGCGTTTTGGCGTAAGGAAGATGATAGGTAGACACAGTACATCACAGAAATTGAATCACGGTGACTCAATTTCAGTTACGACACCATAGAACGCTTCAATGGTGCGAATTAGGAAACGCGTCAGACGTTCCAGGGTCAATAGACCTTGTTTGATTCGGCGTGGTCCAGAGCCGCGCAGGCGACAGTAAGTCCATTGGAGCGCCATCCACACATTGATCAAAATGGCCGCCAGCGCCATAAAGAAAAACCGCAAGGCGGGGTTGGTCGAGGTCGTGCGTGCGCGCACGGCTTCCAGCGAGCGATAATCGGTTTCGATGCCAAACCGACCGCGATACGATTCACGGAGATGGCGCAGCGTCGCGGTCACGCGCAATACGACAAACACTAACCAGGTGGCGGTGCGCTTGCCATGCGATGTGTTGTAGGCACGCAGGACGGCCACCGGTACTGTCAACTGACCGTTGGGCTGACTTTCAAAGGTATGCTCCGTTCGGTAGCTGTGGTGTCCACGACACAAAGCATTGACGCCACCGGTCTTGCCTTTGCGGGGGACCGCGACCACAACAGCAAAGGGTTGCTTTTGTAAATAGCGCAAGATCGGAATCGTACAAAATTGCTTGTCGACATACAGACCGCCGATGCGCAAGCCACGTGCACGCACGATCTTCAGCAGTTTTTGGACGACCTCCCGCAAGTCGTCGTCGGGATGGATAAAGGTCAGGGCGAGTGTCACCCGCACGTGCCGTCGCACTACGGCAATGGTCGCACACCGATAAAAATGTGTCGTGCCCTTTTGCTTCTCACCGCGACAGACCCAGGCGTCGGGATCGTCCTCGTCGCTGTCGCCATAGTAACATGCGTCATGCAAGTCGATCGCCACCTCGAGCGGTGACGACCAGAGCCAATGCGGCCATTGGCTATACAGCGCGCGATTACAATCGTGCTCCAGGTCGCGGATCGCGTCGACGGTGAACTGGGCATTCAGGTACCCCCGCACGGTGTTACTGTCTGGGGCATTGACCAAATCGGCGCAGGCGGACTCAATGGTGCGGCAGTGCGCGGCGGCGTTGACCATGACGCGATACAAGTCGTCCGTTTCGCACACGTAGCCTTCGGCAAATAGATCAAAATGACGTTTGAGCACACTTATGGTACAATCGAGCGTGGCTTGGTCGGTCAGTTTTTTCGGCTGAGCTGAGGCGGACTTGGACATGCGGCTTCCTCCTTGGCGGGATGGATGCATTATGCCTCAAGTTCGTCTCTTTTACTCAAATCTGTGATGTACTGAGTCATTTGAAAACCCTGACCGAAGACCAAAGACCGATGACGGCAAGTGTTCGGTCATCAGTCTTCCGTCATTTGTCGATTATAGTCCCGTCAGCATAATCACCGTCAGACTAAACGTTGCCAGCACTGCCGCGACGCATAATCCGACCACGAACGGCTTAACGCCAATCGTGCGCAAACTCTGCACGTTTGTGCCCAAGCCAATTGCCGAGAGCGCCATCAAGATGAAAAATTTCGCCGCTTCATCGAAATCCTTGAGCATCATTGCCGCGTTCGCCAAATTCCCAGGGCTGTCCACGTTTTGTGGCAACACGCCCGCCGCAACTCCAAGCGTGCGCACAATCGACATGGCGAGAAAGCCCAGCACAAACCAGGGCACGAGTTTGTCCCAGGACATTTTCGCGGATGCGGACTTGGTTTGCTCACCCATGCGTTGATAGATCAAACCGATGATGACGATAATCGGAGCCATGAGCGTATTGCGCGTCAGTTTTACAATCGTCGCGATGTTCAATGCGGCTTGGCTATACGCGGCGGAAGTTGCGACAACCTGAGATGAGTCATTCACTGCGGTGCCTGCCCACAAGCCAAAAACGTGATCGGAGAGATGCAATGATTGCCCGATAATCGGATAGAAAATAACGGCGATCAAACCAAAGAGCGTAATCGTCGCCACGGCGAAACCAACTTCATCTTCTTTCGCATCAATCGTTGGTGCGGTGGCGACGATTGCCGAGTTGCCGCAGATCGCTGTGCCAACGGCGATGAGTGTTGCAAGGCGAACTGGGATTTTGAACAATCGTCCTGCCACAAATGCAAGCGTGAGTGCGAGCGTGATACACGCAATGATCAAAATCAACGACGATAGACCTGTTGCGATAACATCTTGCAAACCGAGACGCAGCCCGAGCAGAATGATGCCGAGGCGCAGTAATCGATGCAATGAAAATGTAATGCCCGCTTGCGTGTGGGCAATCAGACCAAAAATATTTCGCACGAGCAAGCCGATTAGCACGGCAATCAAGATTTCACTGATGGCTTTGTTCAACATCGGACCTGGGATGAGCGATTGCAAAAAGCGCGCGGCAATCGCCACGCTGAGAACGAGTATCAAGCCAGGAATCGCGGGGGGAATTTCCTGCGCAATCTTTTTCAGTTCGGTGGTTAGAGAATTCATAGGTGACCACAGACGACTGACCGCCGACTGCCGCAATTGTCTGCGGTCTGCCGTCGGCGGTCAGCGGTCGCAAGGTTTACGCGCTTCGATACAACTTGGTCAGCACAAACTCATTGTGGCGCAAGACTTCGGCAGCAGTGAGGCGACCATTGATCGTGCGTTCGAGCATCAACAGCGCAGCGTCTGCCGCTTGATCGAGATTCATTTCGATGCGCAACATCGCCGTCAGATCGACATCGACATGTTCCGTCATTGTCGCAACTGTGAGCGGATTCGCGGACAGCTTGATAACGGGAACCACAGGATTGCCGATCACGTTGCCTTGCCCCGTCGTAAAGTAATGCACGACCGAACCTGCGGCGGCGCAGAGCGTCACCATTTCGGCAGCGGCGGACGACGAGTCCATAAATGACAACCCAGGTTTGCGCGGCTCTTCGGCGGGTTTCAAGAAATCGACAATCCTGCATCGTCCCGCTTTCTGAATATTGCCCAACGCTTTTTCCTCGATGGTCGTGAGTCCACCGCGAATGTTACCTTCCGTTGGTTGTGAACCTAGCAGCGAAACACTCTGGGACACGACGAGCTTTTGATAGTCGTCAAACGCGGCTTTGAATTGGTCGGCGATTTTCTTGTTCGCGCATTGTTGCATGAGGATGTCTTCGCCCCCCGTCACTTCGGTTGTCTCGCCAAAGATCAGCGTCGCGCCCGCATCGGCGAGTCGTTCAAACGCGCGCCCTACGGTCGGGTTCGATGCAAGCCCCGAGGTCGTGTCCGATTCGCCGCATTTGGTCGACATCGTCAGTTGCTTGACGGTGAACGGTTCGCGTTTCAACTCGGTCGCATAATGCACAAACTCTTTCGCCTTGCGCGACGCCGCTTCAATCGTTTTATGATCGCCACTGCGTTCGATGGCAAACCCAGCAACGGGCTTGCCAGTTTTTTCGATTTCTTTGACAATGCGATTTGTCCAGTTCGGTTCAATGCCGATGACAATCGCGGCGGCGCAGTTGGGATTGCGACCTTGACCCGCGAGCGTGCGGAAGGTCAAGTCCAAATCTTCGCCGAATTGCAAACGACCGTACGGATGCGACAATGCCATCGTCCCGCGAATGTTATGCGCGACGCCTTCTGCCGCTGCGTTCGACAAATCGTCGACGGGAATGATGAGCACGTAATTGCGCGCGCCGAAGCGTCCATCGGGTCGGCGATAACCCGTGAATTTCAAATCCTGGGGATGCACAATTGATGCACGTGTCGTTTTGCGCAGAGCGGATTTCTTGGCACTCATATTTTCCACCTCAACGTTTTGAGATTGTGCGTGTGCACGTGCGCACCGCATTTCGCCGCTTGGAATGCCGCTCCAATCGTGCGCCCATACTCGATCACTTCTTTGTTCTTTGCAAGATCGCGCATCGCGACCTTGTGACCGAGCGGCACATCATCGACGAGTTTTACATCGGTGATGAATTTGCCTTCGAGTGTGATCGCGCCAACCGATTCACCTTTCTTCAAGTCCCGCACGGCGACACCAACATCGTCGTCGGGTTCGTGCAATAGAATTGCGTGAGCCATTGATCCTCCTTTGGGAATTTAGGATTTCTTTTAAAGGATGAAGGATGAAAGATGAAGGATGAAAAAAAACATCTTTCATCTTTCATCTTTCATCCTTCCGATTATTTTCCATTCAACTCTTCGATTAACGGGTTGCTGTCCTTCAATTAGTTTCGTTCCATCAAATAATTCATACAATGCTGGGTTCTTTGGATCAGGATACAGCCATGTTTCGATGTCGTCGTTCAGCGTGCCGACTTTGGCGCTAGTCACATTATCGAATGTGTCGAATGCGTGAACGAATCGTGGGACGATGAATCCGCGTCGTAAAAAGATTGGCGTTTTGCCGAGCGGTGCATCGACGACGATACGCGACAATCCGCGCACAGGTTTGTTTTCAGTCATCGACCACCACTCACCTGGCGGCAAAATCACCTCGCGTTGCGTTTGACCTGGCTTGATGATCGGTGCGACGTAAAGCGCATCGCCAATCATCCACGCGTCTTCGATGGCGTATAACTCGGCGCAATCGCTCCAAATCAGTGCGGGATGACGAATGATCGGCGTGCCGTCGCGTGTCGCTTGTTTCGACAGCGAATAGAAATACGGAAACAGTTTGACGTGTTCTTGCGACAACGCGCGATAAATCTCAACTGTCTCGTCATCGAATTTCCACGGCTCGCGATTGCGCCCAATCGGTCCGCCGTGCGCGCGCATCAACGGCGAATAACATCCGACTTGTGCCCAGCGCAGGTACAATTCTTTCGTCGTGATCGGTGCGAACCAATCGTACCAGCCGCCAATGTCGGAACCATTCACGGGGAATCCACTAATCGACGCGTTGATCATTGCACGCACAGCGGCGGGCAAACCATCGCCATCGTCCCAGTCGGTGTCTTGATCGCCAGGCCATTGTGCGGCGACGAATCGTTGCGTGCCAGCATAACCCGCGCGCGGGTAGAGCAAGTGATCGTCACCCAGCACACTGCGCGCGGCGCGTTGCATCGCTTGGCAATAAATCACAGGATACGCATTGCGCATCGCCAATCCAGGTTGTCCGTTGTAGAAAACTGCATCGGGTGGAATCGATTCGGCGTAATCGGTCATCACGGCATGAAATCCGCGCGCGTGAAAATTTTGCGCGACGATTTTTTCGTGCCACGCCGAGGCCTGTGGATTCGTGTAATCGACCACCGCAGCGATGCCGTGAAAGATGCGCTGATGGTACGGCAGGCCTAATCGATTACGAATGAAATATCCTTTTTGCACGCCCTCGTAGTGCGTTTTCGACCCAGCATTCATATACGGAAAATGCCAGATGTGAACCTTGTAACCGTTGTCGTGCGCGGTCTTGACGAGATCGTCGATGTGAGGATACCACCGCCGGGAAAATTCGTACGAGCCGCGAGTCTCCTGCCAATGTTCGATGCCGACTTGCGCAAGTGGAATTTCGAGTTCGCGGAATTTGCGAATGTCGGTGCGCACATCATCTTCAACCACCGCGCCCGTGTTCGTTTTCCACGGCAAGAACGCCCACGCAGGTGGTGTATCACTGCGACCTGTGAGTGAAGTGTACTGTTGAATCGCATTGATGGGCGTCGGTCCCGCGCAAACGTACAAATCGAGCTGATTATCAAGAACAGTAATTGGTGATTCGTGATTCGTGACTCGTGATGAAAACCAGGATGGCTTAAACGTGTTCCAGAATAACCCAATCGATGCGCCCTGTTCGCGCGCAACAAGTGCAAATGGAACCGGAAAGCCCGTGCATTGCTCGCCATTCGGAAACGAGCCGCGCGCGCCGAACCATCGTTTGATGATCGGATAAAGCCAAGGCACACGCTGCTTCATCCACTCGTACCCAACGCCGCCTTCTTCGACGAAGAAATACGTCTCTTCGCCTTTTTGATCGATCTTGTTGAAGCGTTGACCCAAGCCCAAATAATGCGAGTCGACTGGATCGGTCAGCGTCATCGAAATCGCGTTGTGAAACGGCATCCGCTCCGTCGCATCGACCGTCACGCGCAAAATTTCTTGAGAATGAAACGCGAGGCGAACCGTTGCACCGCGCAGAACAATCGTCAGCGAATTATTCACCGCCGTGACGCGAACGACTTGATTGAGCGAGTTGGCAAGCGCACGCCATTTCAATTTCATCGTGTTGCCCGTATACAAAATCGGAATGGCGACGATTTTTTGCAAGAGCACATCACGCGTCAAACCGTTTGCGCCAAGCTGCAACAGAATGCGCCCTGTTGGATCCGTTGCGAGGATGCCAAACGCATCGGTCAACACGCGCACGTTCATTCGCGGCGAGGCAATGGACGCTTCATGGTCACGAATAGTAATGATGGGTTTGAAATCGACAGGTGTGGCAACGACCAACGACGGCGGCTCGACGGCATCTACATTTTTCTCTGCGCCGCGCGCGCGCCACACAATCAATAGCACAATCGCGCCGATGATTGCAATCGACGCAATTATTCCTTCGCTGCCTGACAAACCCAGTGGCGCAGTGTCGCTCATCATCCAGCCCAATTCCTGCATCGTCCACATCGCGGCAAACGTTGATACCGCCGCGTGCAAGAACGATCCGACGACTGGAATGACACGAAACAGAAAGGCAAACGCGCGCACAACGAAAACCAATAAGACGATAAGCAATGCTGTAGGGAACGTTCGCTGTAACGTTCCCGCCCACGCAGTGAATGCCAGATCATACCCAGGCATCGCCGCTAGTGCGACAACGTAAAGCAAAACGGCAACAATGATTGCGCCAAACACAAACAGAGCAGCTAATCGCCGTACAATGACACCGTAACGCGGAAAGAGAATGATCGTGCGATTGAAATGATAATGCCAAATCGCAAGGAGGAGCGACGCGAAAAGCCACATCGGCAGAACGCGCCAAAAGCGCGCGGTCGTCGAATCGTTCATCGCCGATGGCAGCGCGGCGAGGATGAGCAAATAGAAAAGCAAGCCGACGCCGATGTCAAAGAACACGATTACCCAAAAGCGCGGCGTAGTTTTAGCGCCCCACCAAATCGAGAGCCAATTATTCTCGCGCTCGAACGGCGTGAAATGCTGATAGTAGATGAGTGCGGTTTGGAACACGCAGAGGACACAGAAAAGTATAAATGGATTCATTAAAAAAATTCAGGACGCGGATCGCCGCAGACGAACGCGGATTTTATGTTTTTATCCGCGTTTGTCAGCGTTTGTCAGCGTCCTATTTTATTGTCAGCGGAATTTTCATCGCCCTTGCCAACATTTCCAACTCGGGAATGATTTCGCCGTATGCCATTACGAGATGATGCTCCCAGCCATTGCTTAGAATTTCATCGAGGAACGCTGCGCCGTCCGTATCGAACTTGACGCGCGAGAGTGTGCCGCGAACTTCCATTTCGGTTTCGATTGCCGTTGCCGTTGTTGCGAGCATTCGCAGATTGCGACCATCGTCGCCCAACCGCAAGAGCGTCACGCGACCTGGCTTTAAACCAAATCCAGCGGTCACGCCTTTGCCGTTTGCAAAATGCGTAAACAAATGTTTTTTCTGTTTCGGATCGGCAAGCCCGACGGGACCACATCCGCCGTGCCACATCAAGCCAGTATTTGCATCGCGATCCACCGCGACGAAATCGGTGAGGAATGGATGAATACCTGTCATTCGGCGCGCGATAAGCGTTGTGATCGTGCCCATAATGTCGCCTTCGCAACCCGTGTAAATGCCACGATCATTTAGGATCGAAACGACGCCACACCCCGCGATGCCATATGCCTCGACCAAATCGCCCCAGCATTTCAGCGTCATCGCATCGAATTTATTTTCGGCGGCAAACTCGGTGAGCGCGATGACGAGCGCGGCGAACAAATCGCCTTGGCGTGCGCTGATCTCCACCACATCGTCGAATTGTTTGAGCAAGTCAGCCGACGTCGCGTGCGCGCGATCTTCGGCTACCGCTTTGGCTTTGGCGACGAGAATTTGCAAGCCGACATCGACGACTTCGACGCCGGTGGCGCGGCGCAAGTTGAGCTTATCGACGGCGAGATCATCAAAGCCGGGCGCGTGTCCGCCAATGAACGCGATGCGCAGATTTTTCAAATCGCGTTGAATGCCTGCGACAAGTGCGAATTTCGAAATCGTTTCGACGGTGCGTGGATCATCGAGCGATGAGTACAGTGTCGTTGGACGATGACCCAGCTTGTAGAGATTACTCGCGTTGACGTTCACGCCGACGAGCGAGTTGAGGCGTAGTTTGCCCGTCTGCTCTTTCGGCTCTTGCCACGCCCACAACATCAACGGAATATCAGCGAATGCTTGACCGAGTTGCATCGCCAATCCGCCAAGTGCAAACGTGCCGCTTAGGATCACGAGCGCATCGATATTTTTCACTCGCAGTTCGGCAATTGCCGCATCGGCATCTGTAACTTCGATTACTTGTTTTTCGATGGCGCACAATCCAACGCCGTCGAGTTTGTCCAGCATCGCACGCGCTTGCGTATACCACCGCTCCGCGAGCGGCGATTCAAACGTGAGCCGCGCGAGGCAGACGAGTCCAAGTTTGGTGGGTGAAGGATTTATGAATGACATCTCTATAATTCCGAGTTGGCAGTGGGCAGTAAGCAGAAAGCAGAATACTGCCTACTGCGTACTGTCTTCTGCTTACTGATAGGGGGTTGCGTCCCAGTTATCGCTAAACAATTTCAACCCCTTACCTGTGTACGGATGGTCGAACGCATCTTTGTACACGTCGAACCCAGCCGTGACAATGTCTGCGCCTGCAACACCTGCTTCGACGATTTGGCGCGCGTTGCGAATCGCGGCGATAAGAATTTCTGTTTTGAAATTATAGTTGCGATACATCTCAACCGTCTCCGCCACCATTTCCGAAATCTCTTCGCCGTTCGATTCTTTCCAGCCGACAAACATCGACATGTACGTCGCGCCAAGACGCGCGGCTTGGAGCGCTTGCGCCGCCGAGAAAACGAGCGTGAGATTCACGCGAATATTTTTCACGCGCAACATCCACAATGCCTTGAACCCAGCTTCGGTCGCGGGAATTTTAACCACAAAGTTCGGGCACATCGCCGCGAGTTTCATGCCTTCGTCAAACATCGCTTTGGCATCGGTGTAATGCGGATTGACTTCTACGGAAAGTGTCTTGTCCGTGCCTTCAAGCATCTTGCCGATTTCGTTGATGGCGGTGAGGAACGGTTTGCCGCTGTTGCGCACATGGCGCGGATTGCTTGTTACGCCGTCAATGTTCCACATTTCGAGCGCGTACTTGACCTCATCTGATTTTGCAGAATCGAGAAAAAATTTCATTTTATCTACTCCTTAAATTGTTTGTGGCGCATGCCAATGGTGCGTCTTCTATGTGATGTTTTGCACCGCGTTAGGCTCGCCCTATCGTAGCTCGCGTTGCGACGGGCGAGTCGCTCGTCCTACATTTAAATTGCCAGGCGAAAATGCCTTTGCTGATTTGAATCTGCCCATTCGTCGCCGCGCGAATCGATGCGGCGAGTTTCACTGCGCGGGAAAATAAACTCGATGTTGGTATACGGCAAGCGATAATCGCCGCTCACTTGCGCGCTCAATGTGATCGAATCGGGTTTCGAATCGACGCGTAATTGCACACGCGCATACGTGCCATGTTGATAATCGAGCGTGACGCCGTCATCTTCGATGAGATCAAATATGCCGTGACCTTGGGTCGGATGTGGGAAAACGTAGACTTGACGCACGTCGTCCGGTTGCGCGCCGACATGCTTGATGGCTTTGCCCAGCACGATCATTCCACTCGCGCGCACCAAAAGCGGATTGCGTTCGAGCGGTGCATCGACGACGATTTCTTGCCCGCCGTGATGCCATTCGCTTGAATAGAAATCGCACCATTCTTCATTCGACGGTAAATAAACCCGCCGTGTGCGCGCGCCTTCTTCAAACACGGATGCGACGAGCAAGTGCGAGCCCAGCATATAATCGAATGATTCGGCGTGACAGCGCACGTCGTGCGGAAATTCATAAACCATCGGACGAATGATCGGATGTCCTGTGTGCGATGCTTCAAAGTACAGCGAATACAGATACGGCATCAAACGATAACGGAACTCGAACCCTTCGCGGATAATCGGCAGGATATCGGGATACATCCACGGCTCATTCACGGAGCCATCGAGATGCCACGAGTTCATCGCAAAGCGTGGCTGAAGCGCGGCATTTTGCACCCAACGTACGAAGAGTTCGGGCGAGGGCATGAATCCAGTGAACCCGCCAATGTCATGTCCGGTGATGGGCATACCCGAAAGCGACAAACCCAGTCCCATCGGTATATTGTATTTCAAAGTTTCCCAGGATGACATGTTGTCGCCCGACCAGGTCTGCGCGTAGCGTTGCGCCCCAGGACAAGCGGAACGCGTCAGCAAATACGGTCGGTCGTTCGGACGAAATTCGCGTTGCGCTTGGTACGATGCTTGCGCCATCAACAATCCTTGCAACGAGCGCACCATGCTCGCGGGCAACGTCTCACCGAATCCGTGACACCGCGCATCGTCATCCCAGATTTCGTATTCGTTATTGTCGTTCCAAATTCCCAGGATACCGTATTCGAGCAATTGCTCGCGCACATTCTGTTTCCACCAGTCGAATGTTTTGGGATTGCTAAAATCGAGATACGATGCGTCGCCACCCCAAAACATTGAAATCTCTGGCGCGTTGCTCTCTGACGATTTTACAAAGCCGTCGAACTGCGCAACCTCGCCGTAACGTGGGTGCGTGGTCAACATCGCGGGCTTGATGTTCGCCGCCAGTTTGATACCCGCCTGCGCGAAATTTTCAACCATCGCGTTCGGGTCGGGAAAGCGACTGCGGTTCCACGTAAACACATTGCGTTTTTCGTTTTCGTCGAGCGTGTAACCTGACGCCAGATGGAACAGATCGCACGGAATCTGATGCTGGTCGCAGAGCGCGACAAATTTCTTGAGTTGTTCTTGCGCGTCAGGCGCATCAAAGTACGTCATCGTCGTGCCGAGATAACCGAGCGACCAGCGCGGTGGCAATGGCGTGCGACCGATCAGCGAAGAAAATTTTTCCACAACCTCGACGATACTGGGACCATAGATCAAGTAATAATCTAGGTCACCATCTTCGGCTTGATAGTAACGATACGGCGCGTAATAGTTGTCGATCTCGCCGCCCATTTCAAATGTGGACGTGGCAAGGTTGTCGTAAAACAACCCATAGGCTATTTGCAATTCCGGAAGATAGGTGATGTAAAAGGACCAATGTTTGTAAAGCGGATCGGTCCTGCGCGCGCTGTAACCCAACGCGTCAAGGTTTAGCATTCTCATCCGCCGTTTCGATTTGTCGATTTCACCAGACCGTTCGCCAAAACCGTAATAATGCTCGTCGTGGCGATGTTTCATATAGTGATAAATCGATTTGCCTGCGCGGTCGTACGCATACGCACGCTCTAGCAAGTCGGATGCGAAGGGCTGACCGTTAGCACCTGCCCAGCGGACGGCAAACTTGTCGAGCGCAAGATCGATTTGCAATTGCTGGGTGCGAACGCGCAGAGTATTATCGGCGTGATCGATTTGAAACGGTGGTAACGCAAATGGCGAAAGATCGTCGCGGCGGCGACCTTCGCGCGGCACGTCGCCGTCTTTGCCGACGACTGACCAGGTGCGATTTATCCTGGGCTTGCCGTTGGGAAAATGTTCGACGCGGATGAGATCATGATCAAGGATCGAAACTTGCAAACGTTCGCCGTGCTCGCCCTGAAACACCAGCGGATGCGCGGCGGGGTCGATGAGCTTGACGAGGGTAAGATTTGTGAGGCGCAAATTACTTCATTCCTGTTGTGGCAATACCAGATGTGATGTACTTTTCCAAAAAGGCGAATACAATCGTGATGGGTAACAACGTGAGTACGGTCATTGCCAAGATATAATTCCACTGTTGATTGAGTTCGCCTTGAAATGCGTTCAACCCGACCTGAAGCGTGAACAATTCCGATTTGCTGACGACAATGAGGGGCCAGAGAAAATCATTCCAACGCCACATGACGGAAAAGATCGCCAGCACGGCAAGCGCAGGACCCGCCAAGGGCAAAATGATTTGCGAATAGATGCGCCACTCGCCTGCACCATCGATGCGCGCGGATTGAATCAGATCGTCGGGGATAGTGAGCATGTATTGGCGCAGCAAGAACACACCGGTTGGCGTTGCCGCGCCAGGAATAATTAATCCCCATAGATTGTTCGTCCATCCCACTTTGGCGATGACGAGAAACGCAGGAATCAGAATGACGGATACAGGCACCATCAATGTACTAATGATAATGAGAAAAATCGCGTCGCGTCCGCGAAATTCGTATTTGCTCAAGGCATACGCTGCCATGCTGTTGATGAGCAAAGTGACGAGCGTGGCGACGACAGTGACAATCACCGAGTTTTGGAGATAGGTCAGGAACGGAAATTTTTCAACCGCGCCAACGTAATTGTCCCATTCAAAATAGATCGAACGCACCGGGGTTCGCTGATCGAGTTTGATATCGATGGGATCGTCTTTCGGTGTCGCGGGATCGATCATGCGCGCGCCGATGCCAACCTGGGAGATTTGCGCAAGACGGCGTACTGAGCCATCCGCCATTTTCACATCGTATAGATCGAGTGGCTTGTCATAGCCCGCTAGCGTGACGGTTTCTTGTTTGTACGGCAGGAATGATGGCGGAAATTCGTACAGCCCGGACAGCGGCTTGAAGGATGACATCACCAACCATAATACAGGACCAAACATTACTACAACACCTGCAATCAGGTACGCATACGTGATGATGTCGGATATATCAAATCGTTTGCCGCTGCGTCGTCGAGTGAGAAAGCCAATTACGCCGGTCCGTTTTTCTAGCGTGTTCATGATGCTATCCTTGTGATAAAAAGTTGAGTTTCAAGTTGCACGTTTCAGGTTGCAGAGACCTGGTTTGTAACTTGGAACCTGCAACCTGTAACTCGGGTTATGCCGCTTCTTGTCTTCGCTGGAAAATCAATTGTCCAACGGTCAGAACTAGTAAGACGATAGCAAGTATCAACGATGCGGCGGCGGCCATGCCGTAATTTTTGAATTCGAACGCGGTGCGATAGATGTATTGAACGATGTATAAAGTCGCCGTCCCAGGACCGCCATTGGTTAGCACAAATACTTGATCGAAAACTTGCACTGCGCGGATGAGCGCCAGCACCAGAACCACCGTCATTGTTGGCATGAGCAAGGGCAACGTCACATTCCAAAACGTGCGCCACTTGTTTGCACCGTCCATCGATGCTGCTTCGTACATTTCTTTAGGAATAGCTTGCAAACCCGCCAGCAAAATCAGCGTAAAGAATCCCATCTGCGCCCAGATACTGATTGCGATCACCCAGAACTGCGCCCAATTGGCATCGAGCAGCCAAGGGACTTTGTCCAACCCAAGTGAAACCAGAAAAGCATTGAGCACCCCATTCTGATATTGTAAAATCCATTTCCAAATCAAGGCGACCACGACAGGAGACAAGAGGACGGGATAAAAGAAAACCGCGCGAAAAATTCCGCGTCCCTTGACATCGCGATTGAGCGCGAGCGCGGTAAGCAACGAGAATAAAATAATAAAAATCACCTGGAAAATGACAAATGTTAGCGTGTTCCATGCGCCGCGCCAGAACAAATCTTCGCCACAACTATTGGGCTTGAAAAAGTCCTGGCACGTAAATATTTTTTCAAAGTTGGCAATGCCCACCACGGGGCGATTTTCCAAGAGAACGGAAGTCCCGCCTGTAAAGCCATAATAAAAGTTCAATAGCATCGGGATCAAAATAAAAATCCCGAATATCACTAGATTTGGCAGGACGAAGAAATACGCCATGCGTTTATACCCAATCAATTTCTGGAGTGGAGCCAAAACATAGTCGAGCAAGGACATGAACCACAGAAAAGGCTGAAGTAAAATATCGCCCGAAAGCCAGGATCGGTTAGGAGAATTGCTTTGGGTCGGTTGCATAGCGCCTCCATTATGTAGGGGCGAGGTTGCCTCGCCCCTACTACATACATTATCAACTTATTTTTTTATCGCCGCGGCGGTGTCGTCCATCTTTTGTTGAATTTTCTTGATGGCATCGTCCAATGACAATTCGCCGGTGATGACTTGCGCCAAGCGATCACGCATTTCTGGATTGAGCGTTTGTCCAAGCGGGTTGAACTGCAGATAGTACGATTCAGGCGTAAGTTTGCCGACCTCTTTCAGGAAGACGTTCATTGCCTTGTTCTGGCTCGGATACGTGATACCCTTTTTCGACAAGCTTAACGAACCTGGGAGGAAGAGCGATTTTGCTGAGAACTCTGCCAACACATCATCGCTGGTGAGGTAATCGACGAGCTTGCCAACTTCTTTCGGATACTTGGTGGTTTTGAACGTAACAAGCGCCGCGCCACCAGGCATGCCGGTCGATCCGCAATCGCCGTAGGGATTCGGAACGGCATCCCACTTGAACTTGTTACCGATCACTTGGTCGAACTGACTGACCTGCCAGTTGCCAGAGAAGTAGAGGACGAGTTGACCGTTGGTGAAATAGGTGTTGCCGGCGGCATAGGTACCCCCACTGCCCGCCCAGACATCAAGCGGCGTGATCTTGTTCTTGTGCCAGCCAATCAACATGTTCGCGGCGGCACGGAAGCCAGGGGAGTCAACTGTGAACTTGGTGTCGTTCAAGCCATTGACATAGTGCGCGCACATGCCGAGTGATGGACCCCACAAACGATGACCACTGCGGTCAATGGCGACAGCATTAGGTGTTTTGGTTGCAGTGGCGACTTTAGTCGCTGCATCGATCCATTGTTGCCAAGTGACTTTGTCACTCGTGTCGCTAGGAACTGGGACACCGGCTTGCTCGAACAGCGTGCGGTTGATGAATGGACCGCTAACCGTGAACTGGGTGGGGAAACCGTACAAACCGGTCGTATCGTCTGGTTTGCGGAGCGCGCCGAGGAACGCGGGCGACCAGTTGGCTTCCCAAGCAGAGGCATTGCTCAAGTACGGTCGCAGATCGAGGAAATAACCCTGAAACTGAGCTAGGTTAGTTACACGCGCGAGATCAGGCGGCGAGCCAGCTTCAACTTGCGGTTGTAGAATCGTGTTAAGGTTGGCGTAAGCAACGGTGTCCATCTTGACGGTGATGTTGGGATTCGCAGCTTGGAACTTGTCCAAGATCGCGCGCATTACCTCACCTTCGTTGCCGTCGTTATACCACATCATGCGTAGTTCGACTTTTTGCGCGGCAGACGAGGCACTGGAAGCCGACGATGCCACGCTGGACGCGGCGCTGGACGACGAAGCCGGAGCCGTAGTCGGCGCAACCGTCGGCTTGGGTACAGCGGTGGGCGGAATGGGTGTTGCCGTTGGGGCAGGCGCACAAGCGGCAATCGTTGCGAGAATCGCTATCAACGCAACGAGCATTGCGATTTTTTTCATTTCTTCTCCTCCACTGAGATTGAATTTGAATGTTACCATTAGATTCTTGGATGATTATTATGGGATGGGTTGTATCACCTCCTTGATAGAGTTTTGACTGATAGGGATTGATGTGAAGGTTAGACACCATGGCGTGCCAGTCGAATTTTGTACTCGTAGCGGTCGGCGCGATAGAAGGTGGTGGTGAATTCGATGGGGCGCATCTCGGATGAATACGTCATGCGTCGCCGCACCAGGAGCGCAGAATTTTTTCTTACGCCGAGCTTGCGCGCAAGCTCGGCGTCGGCGGTCATGGCGTTGATTGATTCGTCAGCTTCAACGAGTGGAATGTGCAAATGCTGTTCGACGATTTCGTAGAGAGCGATGCGCTGCAAATCGTGTTGTGCCAATTTCTCGCCAATCTCTGGATTCCAATAGCCGCGCGCCAGCGCAATGGATTCGCCGTTAGCGATTTGGACGCGTTCAATGAGAAACGCTTTGTGCTTTGGATTAATTTTCAAAAAGCGCGCGACCTGGTCGGGAGGAATCACCAACTCGGCGCGAATCAATTTGAATTGGGGAACGATATTGCGGCTTTGCATTTCTTCCGCAAAAGAGGTCAGCCGAGCGAGGCGTTCTTCGAGTTTGGTGCGTTTAACAAAAGTGCCTTTGCCTGCTTTGCGATAAATCCAACCCTCGCGCACGAGGTCATGCACCGCGCGACGCACGGTAGTGATACTGAGATCATACCGTCGCATCAGCTCGTGCTCAGTGGGCAAGGCATCGCCAGGTTTGTAGGTTCCTTGCGAAATATCATCGCGCAGAATATCTTCGAGCCAGCGATAATAGGGAGGAAAACGAGAGGGGGGCAATGCAGATTCTCCTCCGAACCGTTATTTAGTGCATTAGTGCACTAAATAGAGGATACCACATTCCTATCGATATGTCAACCGAGTAGGCACGGTAGATCAACATTTAGATTGGGGCGGCACAACCACACTCCAACGAGGTCGGCGATATATTCCATCCCTCGCCCTGTTAGATTGATCGCTCGGTGCGCAATGTCGGCGGTCATTTGTTTGCGGAGTTGATTCGAGCGAGCCAGGTCGGCGCTCATCTGATTGAACGCAGTGGTCAGTTCGCGCAAGGGCTTGGTTAGCGTGCGTGCGAGAATAAGACTCGATGTCAATGCAATCACCATCGCACCCAATGCCAACACCAGAATTGCTTGATTGGTGCGATCTAAATATTCTTGCTCGGTGATCCAACGCGCGAAAATCGACGCCAGCACTGCGCCGATCAAGCGCGTCACGGTACGTGTGCAGACCACCATCGCGCCGCATAAACGCGCGTGCGAGTTTCAACGCTTCGGTTTCGCCACCGCGCGCAAAATGATCGTTGCGTTTGATAGTTGGAATATCGAGCGACGGAATATCGCGTGGAGTATTCAACTGACCGCGAGTTGAGAATCGGTTAGGGATGACGACAACTTGCTCAAAGCGATTGCGATACGGCGTGAACACGGTGTACGGCGTGCCATCGTCTTTCAAAACTTGCTCTGGCGCGGCGAGATAGTTGTCGTCGAATTGCTCGATGCGCACGCCGAGCACGTTAAGCGCGCTGACGACTTGAGTATCGCGGCGTCGCGCGTACGGCGTGTGATCGCGATGAAAGTAGACCGCATTGGCTTGCGTCTCTTTCGCCAACTTGGACAACTCGCGCGCGGGTTCGCCACGCCGCAAAATCAATCGACTGTTGTGTTTGCGGAGTTGCGAATCCAAGTCGGCAAGCGTATCGAACAGAAATTGTTTTCGCGCAGGCGCAAGTTTATGGCTGTTCAGCAAACGCGGATCAAGGATGAAAACGGGAATGACGCTCGACGCATCGCGCAGAGCGTAATGCAAGGTGATATTATCGGTCAAGCGCAAATCGCGCCGCAGCCACCAGATTATTCGTTGCATCGCTTACCACTAACTATTCGCCTTAAACCCTTTTTCAGGTGTCGACTAAACCAACCTTGCTTTGAGCGCAATGGAATGTCCATCGGCAGTAGAAATTGAAACCACAATTATTCCAGAGCGATCCAGCGTTAGTTTGCCCCGATTGCCCACACTGTCCGATAAATCGAGTGAGCCATAGCCGCGAATTTTCCAGCGTCCTAACCCAGGTCCCAACTCGCTAGTAATTACCCCAATCATTTCGGCGCGATAATCGCTTTGCTCCGCTTCAAACTTGAAAGTCGTCGGCGCTGGCATTTCCAGACCGCGCCAGCCCACCGTAGTCCCCGTAATGGTTTCTGCGCCGACCAACACACCTACATGTTTCATTTCGATCCGATACGAAAATCTCAGATTACCTTCGCAAGTCACCATGACCCGTGCATCGGTTTCTGGATCGATTGTTTCGAGCACCTTGCCCGCTGGATCCCCATCGGGCTGGTAGAGTGCAGGACCAAAACTCGTCGATGCGGCTGCCGCATAAATCGCAATTTGCGCGAGGGCACGCGCCGAATCTTGCTTGAGCAAATCGGCAACGGGTTTCAACAACGCCGTCTTGTGCAATCGCCGCGCCACATATCTGCCAATGGTACTCCCTTCGCGTGGCGTTTCGTATTCCATTCGCTGGCTTGAAAAAAGTGGTTTCGCTGCCGTCATATTACTTTTCCGCCAAGAACATTTGAAGCTGTTCTTCAACTCTTTTTTCATCGCGCTGACCCATAAAATGCCATGCGAGATAAAGCAGATTCGCGAGCGTCCACACAAGCGTCACAGGCAGATAGAAATTAATCGGCGCAAAGTTTGGCGCAAGGTGTGGGAGCAATTGCCAACCTCGATACAACGCCAACGCCCAGAGCAACGTGCCCGCGATGCCGTAATGGAATGTGATGGCGGAAAAGAAGGTCAACGGATTTCCGAGACTGACGCCGACAAAACGCGGTGCGTCAAGTGGGAAGAGATACACTTCTTCCAACTTGTGCGCGATGAGCGCATCATTGCCGTTTAACTGATTGAGTTTTTGTTCCAGCGCGCGAGCGTAGCGCCGCGCAAAGATGATGTAATGAAAGTGAAACGCACCCTGCATCGCCGCATACAAAACAAGATACGGGACGAGCAATACTGCCGCACGCAACGGTTCGAGCAAACTCGCCACGAGCAACACAGCGTTCACCGCAATCCAGAAATTGATCTGGCGAAAAAAGAGCGAATGATATTTGAAATTCATCGCACGCATTCGCCGCAACTGCGCGCGCAACATACCCTGGGACATTTCTCTAACCTTTCACACTGGGTTTCATCAACGTAAACACCACCGCGCCAAATACTTGGTGTCGTTCGCGCGTCCATCCCGTCGATTGAATAATCGCGTTGAATTCATCGAGCGTTGGAAAAGTGATGCCGCTCAAGCGCGCATTCCACTGCCCGATTCGACCCAGGAGCGATGTGGCTTGGAGCAAACTCATTGCGAACATCCGACCGCTCGGCTTGACCACGCGCCGTGCCTCGCGCAACGCTTCACTCATCGAACGAAATTCGTTCAGTGAGCCACCGCAGACCAACGCATCTACCAACGCATCGGCAAAGGGCAACCGCTGGGCTGGCGCGCGAACGTGCGCGATATTCCTCACGCCATCGCGTCGCGCATACTTGCGCCCTGCTTTCAGCATTCCCGTCGCCATATCAATAGTGATAATCGTCGCATCGGCATTTTGTTTGCCGATACCGCGCGCGTACAAATCGGTGGACGAACCAAGATCAATTATCAATTCGTTTGGCTGAACCGCGAGCCAATCGTTCAGTAATTCGATTTCGCGCTCGATTGGGAATGGTTCGCCCGATAGCATCGTGAGAGAACGCGGTCGCCAGACGTTTTCATAGCCCCAGGGCAACATCGGCAGATAGTTGCTCAAGCCCGCCAGTGTCAGCAAGTCTGTATCGTTGTGTTGCGCCACATCGAGCACGTGATTGTGAATCGGGAATCGCGCGTCACATTGATTGCAGTTTGCCTCGCCGCGTTCAGGCACCAAGTCATCGTCCGACTTTGAATTGAGCGTCAGTCCGCGTGCGCCGCAGCGCGGACATTTCACAATAGCCATCCAGTCCATCATAACCATCGCACCTATGCACTATCGAACTATTACACTGCTCGCGCGCCCATCCAAAACTTTTTCCAATCGCCGTTGCTGGTGAGCAATGTCAGCAAGACATAGAGACTGGTGACGAAATTGCCAAACACCATTACGGCAACTGTCCATATCGCCGCGCGAACGAGCGATTTCTCGCGATAGAAAACCCAGCCGCAAAATAGAACAAATCCTGTGTAGACATCGACGAGTGAGACGATGCCCCAGGGGTGCGAAAAAATCCACGCACCCTCTGCGCCGATGTTGCCGTTGATAAAACCGTTGGCAAGCGCAACCGTCATTGCCAACACACCGCTAATCGAAATCACTTTTGCGATGTTCATTGTTTACTCCTCAATACGATCATTCAGAACAATCGGGGAATCAATACGGGCGTGCGTTTTTTATAGGACTCGTACTCTGCCTGACCGCCCCACTTTTTATCGGCTTTGGCTTCAAGCATAGGAACGCCACTGACCCGCGTGATTAGCAGTGTGACAAACACAGGAGAAATCAGAGCTACCCACTGCCAACCTTGCAGAACGGGTAAAGCAATCACTGCGACACCAACCCAGAGTGTGATCTCGCCAAAATAGTTGGGGTGACGCGAGCGCGACCACAATCCCGTTCGAATAAACTTGCCTTTGTTGGCGGGGTCTGCGCTGAAACGACTTTTTTGGGAATCGGCAACGACTTCAATCGCAAAACCGAATATCCAAACGAGCAAGCCAACGAGAGCGAACGCATCCAACTCTTTTCGATTCGTCGTCGTGATGGCGACCAGCGCCGCCGCCGCCGTGAACGTTACCCATAAACCTTGGATGGTCCAAACGTTTAGGAATCGGATGAACGAAGGTTTGAATTCGTCAAAGCGATCGTCCTTGCCTGCTTTTTGGATTCGGCGGAAAAGGAATGAACCCAGGCGCACAGCCCAGACCACGACCAACGCCCATAAAATAATAGAGCGCGCATCAATTCTTGGACTGAATATCACAGCGAGAGTGACAATCGAAATATAGGTAATGCTCCCCGTGATGTCGTAGAATTTTTCAGTTTGCCGCAGATAGGCGGGGATAAAAGCCAACCACTGGATGATAAAAGCCAGCGCGACCGCCACGGCAAACAAGGGAATTCCCATAAACAAACTCCCGTCGTGACTGCCTGCCCACGCGACCCCTAATCCAATCAAAATCAAGATGGGAAAAACGATGAGCGAATTACGATCTGCTGTCTGCATAGAATTTATCCTTTCGATTTACCAACGATTGCGAACCCAACCGCGCCAGGACCGATGTGCGCGCCGATGATAGGCGTAATGTCCATCGACAGAATTTCACCGTCGGGCAACAAATGCGCGGCTTGCTTGCGTAACTCTGCCACGCGCTCAGGCGAATGCGTGTGAACAATCGCGATGCGCTCCACGTTGCCGACATCGTGCAGCATTTCGAGCAATCGCTGGGTTGCGCGTTCACGCGTGCGAACGCGCTCTGCACCCGCCTTGCCGTCGAACATCGTTAGAATCGGCTTGAGTTGCAAGAGTGTGCCCATCGCAGCAA
Organism: Chloroflexota bacterium; assembly: GCA_016215025.1. Classification (GTDB taxonomy): domain Bacteria; phylum Chloroflexota; class Anaerolineae; order UBA4142; family UBA4142; genus JACRMI01. The sequence goes on from JACRMI010000069.1 coordinate 33,941, forward strand.
TCATTCCATTCATTCGTCCACTGCGCTTGAGAAATTCCAACGTATCAAGCGCGGCGAAAACGTGCGAGCGTTTGATCTGATCGTTCAGCGCTTTGACGATTTCACCCATCGTTTTGCCTTGCGCCGCGAGTTTCGCCGCTGTCTCGACTAAGAACCCTGTGCCCAAACTCAACTGGCGCGAATCGAACACGGTGACAGGCACACTTTTCGTTTCCTGCGCGGCAACACGCGCCGTATCGATCACCGCGCTCAACGCCGACGAGATGTGAATCGATAAAACCTGGGTCGCGCCTTCGCGCGCCAATTCATCATACACCTTGCGATATTTTTCGGGCGACGACGCGGCGGTCGTCGGATGCACGGGATATGTCGGCAAGTTGCGATAAAATTCCTCGCGCGTGATTTCCACGCCGTCAAGATAACCCTTGTCGCCGATGTTGATGTAAAGCGGGACCACGCGAATGCCGTACTTGGCAATCACTTCAGCGGGCAAATCGCAAGTGCTATCAGTTACAATGCGAATCATCATTAACCTCCAATGACCAGAATCGCGCCGAACACGATTTCGATAACGAGACTGAGGATGTTCGATTGCGCGTATGATTTATCGAACACGATGGAAAACGCCCGCGCCACGGCGATGACGAGATAACCAATGCCCAGCATCAGATATGCAGGCGCGCCTAACACAAGTGGTGTGACACCCAAGGCGATGAACAGACCGCCAAAGATAGCGCGAATTTCTGAAACGCCGCGCACACCGTTCGCCGTCAATCCGATAAACCCATACGTTGCGTCGGGCTTGACGAACGCGAGCAGACCCGTTGCCGCTGTACCAAGCGCGGCGATTATTTTCAAGATGAGCAAGATGTCCATTTGTTTTCTTCCTACTCCAGGTTTGTCATTGCGAGCCGCGTAGCGGCGAGAAATCTCCGCCTCTGCACAGATTTCTCCTCGCCGCCTTGTGGCTCGGCGAAATGACAGTTTATAAAATCAATTCCCCAACTGCTTCAGCAAATCAACTGTTGCGGCAACGACTTGCTTTTGCTGTTCTTCACGCGAAATCGTCGCAACGCCGTCACCCGACTGAATGCCGTAATAACCAAACTGTGCGTGATTGCCGCCCTCAATCACTACATACTGCGTTGATGTTGGCAACAGATTGCGTGATGCAGTAATTCGATCAACTGCCCCATCTTTTGTGCCATATATTGATAGTGCGGCAATTTTGCTTTGCGACAAATCATCGGGCGTGTTTGGATATGATGCCCAGAACGCAATCGCTTGAACGGCGTCAGGATGATTCTTGACGAACATTGCCGCTGCTACGCCGCCGAGCGAATGCCCGCCAATCGCCCAACGCTTGATCGCTGGATATTTGGCGATGACATCGTTCGCGCGGTTTGCGTCGAAGAAAGCGAGGTTGAACGGCATTGGCACGATCACGACGAGATACCCTTGCGCCGCAATCGATTTGGCGGCGGGTGCATACGCACGATAATCGACCAAGCCGCCTGGGTAGAAAATAAATCCTGTCGTCGGCTCGCTTGCGCGCGACTTGAATACCAGCCAGGGACTGTTCGACACTTCAACCTGGGAATCGCTTTTCAACGCGTCGAGCGCTTGCGGCATCGGTTGGTAAGGATTGCTTGTCCACACCAGGAGTCCACCGACACCAACCACGAGCAACACAACAAGCGCAGTGAGACCACCGATAACAACTCGTCGCATTTTTATTCTCCGCAAATCATTTTAACAAATCCTTCAATGCACTTTCCGCGTCGGAAACTGAAACTCGAATCCCGCTTCCAGCAAGCGTTGCTACAGAACTCGCTGACCCCCCAGTAACAACGAATCACCCAGTTCGCCAAAAATCAATCTCATCACGAACCGTGATAATAATTCTTTTCATTGGTACCTTCTTCAAACACAAACGCCCGTCAACTGCTACGAGCATTCGTCATCGAACATCCTTATGCGTTATCCACGTGATCCTTCATCCGCGCGATCAGCGGCGTGAAAAATCGATTCTGCTCTTTCGTGAATTTTTTGAGCAAAACCGCTTCAAAGATTTGCAAATGCTTGCCGATGAGTTGCGGCATCACCGAACGCGGCGGCATTCCTTCTTTGAGCCATTGACTCTGCGAGTCCATCAATTCGGGCACATCGAACGCAAGCGCGCACACAAGTGAATCGATCAGAAACTTCGTCGCATGATTCACGTGCGAAGTATCCCAGTGGCGATACGTTTTGGGCGACGACGCGATGAATTCCGTAACCACCTCGCCCGCAATTCCAAGTCGTTGCGTTTCAAGTAAATCAACCACATTCAACACTCGCTTGGACGGCGACCAATACTCGGCGTGCATCTGAATGCTTCCCAGATTACGCACCGCCGACATTGTGTTATCGCCAAGATAATCCCCAGGCAAATGTTCGCGCAACCCAGGCAATTGATTCGGCATTCGACCACCGAACACCAACGGTGCACTAGGACGATTGTCCGCATCGAGCCAGGGAATCAGTCCTGCTAAACCAACGACTGTCGTTACCGAAACGGCAATCACATTCGGCTTGGACGCACGCGCCAGATCGACAATATCGTCGAGCGGTGTGCCTTGACCCAGGTACGTCGCGCGCCATCCTTGACGGCGTGCCAACATTGCGAAAACAATCAAACCGAGTTGATGCTCTTCCGATGGCGCGCACGCCGCTGCGAGCAACGGCGCGCTCGTCGGCAATGCGGGCTGGGATTGCAAGACTGCAAAAAGTTTTTGCTGAACCACGTTGCTCGCCAAGTGTTCTTGCCACACCGTCATCTCGTTGCGCATCCATCGCTCGCCAATTTCGCGCATCGTCGGCTCGGTGATTTGCAATGCAACTTGCTCGGGCGTGAAGAGCGCAAATGCTTCATCAAGAATTTGACGCGCGACCATCTCGTCCGATTTAACAAACGCTTCCTGCAACGCCACACGAACCGAATCGATCGGTTGATTTGATTGAGCCATCATAACGCGGGCAGATTGATCCTGTCGCTGACGCAACAACAAACTCGCTTGCGATGGTGCAACGCCCGACTCGACTTGTTGCTTGAGAAACAACACATCGGCAATGTCTGCTTCGTCGTACAGACGATAGCGATTGTCCGCGCCGCGATTCGGCGAAGGCACGCCGTAACGCCGCTCCCACGCGCGCAACGTATGCACCGAAACGCCCGTGCGCTCGGATACAACCTTGATTGTGAACCCAATCGACCCCAAAGACATCATCATTATTCGTGTCAGCTAAATGCAGGCGCCACAATCTTTCTTCGATAAACTACGCCGAGCGGAATCATCAATGCTACCAAAACAACCATCACCCATGCCGTGTTTGCCACCAACGGTGTCGCCGCTTGCTTGACGGCGATACCGGTGAACGACCACACCAAGACCAACAAGAATGCCACGTCCCTGCGCATCAACGTCATTGCCAGCCCCAGGGCTGTTGCGACAACCAGCATAATCACTGCCCAAAGTTCTGGCGCGATACCCCAGCCATCCCATCGCCAGTAATAAAGCAAGTCGGTGATGTTGGCAATGGTCGCAACGCTAATCCAACCCAGGTAGACGCTGAACGGAATATTGACGCACCATTTTTCGGTTGCCGAGACTTGAACGCGCCCGTTATCCAAACGCAAATAGATCCCAATCAAGGTCACGAGCAGCGCAAGCATCACCACAACCGATAGTGGGAATAATTCATAGTGCCACGCGAAAAGCCATCCCGCATTCAACACACCGCTCAGGGCATATAGCCAACCGATGCGTTGCAAGCGCGGATTGTCACGTTGCGACGGCAACGCTTGATAAAGCGAGAAGGCGATCCAGCCGATATAGATCACGCTCCAGATCGCAAACACGTAGCTCGCGGGCACGAACAAGACCATGAACTGGTCGGAGATAGCGCCCGTGTTTTTGCCGTTCAAAGGCAGCGCGCTGGCAAGCACATTGACCGTCAGCGCAATTATCGTGGCAAAAATATTGACGAGAGGTAAAAAACGTTTCATCGAACGTTCCTTGTCTAAACTTCTGAAATGATTATACAATTTTGTCGAGTGTTTGTCAAGTGTTTGTCTATTGCTTTTATATATCTCTAATATGGGCAAAAAGTGCGCCGTCCGAACTCCTTTCAGAACTCGGACAGCAGTACAGCGCCCATAACCGATGTTTCCCGACTAACAACGTCTCAACCAAACAATTGTGACCTGCCCCCAGGAACTGGTCCAGGGTCAGGGTTAGACACAAGACCCCAAATCAGGTAAGATCATCCAAGGAGCCAGAACGACGGGACACAGGGGACTTACCTCCGAAGAAATCATGGGCAAGCTGCGTGAAGCGAGGTCTTGCAGAGCCAAGGTCAGTCCATCAAAACGATTTGCCAAAGTCTCGGCATCACCAACAAAGCTTATTATCGCTGGCGACCGGAATACGGCGGCGTGCGGACCGATCAAGTGCGCCGCCTGAAAGATTTGGAGACAGAAAACGCACGGCTCAAGAAATTGGTCGCGGATCTTTCTCTCGATAACTCGATCCCGAAATAAGCTCTCTCGTCAAAATGACGAGTCGGACCAAGCGCCGACAAGCGGTGACACAAGCGCAAGCGGTGTTTGCCGTAGCGGAGCGGTGCTCCTACCGGGTGATCGGACTCCCGCGCTCCAGCCAGCGGTATTACCCACGGGTCGTCGAACGGAACGTCCCACTCACACACCGAATCGTTGAACGAGCGCCCCAGTATGGACGGTATGGCTATCGCTGCATAACCACCTTGTTATATCGCGAAGGAGGGCAGTCAATCACAAATGCGTGGAACGCATCTGGCGGCGGGAAGGCCTAAAGTACCACCCAAACGACGACGGTTGTGGCTCACTGATGACGCGCGTATGCGGTTACGGCCTGAGCATCCGCACCACGTGTAGAGTTATGATTTTGTCTTGGCGCGCACCTAAAATGGGCGACCCTTTCACATCTTGAATGTGATCGATGAGTATACGCGCGAATGTTTGACCACGCGAGTGGCACGCCACTTGACCGCGGAAGATGTGCAAGAATGTTTGACGGAATTGTTTTGTGCCCGAGGCGTGCCCAAGCATCTGCGCTCGGATTATGGCGCGGAGTTTATGACCCCGAAAATTCGGCGATGGTTGAATGAACTGGGATTGAAACCCTTGTTCATCGAACCCGGGAGTCCGAGGGGAGAAGAGTTATATGGAATCATTTAATGGCAAAATGCGAGATGAATTATTGAATGGCGAAAGCTTTGATACCGTGAAGGAGGTGCAAGTCTTGATTGAACAGTGGCGGAAGATGTATAATTCCATACGACCGCATAGTGCAAGGGGTATCGTCCATCTGCACCAGAAGCAATTCAGATGCCTAACCTAACTCGGTATCGTCCATCTGCACCAGAAGCAATTCAGATGCCTAACCTAACTCCTCCACTCTTGGGTTATGCTATCGCTTAATTCTCGCTCGAACTGGTGCAAATAATGAGGGCAGGGCAAAAAGAGTTTGGGCGGTATGTTCGGCAAGAAATAAGATCATCGTCCATGCTTGCTCGTTCAAATATACGCGGATCAGGATGCTTTCTTGTCCGCGTTCTTATCTTTCAAGTCCGTTTGCCCAAGGCGAGTGCTTTGTTGTAGAATATAGATAGAATATTGCACTCTTCGATGCGCAACAACTGACGGATTCACTACATCAAAGCGAAGGAGAATATCACCTGTTCGCGAAAAATCTCCTGGATATAACATCCATCTGCTTGTTCGACATTGGCGGTGGCATAGCAATCTGGCGAGATAGTGCCAAACACAAAAACTCGAAGCGTCGTGCGAAGAATGCGATCTGGATCAAGCCCATCCACTGGGGACGGCCGTACGTTGTCCAACCCGTCCGCTTTTCAGATTTTGCTTAGCCGTTAAAGAGATTGGTGCGTACCGGTCCATCAGCGACCAGCTGCCATGGGAGAGTTTGAAGAGAGCCGAACGTTAGCTGCTCATGCAACGAAGGAAAGTGCCGCAATGGAAAATACAGTTTACATTCTGCACCTAGAGGACCACGCCGCAGATGCAGAACTCGTTCAGGCAATGCTCGAATTGGCGGAAATGAGTTGCCAGATCACACTGGTTCAGACGCAGGACAAATTCATTCAGACTTTGTCTGAACATCGCTATGACGTCATCCTCGCGGATTATCTTCTCCCATCTTTCGATGGCATGTCGGCGTTGCGGCTGGCGCGCGAAAGCTATCCAGACATTCCATTTATTTTCGTTTCGGGAGTCCTGGGCGAGGACGCGGCGATTGAAGCACTGACGGAAGGCGCAACCGATTATGTGCTCAAACAGAAACTATCACGCCTTGCCCCGGCGGTCAAGCGTGCGCTGCACGAAGCCGAGAGCCGCAGAGAAAACAAGCGCGCAGAAGAAGCGTTGCGCGAGAGCGAAAACAAATGGCGTTCGTTGGTCACAACGATTCCCGATTATGTTGCCCTGCATGACAGCGACAATAACTATGTATTCCTGAATCATTACGCCGAAGGTTTTTCCGAGCAAGATGTGATCGGTAAAAGCTATCTGGCATTCATACCGGCAGATTTCCAACCGTTAGTCAAAGAGGCGTTCGAAAAAGCTCGCACGACTGGCAAACCAGAGTTCATCGAATACGCGGCTCTCGGCAATCAAGGGATTCTCAGACATTATGATAGCTATATTGCCCCGCTCTTTGATGGGAGCAAGCTAGCAAACACCCTGGTGGTCGCACGTGACATCACCGAGCGCAAACGCGCACAGGAGAAAATAGCTCATCTTGCCGCCATCGTAGAATCTTCCAATGACATTATCATCAGCAAGACCTTAGATGGCATCATTACGAGTTGGAATAAAGGCGCGGAAGGAGTTTATGGCTATACCGAAAGTGAAATGATTGGCAAGCCAATCTCAATCGTGGCTCCGCCTCAACATGCGAATGAAATGATTCAGATTCTTGAAAAGATCAGATCCGGGTCACGCATCGATCACTTTGAAACGGTGCGCCAAAGAAAAGACGGACAATGCATTGACGTATCTCTGACCATTTCGCCAATCAAAAACGCGGAAGGCAAAATTGTCGCAGTGTCTACCATCGGACGCGACATTACCGAAGGCAAGCGCGCCGAGCGGGCGCTAAAGAATTCGGAAGCGAAATGGCGCGCACTGGTAGAAAATGCGCCGGCAGTCATCACAACGCTTGACCGCGAGGGAATCATTCTTTCGATCAATCGCACCTCGCTAGGTCAAACGATGGAACAGGTCATCGGAACCAGGGTTTACGATAATCTCTCCCCACGCGAGCAAGCGCGCACGCGCGAGATAATCGCTTTGGTCACCCAGACGGGTGAATCACTTCGTTACGAGTCTAAGATTGTCCGAGAAGACCGAACGACAGTTTGGCACGAAACTAGTGCGGGTCCACTCGAGGAGGACGGAAAAATCGTTGGGGTGATTTTTGTCTCACTTGACATCACCGCGCTCAAACAAAATGAGCGCGCGCTGCAACAAAGCAACGACGAACTGGCATTTCTCAACCTCGCGAGCCAAACACTCAATTCGACGTTGGATCTAGATCAAGTTTTGACCGAGATGCTCGAAAAAGTGAGCCAGTTGTTGAATGCCTCGGCAAGTTCGATTTGGATCGCCGACCTCACCGGCGATTCTCTCGTATGCCAGCAAGCGACCGGCGCGAATGCTACTGGAGTGCTGGGATTTCGTCTAGCGCGCGGGGTGGGCATTGCTGGCTGGGTCGCCCAACATGGCACGAGCATAATGATCCCAGATACCCACAAAGATGAACGCTATGTCGAACTATTTTCGCAAAAATTTGGGATGGATTTCCGGTCCATCCTTTGTGTTCCACTCGAAGGCAAGCAAGGTATTGTCGGCGTCCTCGAAATTCTCGACACAGCCATCAATCGCTTTCAGGCATCCGATCTGGTGCTTGTAGAGACGCTAGCAGGCGCGGCGACCTCCGCCATCGAAAACGCACGGCTCTATGAACAAGTGCAGAAGGATTTGGCAGAACGCCGCCGCATCGAGCAAGCTCTGAGTGAAAGCGAGAGACGTTATCGGCTGCTTGCCGATAATTCGACCGATGTTATTTGGGCGCACGACATGCAAATGCACTTGTCGTATGTCAGCCCGTCCGTTACGCGTTTGCTCGGCTATACTCCAAGTGAATTACAGTCCATGGAATTCACTAGCTTGTTTCCACTTGATTCAGTCAAACAAGCCAAAGACCAGTACGCCGCGATGCGCGCTGATCCGATCGCTATTTCGCACTCGACCGTAGCCGAGTTGGAGATGAAGCGTAAAGATGGCTCGCCCGTTTGGACGGAAACGCAACTGAGTTTTTTGTTCGACGAAACCAATAAACCGTCCGGCATCTTGGGCATCACACGCGACATCTCCGAACGTAAACGTGCCGAAGCCGAGCGCGAAAGTCAACGCCGCGCGCGTGAACTTGCAACGCTGTATGAAACGACGCGCGATTTGGGCGCGTTTCTGAATATGCCGATTTTGCTCGAAACAATTTTACAGCGCGCGATGAAATTGCTTGCGGTTTCCTCCGGTGCGATTTACTTGTATGACTCGACGCGCAATGAATTTTTACCGAGTGCGGAAAAGGGAGCATCAATCGCGCTGGGCGATTCTATATCGGATGCTTGGCTCACGATGCGTCAACCCAGCCTGCTCGCGGAAAACCAGCAGGTGGTGCATGTGCCGCTGACGTACGGTGATGAATTGCTCGGCGTCCTCATCCTCGACGACCTGCAACCCGGCGACCCGCAAGTGGATAATGCCGGGTTGAATCTGCTATCGCTGTTTGCCGGTCAAGCCGCATCTGCCATTCACAAAATTCTGATGTTCGAGCATATCCGCGCGAGTCGCGAAAGCACCCAGGCACTGGCCCATCAACTTTTGAACGCACAAGAAACTGAACGGCGCTCGATTGCGCACGAACTGCACGATGAAATCGGGCAAGCTTTGACAAGTGTTCAACTCAACCTGCAAAATATCGAACCGATTGTGGAACAATCGGACGCGCAGGACACGCTCGAAGATACGATGCACGTGATTGAGCGCGTGCTGGAACAAGTGCGCGATCTCTCCCGCACCTTGCGCCCCTCGATGCTCGACGATTTTGGTTTGGTGACTGCCTTGCGTTGGTACATCGAACGACAAGCCAAACGCGCCGGCTTGCACGCCGAGTTCGCCGCCGATGCGTTTGAGCCACGCCTGCCCGAGGTGGTCGAGACGGTCTGCTTTCGCGTGGCGCAAGAAGCGATCACCAACGTCGTGCGTCACGCTCACGCCGATCACATCTATGTCGAACTGCGTCTTCAGAATGGGATGCTCGACCTGAACATCCGCGATAATGGCAGCGGTTTTGATTTGCCACACGCCATTCAAAGTGCGACGAATGGGATGAGTATTGGGTTATTGGGAATGAAAGAACGCGCGGCGTTGATTGGCGGTCAGGTTCAAATCATCGCATCCCCAGGGCAAGGCACCCAAATTCGCGCACGTATTCCTGTTGCGACCACCGCCGAGTTCATCGAGCGGCGCAAACACAAGCGAGGTACAAATTGAATCCTATCACTATTTTGCTGGCGGACGATCACACACTTATTCGTGCTGGCATTCGCGCACTCTTGCAAAAGCTCGAGAGCGTCCAAGTCGTCGGCGAAGCGGCAAATGGCTTGGAGGCGGTTCGTCTGGCAGAAGAACTCCATCCAGAGATTGTTTTGATGGATCTTGCCATGCCGGAGATGGGTGGATTCGAAGCCACGAGTCTGCTCGCGCAGAAATGCCCGGCAATCCGCGTTATCATTCTTTCGATGCATTTGGAGCCAGAGTACGTCATGCGCGCTTTACAATCCGGCGCAAAAGGGTATTTGCTCAAAGGGGCGCGCATACCGGAACTGGAACTAGCCATCACGTCGGTAGCGAACGACGAAACATACCTTAGCCCCGCCGCGTCCAAACTCATCGTCGGCGAAGTAACGCGCCTTTCGGAAGAGAAAACTCAACCGCTGGATCAATTGACCCCACGCCAAAAACAAGTCCTCAAGCTCATTGCCGAGGGATTTTCCACGAAGGAAATCGCCCAGAAACTTGGGGTGGGTGTCAAGACGGTCAAGACACATCGTGCTGAGTTGATGGAACAACTCGACATCCACGAAATTGCCGGGCTGGTCCGTTTTGCCATTCGCGTTGGACTTGTCTCGGCGGACCAATAGCATTCCCAAGACCATTACCTCTCTCTGACCCGAAGGGACAACTAATTCCTTCGGGTCTTGTTTTGCCTGCCAAGGTCAGGTCTTTGGTCCCCCTTTTCTCCTACCTTCGGACCCTCGCTAGACCCACATAGCTGATTGTTTTCCCACTTGCCTCGGTATAAACTAGAACAAATCCGCAAGAGGTCCTAGAGAATGCCTATGCGGAGGAATCATAAAGAAAACCACACAACGATTCTCCATCAATCAAGTCAATGAAATGGAAGAATGCGAATTGACCAAGGAGGCAAAATGAAAAAAGAACGATTTTCGATTAACTGGGGAAAGGGAACTTTTGTAGCACTGTTGGTAGTGGCTCTAGTGCTAATAGTATGGGTTGCCAACCTCATTCAAACTGCGAATTCAACTAGCGTCGCGGTCGATTGGAGGTCTCGTCCAACACCGGTTTGTCCTTCCACTGATCCAAAGTGCCAAGTGGCAGTGGATTGGGGCAGCTTCACCGCACCATGCTTACCCACCGATCCCAAGTGCGGGTCCGGTCCGTTGGCAGTCGATTGGGGAAGTTCGATCTACCCATGTTTGCCCAGCGATTTGAAATGTCGGTTAGGTCCCGTGGCAGTCGATTGGGGTAGTAAAACACCAAGACCCTAGTGTTTCGAGGATGAGGTTTTTTCACCGCCTTCCGAGACAACAAGCTTCGGAAGGCGGTTACCCTATCTGTACAGCGTGATGAATTATGTGGAATTATCTAGTTCACGTTGGCGCAAAGGAGACAAAATGAAAACCACATGTCTATCCTCAATTAATTGGGGCAAGGGATTCAGCGTCTTGATGTTGTTGATGTTCGTGTTGGTCTTGGCGCTTGCCACAACCTCAGCGGCAGACTCGCCGCGCGCGCATCCGGCGTTGCTTAAATTTGCCAAAGAGCGCCCGAATGACAAGATCCACGTCATCGTGCAACAGTATTCGAAAGACAAATTGACGGATCGAGAGAATGCCGATCATGGTATGAAGATAGGCAAGAAGTTGGACATGATCAATGGCTTTGCCGCCGAGATGCCGCTGAACAAGGTCGAAGCCCTTGCCAAGAACAATAAGGTACGCTGGGTGACGATCGATGCGCCGGTGCGCGCGTCCGGCGGCTTTGGCACGTACACTTTTCTAGATGTATTCTCTAGCAAAGCTTATGGCGGTAGTGACGGAACCCAGAACTGGAGCGCGAACAAGTGGACTGAGGTAGGCGAATCAGATGGTGCTAGTGCCGGCAGTGTTAGGGTTGTTGCCTATTCGGCATGTGCCACCGATAACTGCCTTCGCATTGGCGCAAGCGGGACCAGCATTGCGGGTAAGGGAATAACCCGAAAAGCTGTGATGACGGCGGCAACCTCGGCAACTCTCTCCTTTAGCTATCGGCGCAGCATTAGTTCGAATGGCGGGGGGAGTTTAGGTCTGGCGGTATCTGGCGATGACGGAACAACTTGGCAAACACTTGCAACGTACGCCATGTCCGTGTCGGACAACAATCAGGTTACCCAATCGTTTGACATCTCAGCATACGCCAACGATAAGACGACAATCCGCTTTTTGGGTTCAGGCACGGCGAATGGTTATTTGTACGTTGACAATGTCCAAATCGAGTACTCGCGGTTGGCAAACACGTATATCATGGAAATGTTGGCGGACAAATGGTGGAAAGAGAACTCTACTCCCGGGCAAGGCGTCACAGTCGCGGTTGTGGATTCCGGCATCAACGCCCAACATGGTGATTTCTTGGTTGGGAACACTTCGCGCGTTACGGCTTCCGTGAACAAGTGCAGTGGTTGCTCGACGACGGCTGATGACAATGGGCATGGCACGCATATAGCCGGTATCATTGGCGGGATGGGTACTCTGTCAAACTATGCGCGAATTGGCGGCGCGCCATTAGTCAATCTGGTCAACGTGAAAGTAAGCGATCAGCAAGGTCGTTCATACACGTCGGATGTGGTCAGCGCTTTGCAGTGGGTTTACGACAATCGCGCCACGTACAACATCAGAGTTGTCAACCTCTCGCTCAATAGCACAGTGCCGGAATCGTATCACACTAGCCCGCTTTCTGCCGCGGTCGAAATTCTGTGGTTCAACAAAATCGTCGTCGTCGTGGCGGCAGGGAATAATGGCACGGACACGGCACCCGTCACGCTTTATCCTCCGGCGAACGATCCATTCGTCATCACGGTTGGCTCTGTAGACGATAAAGGAACCAGAGCCGTTAGCGATGATACGATGGCAACTTTTTCGGCGTATGGGACGACGGAGAGTAGCTTTGCCAAACCCGATCTGGTAACATCGGGAATCAGTCTGATCAGTCCGCTCGCCAGCACGAGTTCGTACAACTACATGAACTATCCGAACAATCGCGTGGACAGCAACTATTTCCGCATGGGTGGCACATCGGTTTCGGCGGCGGTTGTGAGTGGTGCGGCGGCATTGTTGTTGCAGGACGAGCCAACGCTAAATCCCGATCAAGTCAAGTATCGCTTGAAGGCGACGGCGAACAAAACGGGCTGGTCAGGGTACAATTCTGCCAAAGCCGGTGCGGGGTTGTTGGATGTCTACGCGGCGGTAAAAGGCACAACAACGCAGACAGCCAATACCGGCATTGCCGCGAGCCAGCTCCTGTTCACAGGCACGGATCCCGCGGCATGGGACGCCGCCAACTGGGGCTCGGTCGATTGGGGTTCCGTTGATTGGGGCAGCGTAGACTGGGGTTCTGTCGATTGGGGCTCAGTGGACTGGGGCAGTTGGCGACCGTAAGGACTGGGCTGACATGCTCAGTGTGATATTAAATAGAGGACAATCAAATGGCGAATACAACTGATGATGCGAACCAATACAATGGTAACGCGCCGTACATCTTGCTCCAATCCTTAATTGAAACTACTTTCGAGTCCATCAAACTCTTGGGGCTCCGTGATAGTGGCATGCAGATCGCCAAGCAACTGGGATTTTCATCTGATCCACTCGTGGCACTTGAACGGTTGGAACTTGGCAAGGAGAATGTTCGAGTTTCAATAGCGCACGGTGGGGAGCGCCTAGTATGCCTCAAAGGATGCCCATTTGCCGGCGCAATCGACAGGTTAGCCCCTTGGTCAGATCATGCACGCAAGATGGTCGAGCGCTTTAATGAAAGCCCGCGAGGTGGTGCAGCGCTTCATCCGATTTGCATTGCTCATCTTTCAGTGCGTGAAGCGTATGGCGGCATTAACCTTGGTTGTCGCAGTACTAAGAGCGGAAAAATGGCAATTAGTGTGCCCACTCTTTTAGAAGAAGCTGGCATGACAGAGGAGCAAGTCCGCAGTCATTTAGAAGGTAATGCCTGTTTGTACTTGCTCAAGTAGCGGTTCTGCAATGACGCTGGTTAGTCAGCTACTATTTGCCTAACAAACCAGCGATGTGAGATCATGTGGCCCGGGCTTTCGACAATTGGGTCTCGGTGGACTTTGGTAGTGATTACTAGTGACCTTAGCTCGTAGGCAAAGGAAATCGATGGTAGGGCATTGCACAAGGGGTGCAGCCATCAAATCATCTAAAAGTTTGCCGATGAGCAAATTGAATCCACACGCAAGTTCAACTTTTTGGGAGACCACAATGATTACAAAACAAAAAATAATGACATTAAAGTTGGGAACGGGTCTGAGTGTTTTGGCTTTGCTGGCGTTGCTCACAATTATTGTGTCGGCGTTACCATCGTTCAACGCTCCCGCCAGGGTTCAGCCGATGTTGATGCAGATGGCAGCTGAGCACCCGAATACGATGATTGGTATTATCGTGCAAAAGTCCGTGCAGGACAAAAGCGTTGAAGAGCTGGTCGCAAAATTGAACGGTGCGGTAACCGAAGATCTTTCGATCATCAACGCCTTTGCTGCAACCTTGCCCGCCAACACGGTGAAGGAGTTGGCGGCGGCAAATGGCGTCAAGTGGGTTTCGCTCGACGCGCCGATTGTACAAACGGCTTGCACATTGCCCTGCATTGACACATCCAACTTGAAGAGTATTTACCCGCAGACAATCAAAGCCACCAAGTTATGGAATGCGAATGGAAACCTGCAAGGGCAAGGGATCGCTGTGGCTGTCGTGGACAGCGGCATCAACGCCAACCATCCAGACCTTTTAAATGCGGATGGGACAAGCCGGGTCATTGCCTCTGTCAAAATGAACAGCGCTGCGACCACCACGGATGATTATATGGGGCATGGCACGTTTGTCGCGGGCATCATCGGCGGCAATGGCAAAGCATCCAACGGTGCCTACATCGGTCTCGCGCCCCAGGTCAATCTAGTCAACGTCAAGATCAGCGACGATCAAGGAAATGCTACGGCGACAAACCTGATCAAAGGGTTGCAATGGATTTACAATAATCGCAAGCAGTATAACATTCGGGCAGTGAGTTTGTCGCTGAATGTTACCGTAGACGAATCTTACAAAACCAGTCCGGTGGATGCCGCGGTCGAAGTCCTTTGGTTCAACCAAGTGGTCGTCGTCGTCGCCTCGGGCAACCAGGGACACAAAGCCCTCTATCCACCCGCGAACGATCCGTTTGTCATTACGGTCGGCGCATCGGCAGACAACGGAACGATAACCTCTTTGGATGATTACCAGACGAACTATTCGGGGTGGGGCAAAACCATCGATGGCATTTCCAAGCCAGACTTGGTTGCGCCGGGCAACAACATTATCAGTTTGTTATCCAACAGCCAATCAGCGTTCGCCATCGCACATCCCGATCACCTGGTGACTGGCTTTTCCGGATCCAATCAATATTTTCGATTATCGGGCACCTCCATGGCGGCACCGATGGTCGCCGGGGCAACCGCGCTCGTGCTTCAGTCCAGTCCGACCCTCACACCCGATCAGGTGAAATTCCGTATGGTCAAGACGGCAAATTTCATCACGGGCGGCAGTATTGAGTTGGATGCATTCAATGCGGTAATGTCCAACCAGACCAAGAGTCTCAACACAGGCACCGCCATCAACAACATGCTGAAAGCGAGCAATCAAAATCTCGGATGGACCAGTCTCAACTGGGACTCGTTGAACTGGGACTCGCTCAACTGGGATTCCCTGAACTGGGATTCCCTCAATTGGGACTCGTTGAACTGGAACTCGCTGAACTGGGACAGCGTTTACTGGGGCGAAGACAACCTCTCTCTGACAAGGCCTAGCCCAAATACAACAAGCCTTGGCAAGTCAAAGTAAGCATAGTTGCCGGCCTCACCAAGTCTTACACAGGAGCAAACCATGACCAAGCGCGCGTGGGTCTACGTCATCGGATGGATTATCGCCGGCGGGATTTTGAGCGCGTGGGTAGCTCAAGTCGCTGCCCCATCCTCATTCCCAGCGTTCACATTTTTTGCATTTCTGTCGTTTGCCACGATTGCCCAATTCCTCAAGGTGCCTGCGCCGAACCACCAGTTGTACTATCTCAACACCATCTTTTTGTTTGCCAGTGCACTCTTACTGCCTCCTTTCTGGTTCGTAAGTATTGTTATCATCTCGCTCGCCATTCAATGGTTGAAGGAACGCTTGACCGGTAGTCCGCACTTGCGCGATTGGTATCTCCAACCCTTCAACATGTCCACGCATATTATTTGTGGCTTGGTCTCCTCGCGCCTCGTCCTCGCCCTGATGTCCATCGATACACCTCTCTTGTCAAGCACGACCGTGATTGCCGCCTTGGCGGGCGCGCTAACCTATGTCGTGATCAATCATTTAGCCATTGGGGGCGCGCTCGTCTTGGCGCGCGGGGTGACCTGGCGCGAATCTGGAATTTTGGAAATTGAGAATCTCCTGATGGATTATGTCGGATTGTGCATGGGCTATATGCTCTCCGTCATCTGGAAAATCGACGCGGGGTTGATGGTGACCACCCTGGCGCCGCTAATTCTGGTTTATCGCGCCTTGGCGGTCCCTGGTTTGAAAAAGGAAGCCCAGACCGATGGCAAGACGGGTTTGTTGAATGCGCATTATTTTAACAAGTTATTTATCACCGAGATGGATCGCGCGGAAAATTTGCAGCATCCACTATCCGTCATCATGGCGGATCTTGATCTGTTGCGTAACATCAACAATTCGTACGGCCACTTGGCGGGCGATGCGGTCTTGGTCGGTGTCGCCAAAATTGTTCGCGACGAGATTCGCAAATATGATCTGGCGGGGCGGTTTGGGGGCGAAGAGTTTTGTATTGCCTTACCCGAGACTCCGCTAGAGGAAGCCGTCAGCATCGCCGAGCGGATTCGGAGGGCGATTGAATCCACCGGGTTCAAGCTCAACGAAAATGCTCTGTCGATCAACGTCACCATGAGTTTTGGCGTAGCGAGTTTTCCCCAGGATGCCACCGCGCCAAATGAGTTGATTCACCAAGCGGATGTGGCGGTCTATCAAGCCAAACTTCAGGGACGCAATTGTGTTGTATGCTCCGGTAATGTGCCGCACTCCGTCAAGCTTGAAATGCCGGGTGTGGTGAATCGTCTTGAAACAGCACATGGCTCTACCTACATTCCCAAACCCACTCCCATTCAGATTGAGCGGCCAAGCGATCCTTCTCAGCAATTTGAGCACGAGCCCCAATCCTCTCCGGCAAAAGGACAATCGGCCTCGTGGCTCGGATGGCTCGTTGGAGTAGTGATTGGGATCGCGGTACTGGTGAGTATCGGCGGCTTTATTTCCCAGCCACGACCAGATTCAATGATTGTTTTCCTGCTGATGATCATGGCTGGCATTACCCAACTCCCACAGCTAAAAAATTTAGCTGGTGATTCTACTATTTCGGTGTCGGTCGCCATTAACTTTGCGGCGGCGGTCTTAGTTGGAATCCCCGGTGTCGTTTTCACCAGCGCAACAATTGTCATAGCGCATCGCCTCTATCGGTGGAATTCAAAAAAGGGATTATGGCCCGTCATCTACAAAACAGTCTATAACTGGTCGATTCATGTTCTTGCCGCTCTGACTCCCGCCGTGGTCAGTGTTCTACTGCCTACTCAATTAGACATCATCGATCTGATTATTTCCCTTGGGATGATGACTCTGGCAGCGATCATCTACTTTGGCGTCGAGACCGGTCTGCTGGTTGCCGCCGTCAGCGCTGAGAAATCAGAGTCACCTCTGAAAATCTGGAAAGACGAATGTGCGTGGTTAGCGCCACAATATTTCGTTTTGTGTATGATTGGTTTCTTTCTCGCGGTCGCATACGATTTTCAAGGCAATGTGGGTATTCTTGTCTTTACAATTCCGGTCCTGATGATGACCTATTCGCAAAAGGAATATATCGATCGAACCGAAAAAGGGGTGCTAGAACTTAGACGGATGAATCAGGAGCTAGCGGGTGCCAATTCCAGAGTGTTGGAAGCCAATGTCGCTATCCGCGAAATGAATGAAGAGTTGTTGGTCACTTTGGCAAAAATGATCGATGCGCGTGATCCATATGTTTCTGGACATTCGGCTCAAGTAGCAGAATATGCAACTGCCATTGCGACTGAATTGGGGTTTGACGAGGAACACATCGTCCAAGTCCGCCAGGCGGCATTCTTTCACGATATTGGCAAAATCGGTATCTCGGAGAAGGTGCTTCATAAACCGACTAAGCTGGAGAATCAGGAGTACGATTACATCAAGAAACATGTTGCCATTGGCGCACAATTCTTGGAGACATGCAAAGGGTTGCGATATTTGGTCCCATCCATCCAAGCTCATCACGAGTGGTGGAATGGCTGCGGTTATCCCAATCACCTTATCGGTGAGCAGATTCCACTGGATGGGCGGATCTTGGCTGTGTGTGATGCCGTGGAAGCTATGGCTTCGGATCGTCCGTATCATCGTGCCCTATCACTTGAAACAATTATTGCCGAGATCGAACGTTGTGCGGGTACGCAGTTTGACCCTCAAGTTGCAGCGGCATTTATTCGAGTTGCCAAACGTGAAGGTAGGAAGCTTGTCGTAAATTCAGCTCGCTCTGTCTCGGCACGGGCCGATGTGCAAGCGGTACCTGTGTTGCTTGAAAACTATTGGCAAGTTGCTTTGTAGGTGTGCGAGAATATAGCCAGGTGTTTTTCTGTTATCAAACCATAACCAAACTGTTGGTCGTGGTTACATGCAGTACAATGGGCAACATGATTCATGACAAGACTATTCGGGAGTAGATAACTATGAATGAAAATACTCTCCAAGTTAGTTACAAAATTCAGTATGCAGTATTTGGCACACTGTTTGGGCTTTGTTTCCCGATCATCGCTTCGGTGATTGACATGGCGTATCGAAGTTTGCCCTTCAATCTTGTTGGCGTACTAACATCACAGTCAACCCAACCTCTTATGTGGATCATCGACACCGCGCCATTGTTTCTAGGTCTTTCGGCGTACCTGGCGGGTATAAAGCACGACCAACTGAGCAAAAGTATTAGAACCATGGAGGACCAGGTAGCGGAGCGGACTTTTGAACTTGTGCATGCCAACGAACAACTGAAGGAGAGTATTTCTGAACGGCTACAGGGTGAAGCTGAACTCGCGCGCCAAAAGCAATTTCTGGAAGCGGTGGTGCAGAATAGCCCCGTCGCGATTGTCTTGATCGATTCTTCAGGCAACATTGTCTCGTGTAACCCCGCATTCGAGAAACTGTACGGCTGCGAACAAGCTCAAGTGGTAGGGCGCAATCTTGACCAGTTAATTACAAACGACTCCAATCGCGAAGACGCCATCGCCTACACTCGTCAAGCCGCCCATGGCTTGGTTCATGGCACAGGAATTCGCCATCGCAAAGACGCCATCCCGGTGAATGTGGAAATTTTCGGGGTCCCGATTGTGATCCAGGGAGAAAGAGCGGCAACACTTGCTATGTATCACGACATCACCGAGCTTGTGCATGCACGCGAGCAAGCGGAAGAAGCCAATCGAGCCAAGAGTGCATTCCTCGCGACCATGAGCCATGAAATCCGCACTCCCATGAATGGCGTCATCGGTATGACGAGTCTGTTGCTGGATACTGAGCTCAGTCCAGAGCAACGCGACTATACCATTACCATTCGTAACAGTGGTGACGCTTTGCTGACGATCATCAATGAAATCCTCGACTATTCCAAGATTGAAGCTGGACGGATGGAATTAGAAACGCAGCCTTTCGCCTTGTGCGATTGTGTTGAGAGTGCGTTAGACCTAGTGGCAACGGCTGCATACGACAAGCAACTTGAGCTGTCTTATTTCATCGATGATAAAACGCCGGCGGCTCTGCTCGGAGACTCGACGCGCGTGCGACAGATTCTAATCAACCTGCTCGGCAACGCGCTTAAATTTACAAAGCAGGGGGAAGTGGCGGTAAGTGTGACCGCGGCAGTACTTGATGCAAATACTTTGACCCCTAACACTGCGTCGCCCATTTATGAATTTCACTTTGCCGTACGGGACACTGGGGTCGGCATCCCGAAAGATCGCATGGATCGCCTCTTCAAGTCCTTCAGTCAAGTCGACGCCTCGACCACGCGTAAATACGGCGGCACCGGATTGGGGCTGGCGATTAGCAAACGGTTGAGCGAACTCATGGGTGGCACGATGTGGGTTGAAAGTGAAATAGGCAAAGGCAGCATCTTCCATTTTACGTTGAGAGCCGAATCCGCTCCTAACCAGCCCCGTGTCTACGTTCACGCGAGTCAGCCACAGCTAAACGAAAAACGGATTCTGCTTGTGGACGATAATGCAACCAATCGAACAATTCTGAGCCGACACGTACAATCGTGGAAGATGCTCCCGTATGACACGGACTCTCCGCGGGAAGCACTAGACTGGATTCGTCGCGGCGACCCCTATGATATCGCGATCCTGGATATGAGCATGCCAGAGATGGATGGTCTCACGCTGGCGAAAGAAATACGGTCCCTTCGCGATCCAGACACCTTGCCGCTCGTGATGCTAACCTCCCTTGGGCGGCGTGAAGCGGGCGCTGAATCAGTTAGCTTTGCCGCCTTTCTTTCCAAACCCATCAAACCTTCTCACCTTTACGACACACTGGTCTCTATCTTTGCCAAGCAGACGAGAACGCCCGTACGAGAAACTGCAAAGTCTCATTTCGATTCAAAGCTAGCGGAACGCCTCCCGCTACGAATCTTGTTAGCTGAAGACCATGTGGTTAATCAAAAACTAGCATTGCAGATGTTGAAGAAAATGGGCTATTCTGCCGACATCGCGGCGAATGGACTGGAAGTACTGCAAGCGCTGGAGCGCCAGACCTACGACGTTGTATTGATGGATGTCCAAATGCCGGAAATGGACGGTTTGGAAGCGACTCGCCGAATCTGGCAACAGCATCTCAATGGCAATCGCCCGCACATCGTGGCAATGACCGCGAATGCGATGCAGGGCGATCGCGAAGTTTGTTTAGCCGCTGGGATGGATGATTATATTAGCAAGCCGATTCAAATCCAAGAATTACAAGCTGCGCTGGAACGTGGCGGAACACGGAAGGCGATGCCGTCAGACTCTTCCGACCAATCTTCTGAGCCAAAGGTAATCGATTGGTCAGTCATAGACAACTTGCGATGTTTGCAAGAAGAGGGACAGCCAGATTTTGTCGAAGAGATGATTGACCTGTATTTGAACTCGACACCGTCTCTTTTGGAAACGATTCAACATACTATCGCACAAGGGGATCTCATCGAATTGCAACGCGCGGCGCATACGCTCAAGGGAAACAGTAATAGCGTGGGTGCGCACCAGGTCGGCTATCTGAGCAAGGAACTTGAGAAGATGGGGCGAAGTGGCGACTTGGAGAGGGCGTCACAATTGAGAGAGGAAACGCGTCTCGCCTTTGCACGCGCCAGTAAAGAGCTTTCCACCCAATATCCGTAGACTCGGTAGAATGGATTTCTTGTGCCAAAGCTTTTGGCCAGTCGATGAGAGCTAAAAGTGCTGGTAGTGATCTTACCATCAATGATAAGCTCAAATTGCAACGAACGATGAATGGGCGCGTAACGACTTGGTTAGAAATCGGATTTAGAAAACGACAAAGTCAGGTCTTTGGTCCCCCTTTTCTCCTACTTTTGGACCCTCGCCAGACCCACATAGCTGATTGTTTTCCCACTTGCCTCGGTATAAACTACAACAAATATGCAAGAGGGCATAGAGAATGCCCAGCCAGCTCTTGATGGAGCTAAACGAGCCGGGTGAATTCGTGTCTCTATTTGCGATTCAGACCCGCTATTTTCTATATCGTCCAAATCAGCGGAGGAATCAAAATGAAAACCACACTCAGATTCTCAATCAACTGGGGCAAAGGAAAACATTTGTTGAGATGGGCATTACTTTTCGTCGGCTTGCTTTGCATTGCAACGATGGGAACGACAGGCATTCAACCAATTTCGGCGCAGCCGAATGCGTTGGCTGTTCCAACCAATGTACAACCTATCCTGGCGCAAATGGCGGCTGACCAACCCGATTCGACTGTCAGTGTGATTGTTCAGAAACGCGTTCAGGATAACAGCATCGAAGAGATGGTTGCGCACTTGGGCGGCACTGTTACCAAAGACCTGTCACTCGTAAAAGGTTTTTCGGCGCAACTGAAAGCCAAGGATGTGCTGGAACTAGCTAAAGCCGATAGAATCAAATGGGTCGCGCTCGATGCGCCAATGTATTCGTCTGGCGGACCGAGCAAAACCAAGTTCACCATATGGTCAACCAAAATTGGCACCAAGGTGACCAACGGTTTTACCAATTCGTCGAATATTCTTTCGCCGGTTGGCAAGAACAATACCTACGGCTATGGGAAAAATGTCAAAGGCTCGTTTAGCGGATTCACGCCGGAATATACCCCGGGTGTGGGAATCATCCAAGTTGAAGCAGTGTTGCGTGTTTATGCTTCTGCCAAACTTGCTTCCTCCGAGATTATCAAGCTCACCCCTTATGTAGCCGGCGTTGCAGGCAACACGACTAGCATGCCCGCAAATAAATTGGATTCTCGGATTGGGGCTGGTCTCGTTGGGACCGAATATGTTGATATTACTAGCACGCGTGTCTGGAGTTGGCAAGATTTTGCGCCTGCTAAAAACCTCGAAGTCCTGATTGACCAAAGCGCCGTTGCCAAGACGCATACAATTTACTACGATGCAATTGGACTGAGAATCACAACCGACGCAAGCAAAGTAGACACGACATCACCTTTGGCGATAACCTCCAGCGCGGATGGTGGTACGGTTGATACGAGTGTTTTGGCGAATGTGTACAACAACGCGGTCCGCGCAACCAATGTTTGGAATGAAGCTCCGTACTATAAAGGTGCCAATGTTACGGTTGCGGTAGTGGATAGTGGTAATTTCAAAACCAACGCGATTGGCTCACGCTTGATCGGCGAAGTAAACTTTAACGCTGCCGAACACACTGCCAATGATCAGTACGGGCATGGCACATTTGTTACCGGGTTAATTGCCGACGATGGCGTTGTCTCCGGCGGCAAGTATCTCGGAATTGCGCCGAAAGTTAACATTATTGGTTTGCGCGTCAGCGATGATAACGGCATGGCGCTTGAATCCGATGTGGTCAACGCGCTCCAGTGGGTTTATAACAACAAGGCGACCTACAATATCAAAGTTGTCAACTTATCCATGAATTCAAGCGTCTGGCAATCGTACAATACCAGTGCATTGGATGCAGCTTGTGAAATTCTCTGGTTTAACAAAATCGTCGTCGTCGTGTCGGCAGGGAATAATGGGACGTCCACACTCTATCCGCCGGCGAACGATCCATTCGTGATTACGGTTGGCGCGGTGGACGACAAGGCGACGTTATCGCTCACCGATGATACCCTCGCAACCTTTTCGGCTTACGGCACGGATGAAGCAGGCTATCTCAAGCCGGATCTCGTCGCTCCAGGCAAAAACCTAATTGCCTATTTGCCCGACAACAATTCACTGGCAATTGCAGCCCTGCATCCAGAGAACCGGGTTGACGGTAACTATTTTCGCATGTCCGGAACTTCGATGGCTGCGCCACTCGTCAGCGGCGCGGTGGCGTTGATGCGCGAAGCCAACCCAACTTTGACCCCCGACCAAATCAAGTATCGTCTAAAAGCCACGGCGAACAAGACGTGGGTCGGTTATGTCGC
This sequence comes from Chloroflexota bacterium, assembly GCA_016215025.1. GTDB lineage: Bacteria > Chloroflexota > Anaerolineae > UBA4142 > UBA4142 > JACRMI01. The sequence continues at coordinate 57,368 of JACRMI010000069.1, forward strand.
TACAAAAGCTGGAGCGGGTTATCTCGATGTGTACGCGGCGGTCAAGGGCACGACAACTCAGTCCGCTAACACCAGCATCAACATCAGCCGTTTCTTGTTCACCGGCACGAATACGACCTGGGGCAGTGCGAATTGGGACAGCGCGAACTGGGATTCAGCGAATTGGGACAGTGCGAACTGGGATAGCGCTACCTGGGGCGCAGCAAATTGGGATAGTGATAGTTGGGGACAGTAATCTCTAGACATCTATGCAGTAAATGCTGCTCCGGCGAGAATATCGCCGGAGCAGCATTGCATATTTCCAGTTCATTCCTAACAAGGAGCTTGCTATGTCGCGACGTGCATGGACTCTAGTGCTGGGCACAATATTCGCCGGGACGATCTTGGGTAGTTATTCTTTGCTGAATTCTGTCTCCTCGGGCGCGGATCTGGCAACGCTGGGTGTTTTGGCATTGCTGTCCACACTATCCCAGGTGTACAAATCTATCTTCAAGAGCGCAAAAAAATCAGAGACGGAAGGCAATATTAGTTTTAGCCTATTGCTGATTTTCCTTTCCGCCGGAGTGTTTCTACTTCCGGCTAACTTTTTTGTCTTGCTGGTACTCATTCCGCATCTCTTTGAATGGGCTAAGGCTCGTTTGCAGAAAAGCACCAGTTTGCGCGCGTGGTACATTCAACCCTTCAACATCGCAAATCACATTTGTTGTGGTTTGCTTGCTCAACAAACCTACCAATTCATCAATGCAACCATTTCAAACCAAGTCTCATTGTCTCGTCCCCTGGCGGCTTTGGTGGCGCTCGTTATCTATCTAGTCCTCAATCAAGCTTTAACCGGTCTAGCTGTCGTTCTGGCACGCGGTTCAACCTGGAAGAATACGGGCATGCTGCAGTGGAGTACCTTGATCCCAGATTTCATGTTGCTCTGCTTGGGTTATCCATTTGCGTTGCTCTGGACACTGAATCCGGGGTACAGTCTTTTTGTCCTTTCGCCGGTGTTGCTCATTCAGCGTGCGCTTGCTGTTCCTCAGTTGCAGAAAGAGGCGCGCATTGATATCAAAACCGGCTTGTGGAATGCCGTGCATTTCTCCCGGTTGTTTACGGCGGAGATGGAGCGTGCAACTCGCTTTGCACGTCCGCTTTCGGTCATCATGGCAGACCTCGACTTGTTGCGCAATGTGAATAACACGTACGGTCACCTCGCTGGCGACACCGTTTTGGAAGCCATTGGTGAGGTCATTCGCAAAACCGTTCGTGAATACGATATTGCCGGAAGATTTGGTGGAGAAGAGTTTTCCATTTGTTTGCCGGAAACCGAGTGTGTCGAGGCGATCACAATTGCTGAACGCATCCGCGAGAATATCGCCGAAACACCCATCACGATTCAAACTAGTCCCACGCCAATTCATGTCACAATGAGTTTTGGGATTGCCTCCTTTCCCACCGATGCCCAGGTCGCCAATGACCTGATTCATCAAGCCGATATCGCGGTTTACCAAGCCAAGCTTAAAGGACGCAATTGTGTCGTCTCTATTACCGATGTACCTCACTCGATCCGATTGGAGAGCACCGCGCATGAAAACCGGCTAATGGAACCTACCGTTTCTCCTTCACCCTCACCGGTAGCACCGGCGAGACGCCAATCCGAGCATTCCGATGTCAAACTGGATGCCGAGCACCTGATTCGTAAGCGAAGAGAGATCCCACATCGCCCTGAATGGATTGCGCCGTTTGTGGGAGCAGTCATTTTGGCTGGTCTCTTGGCAACTGTATTGAGCTTGGGGCTGAATTACACTTTTGATGCAGGGCTACTCGTGTTTCTGTGTATTGTTAGCATATTGGCTGAGTGGTTCGAAGTGGGTATGTACGGCGATAGCACCTTTTCAGTCTCCGTCACGGTGATCTTTGCGACGATATTCCTCAGTGGATTTGTTGGACTCGTCTCGATTAGCACGGCAATAGTTTTTGCGCATTATCTCAAGAACCGGGAGATTGCCTGGTACAAGCCAGTCTTTAACTGGGCAACTCATGTCCTTGCTGGACTAGTCCCAATCTATGGACTAGACCTTTTCAAGATTCCATTGACATGGGAAAATCTGATTCCATTAACTGGCTTGACCTTGGTCACGGGGCTGGGATACTATATCGTCGAATCGGGTCTCGTTAGCATCGCCATCGGTTTATCGGAAAAAAGTAGCATCTTGGTCACATGGCGTGGGCAGTTTGGTTGGACTGCACTTTTCTATGTTACCCTGTGTCTCATTGGACTCTTTATGGCAATCTTGTGTAATGACCTCAATAGTATCCTGGGAGTTTTTGTATTTGCATTGCCGATAGGGCTAATCCATTATACGCAACAGCAATACGTTGAGCGCACCCGAGCCAGCGTCCGGGAAGTCGAGCGGATGAATAAAGAACTTACTTTAGCTAATCGTGAAATTCTTCAAGCCAGTCTGCATATCGAACAATTCAACGACGAATTATTTGTCATATTGGCGAAAATTATTGATACGCGCGATCCACTCGTATTGAATCATGCCGTCAAAGTCGCAGAGTACGCCACGGCCATTGCGCGTGAAATGAAATTGCCACCCGCACGGATTGAAAAACTCCGACAAGCGGCGTTGCTTCATGATATCGGCAAGATTGGCATTCCCGAGCACATTCTCAAAAAAACCACACGGCTCACTGGGCTGGAGTACGAATCGATCAAAACCCATACAATATTGGGAAGCGAATTGCTTGAAGCCAGCCAAGGCTTGCGGCACTTGGCGCCCTTTGTGCGCCATCATCATGAATGGTGGAACGGCAAAGGCTATCCCGATGAACTGTCGGGTGGACAAACCCCCATCGAAGCGCGCATTATTGCCGTAGCGGATGCCATCGAATCCATGGCGTCAGACCGCACCTATCATCGCGCGATGAAACTCCAAGAAATCATTGACGAAATTAGTCGCAATGCCGGAACTCAATTTGATCCCACCATCGCGGACTTGTTTATCCGATTCTTGAAGCAAGATGGAATGCTCCTGGTCGTAAATTCAACAAAGCAAAATAGACGCACTAACGAAAGCCCGCGCGCGAACAGTCCATTTCATTTTGCAGATCCCGGCTTGGCCTAATCTCAGTCAATCTTCTGGGTGATTCTTGCTGATTTTTCATCAACTGTGTATTGAAAAACCGTTACCTATTAACCCGCTTGATATTTTTTTTCTCCTCTTTTGCACGCGCTGGTAATTTTTCAGGAGATAATTTTGTGCCACCATCCAAGAGCATCGTCGTTCCGAATGCGTTGTTACGCCAATCCTTGTTCTCCATCGAACGAGTCGTGGGACCAATCGGTCTCAATGCGGTGCTTCGCAAATCCGGAATGGAACGCTTTTTGATGAACCTGCCGCCGGAGGACTTGGCTCCCTCGGTTTCATCTGCAGACTATGCGCGACTCAACCAAGTGGTTGAAGATTTATACGGGCGCGCCAGCCCAATGATATTGCGTCACATCGGCGAAACGACATTTGCCCATCTCCTTCTCCCCAGCTTGCCAATTCAGAATATGTCCACGCTTGCGTTTGTGGCATGCTCTCACCAAGAAAAAAACGTTCAGATACTCAGAGAGCTTGCCAACCTGTCAGAACAACTAAATCCCGAGTGGCAACCCACGATCGAAGAGCAAGCGAACCACATCGTTTATACGTTGGACGACTGCCCGATTTGCATCGGGCGTTTCAGCCAAACACCAATCTGCCACGTCTATGCAGGTGTGCTTACCGAAGCCGTTCGATTTGCTACCGGTCATCTGCCTTCCGTCGAGGAAACCGAGTGCGTGGCAATGGGCTATCCGGCGTGCCGATTTGAAATCCGAGACCGCATATCTCGGACAATTGAACTGGGTTCTAATGAGTCTATTCTCGAACCGGCTAGGACCGGAAGTTGAAGGAGTATGGATGATGAAAAACTTGACGCTCTGTGCCATCCTGGCGATTCTCACAGCCGTTTTGCTTTCAGCATGCGCGGCACCACCGCCTGCCAAACCGACGCCCCCACGTTTGGCAAAAGAGTTGGTCTTTTACGATTGGGAAGACGATATGCCGCAAGAGGTGTTGGATGATTTTAAAGCCGAGTATGGCGTCGAGGTCAAGTACGTGACCTATACCGCGTCTGAAGAAGCGATGGAGAATATCTCCCGCGGTCAGGTCTATGATGTAGTCGTCATCGAAAGCCGCCTGATTCCTATACTCGTGGCGGAACGGCAGCTAGCCGAAATAGATTCTCGCAATGTGCCTAATCGGAAAAACATTTCGGCGAATTTTCGTGATCTGGCTTATGATCCGGAAAACAAGCACAATGTTCCATTCAACTGGGGCACCACCGGTCTGGTGTTGCGGAGCGATCTAGTGAAGCAACCGATCACGCGCTGGGCTGATCTGTGGGATCCGCGTTATGCTGGCAAAGTAGGAATTTGGAAAGGACAATCGCGCGAGATCATCAGTCTGACGCTCAAATCGCTTGGTTACTCGGCGAACTCGGAAAAACCGGCAGAACTACAAGCCGCGCTCAAACGTCTGCTCACACTCAAGTCCAATGTCGTTTTCCTCGAAGATTTCGATCCAGTGACCGCTGCGCCGCCGCTGGTCGAAGGTCGCTTGGTATTCGCGATGGGATATGCCGCGGACGTCTTGAAAGCGCGCGAAAAGAACGCATCGATCAGTTACGTTCTGCCAGAAGAAGGCGCGCTGTTGTGGGGCGACACATTTGTGATTCCAGCCAATAGCCCCAACAAGTATACCGCCGAACTTTTCTTGAACTTTATCTTGAGACCCCAAGTCTCCGCCAAGATTACTAACTACAATTTCTATCCGATGCCGAATGATGCGGCGGCGCCGTTCATTGACCCGCAAATTCTCAACGACCCGGTGATCTTTCCACATGCCGAAGACTTGAGAAAGGGCGAGATCGTTCTGCCGCTTGGTTCACAAGGACAAAAATTGTACGACAGCATTTGGGAACAGTTTTTGGCAACCGGCAACTAGGAGTCGAGCATGCGCGATTTGGTTGGACGGTTTGTGCGTAATCCAATTTTCTATCCGACTAGTCTGCGGCGTTACTTGATGTCGTTTTTTGGCATCACGTTCCTCGCGGTGGTGTTGATTCTCGGCTTTAGCGTCGCGTTCTTCACCTATCAAACCGAAGAGAACGGCTGGCGCCATCGTCAAGGCGAAGCCGCGCTGAACGCCGGGGATACGGTCGCGTCCTTCATCGAATATACCGAAGAATCGCTTTACCTGTTTGATGTGCTGGGCAAAGATGAACTCGCGCAAGATCCAAGTCAGCTGCGGCGCGCGCTCGAACTGAACAACGCGCTCAGTGAAGTCGTCTATTTGGACGCCCGTGGTCAAGTCATCGCCAATGCTTATCAAGATCAACCCCTGCTCGCAAATTTGTTTACCATTTCGCAATCCAGATGGTTCCAGGCGGCGCGTGCCGGCAAACATTATCAAAGCAACATCCAATTGGCGTCGAACAACGAACCGTACCTCATTATCGCGATTCCCGGAACCGACTCGTCGGTCATTGCCGCGCGTCTCAAAATGCAAGTGTTGTGGGATGTCGTGGATGGCATTCGGGTCGGCGCCACCGGGCATGTCTATGTTGCCAACCGCGATGGGCAATTGATCGCACATAGTGATCGCGGTGTGTTGCTCAAACAACTCGACGTGCAAGACAGATCGGAACACCGCGCGATGTTCGCGTCGCCAGATGCTACGTGGTTCGGGACGTACAATGCTCTCTCCGATGTGAATGTCGTTGCTGCCAGCACCAAGATTCCCGGCACCGAGTGGGTCGTCGTCGTGGAAATGGCACGCGACGAAGCATTCGCCGCTAGTCGCAACATCCTCGTGACCGTCGGTAGTAGCACGTTGATCATTGTTGTGACGCTCATGTGGATTATTAGCCGGACACTCAAGCGTGTGCTCTTTGAACCGGTGGAACGTTTGCACGCTGGTGCGAATCGCATCGGGCAAGGCGATTTGCAATATCAAATCCGGGTCACCAGCCAGAACGAAATCGGCGTGGTGACTGAGGCGTTCAACCGGATGGCACACAGTCTCAGGGAACGCGAAGCACAGCTCGCCGCACAAAATCGAGCGTTGGAACAAAGCCAAGCGACGCTGCGACGTATCGCAGACAATATGAACGACGTCATCACCGAGATTAATGTTGAAGGCAATATTTTTTATGCCAGCCCATCCCATCTCTGGGTTCTGGGAAGCGATCCACAAACTCAAATCGGTCGCTCGATTCTTGAGGGGTTGCACCCCGACGATGTTGTGCGAGCCATCGAAACCTTGGGACAAACCCTATCGGAAGGTAAGATCACCAGCCCGGTGACTTTTCGCTATCATCATGCGGATGGACACTATGTGTGGATGGAATGTATCGGCAATTTGATCAAAGATTCGCAAGGACAGATTACGGGGATTGTTCTTTCTAGTCGCGATGTCACCGAACGCAAGAAAATGGAAATCGCTTTGGTTGAAAGCGAAGCGCATTACCGCGCGATCGTCGAAGACCAGACCGAACTGATTTGCCGGTTTTTGCCCGATGGCACGCTCACGTTTGTCAACGACGCGTACTGTCGCTATTTTGGCAAACGACGCGATGAGTTGATTGGCACCAGTTTTATGCCCCTGATTCCGGCAGAGGATCGCCCCGCAGTCGAGTCGCGATTTACTGCGCTCGGTCCGCAAAATCAATCGGTGATGTACGAGCATCGCGTCATTTTACCGGATGGCGAAAGCCGTTGGCAACAGTGGACCGACCGTGTCGTGCTCAACTCGCAAAGCCAGGTGGTTGAGTATCAATCCGTTGGGCGCGATGTGACCGCGCGTCGCGAAGCGGAAGACGCGTTGCGCCGCGCGCACGCTGAATTGGAAATCCGCGTACAGGAACGCACGGCAGAACTGGCGCAAGCTAACATCCAACTCGAAAAGGAAATTGTCGAACGTAAACGACTCGCCGAGCGGCAAACCATATTGTATCTCGTCCTACGCGCGGTGAGCGAAGAACTCGACCAAAATGCGGTTGCGCGTATCGCGGCGGAAAAGATTGCGGGAATGACCGGTTGGCCGCACGTTTGTGTGGTCGTACCGGATGCGATGCACGAACGCTGGGTCGTGCAGGGCGCCAGCGGTAAACTCGCGGCGGAACTGGGCGCCTCGCGTCCGATCACTCACGGGGTTGTCGGACGAGTCTTTCGGACCGGACAGTCCCAAATTGTTGCCAATGTCAGCATTGATCCGGATTATGTTCTCGAAGCATCGTCGCCTTTGAAAAGTGAACTGGCAATCCCGTTGTACCACGGTGGTCAACTCTTCGGGGCGCTCAATATCGAGAGTGATCGCGTTAATGCGTTCGATGCAGACGACATCGCACTGACCAGTGTCCTTGCCGAAGTCATCGCGTTGGCGCTGTCTAACGCGCAATTGTACGAAACAACGCAATACGAATTGCTCGAACGCCGCCACGCGGAAGAGGCGTTGAGTACAAGCCGCGCGCGCCTTCAACATCTTTTGACGGCGAGTCCCACCGTCATTTACAGCGCTGAGCCACACGGGGATTTTGCGGCAACCTTCGTCAGTCCAAACGTCGCAGACCAACTGGGATACGCGCCGGAGACATTCACAAACGATTCCCAATTCTGGGTCAATCACTTGCATCCTGACGATGCGCCGCGCATCCTAAGCGGCTTGAGTCCTTTGTTCGAACGCAACGAACACATGCATGAATACCGTTTTCGACATCAGGATGGCTCATATCGCTGGATGCGCGACGAACTGCGCTTGATTCGCGATGCTCAAGGTAACCCCATCGAAATCGTTGGGTCGTGGATTGACATCACGGAAACCAAGCTCGCCGAAGAAGCGGTTCGTCAAAGCGAGGAAAAATATCGCCTCCATTTTGAGAACGTCACCGATGTGATCTACTCGCTCGATACGGAATTCAAGGTTGTGACCATGTCTCCCTCCGTGAAAAAAGCGCTAAGGTATTCGCCCGAAGAGTTGGTGGGAAAGCGAATCACCGAGCTTGCCCTGTTGCCGCCTGAAAACTATCCGCAGGCTTTCTCGGACATCACGCAAGTTCTAGAAGGCAAACAAGCCACTTCGGAATACACGTTTATTACCAAGGACGGCTCGCGTAAATTCGCCGAGATTACCGGCTCGCCAGTTTATTCGAATGGAGAAATCACGGCGATTGTCTCTGTGGCGCGCGACATCACCGAACGCAAGCGCGCGGAAAAATCGTTGCGAGAATCAGAACGCCGCTTTCGCGACACACTCGAGAACGTTCGTTTGATTGCGGTGACACTGGATGTCCACGGTAACATTATTTTCTGTAACGATTTCTTTCTCATTCTCACCGGCTGGCAACACCATCAAGTCATTGGTGAGAATTGGTTCGAAAAGTTTATTCCAGCAGACAAGCGCAATGAAATCAAGACCATGTTTGCGACCACTGTTACGGCGGGAAACATCCCAGCGCATTATGAAAATCCGATTTTGACGCGCCATGGCGATGAGCGCATGGTGATTTGGAACAATACGGTCCTGCGTGATTCGCAAGGCATGGTGATTGGTACGACTAGTATCGGTGAAGATATCACCGAACGCAAGCGCGCGGAAGAAACGTTACTCAAGTTCAAACTTGGAATCGAACGTTCGGCGGACGCGATCTTTATTACGGATCCGCATGGCGTGATTGTGTACACCAATCCATCGTTTGAAAAAATATACGGCTACACCCAGTCCGAGGCTCTTGGGCACACCCCGCGGATTTTGAAATCCGGCGTTGTGCCTCTGGAAAATTATCGACAGTTCTGGGCGACACTTCTCAGCAAAGGCATCGTGGCTGGGGAAATTGTCAACAAAACCAAAGACGGTCGCTTGATCACCATCGAGAGTTCCAACAATCCCATTCTGGACGCAGCGGGTAATATCGTCGGATTTCTCGGAATGCATCGCGACATCACGGAGCGTAAACGCATCGAAGCCGAATTACGCGAAAGCGAAGTCCGTTTTCGTTCCGTATTTGACCATGCTTCCGTGGGCATCGCCTTGGTTGATACGCAAGGGTGTGTGCTCGATGCAAACGAAGCCGACTGCCAATTCCTGAGATATTCGAAGGACGAACTGGTTGGAATGCATTTCTCAAAGTTCACCCATCCGGATGACTTGAATGCCGACATCGAGCAATTCAATGCGGTGATTCAGGGCGAAATCGCCACATACACGATTGACAAAAAATATATTCGCAAAGACGGGCAAGTTGTGATTGGACGATTGAATGTTTCCGTGATTCGTGACGTGGCAGGCGCTATTCGGTATACGTTGGTGATTTGTGCGGATATTACCGCACAAAAGCAGATGGAAACGGCACTGCGCGAGAGTGAGGAACGCTATGCCCTCGCCGCGCGCGGCGCGAATGATGGATTGTGGGACTGGGACTTGAGGAGCAACTCGGTCTACTTTTCGCCGCGCTGGAAAGAGATGGTGGGACACAACGAAAACGAAATGGACGATTCGCCTTCCGCGTGGTTCTGGCGCGTCCATCCCGACGACTTGACAGATTTGGAAACCGAACTACACGCGCATCTCGATGGCAAAAAATCGCATCTGGAAAGTGAATATCGCATATTGCACTCCGATGGTCGCTATCGTTGGATGCTGTGTCGCGGACTTGCCGTGCGCGACGCCAAAGGTCGCGCCCTCCGCGTCGCCGGCTCACAGACGGACATTTCGCGCCGCAAAGCCGCGGAAGAGCGTCTCATCCATGACGCGTTGCACGAACCGCTGACTGGCTTGCCCAATCGAACCTTGTTCTTGGATCGGGTGGCGCAAACACTGAGAGCCAATAAACGAGACAACCAGTATCTCTCGGCAGTCTTGTTCCTCGACCTCGACCGGTTCAAAGTCATCAATGACAGTCTCGGCCATCAGGTCGGCGATTTCCTGCTTATTGAGGTGGCGCGGCGTTTGGAATCGTGCGTGCGTCCGAGTGACACGGTAGCGCGCTTTGGCGGCGATGAGTTCGCCATACTATTGCACGGTATCAAAGGGCTGGCAGACGCTACACTAACAGCCGACCGGGTTCAGGGTGACTTGAGAATGCCGTTTCTGATCCAGGGACATACTCTCAATGTGACCGCGAGTATTGGGGTCGCGCTGACATGTGGAAATAGACCAGATTGCACCCAGTACGAAAATCCCGAAGAAGTGATGCGCGATGCAGATGCGGCAATGTATCGCGCCAAAGCCCTGGGCAAGGCGCGCCACGAGATCTTTGATGCTCAATTGCATTTCCATGCGGTTAACCTTTTGCAGCTTGAGGCTGATTTGCGACGCGCGATCGATCTCTCCGAACTGCAGGTCTACTATCAACCGATTGTTGCCGTGGCAGATGGGAGCATCACTAGCATTGAAGCACTCGTCCGATGGCAACATCCCGAGCGCGGCTTGATAGCGCCCTCCGAGTTTATTCCGATTGCCGAAGAATCCGGGTTGATTGTGCCAATGGGCGAATGGGTTCTACGAACCGCTTGCGCCCAGACCGCCAACTGGCGCAAGACAGGTTCTCCAAACCTACAAGTCGCTGTAAACTTTTCAGCGCGGCAATTTCAAGATCCCAGACTGGCAACTCTTGTGGGACAAGTTCTCGCCGAGTTCCATTTACCCGGCCATGCCTTGGAGTTGGAAATCACCGAGGGCACCGCGATGCGCGATGCCGATCAAACTGTACGCACACTTGGTTTGTTGAATGAAATGGGTGTGCAAATTTCAATTGATGATTTCGGCAACAGCTACTCGGCGCTTGGCTACCTCAAGCGGTTCCCCTTTCGGATCCTCAAAATCGATCAATCGTTCTTGCATGACATTAGGAAGGATGCGAATAACGCGGCAATTACCACGGCGATCATCGCGATGGCGCGATCACTTAAATTGCGCGTGATTGCCGAAGGCGTCGAGACTTCCGACCAACTTGAATTTCTTCTATCGCGCAAATGCGATGAGATGCAAGGTTATCTCTTCAGCCGTCCAGTGCTCGCCGACACACTATCCCGTCTCTTGCACAGCAAGATCACGGTGGATACGTACACGCGCGCGACAACTCAAATTCGAAATAACGGCAACGGACGCCACTGAACAGAAGAGGGCATCTTGAAATGGCTAGACGATGATACGCAGTTCTAATATCAGAACAATTGTGTATCCCAAGGAGGCATCATGGCACAATTTGTTTATAGAGGGTTGGACGCGAAAGCATCTGGCGTTACGATTTTCGTAACCTGGGCGTAACCTCATGCGAGTTAAAGCCACATGTATCGTAACCCCGTGCACATCGGGTTACGATTTTGGCGACGCCCGATTCACTCATCACTTTACGTGCAATTACGCAGGTTGAATACTTTCAATAGTTCAAACCACGCAATTCTCAAAATACCAGCGACCAAGCAAATCAGTAGATCGATTGCATCGAGTGGCGCAAACTGGAATAGCTCGCGCAGAAATAGCACGGACAACACAAGCATCACAAAAACCAATCAAGAATAGGAAAGGTCGCGCTTTATCTGGCGCGACCTTTTTGATTTTGGTTCAAAGGCGTTGTGAACCTGTGATCATGAGTTCGACGGCTTTCAGCCCTCCATAACCATCTACAAGTTGCTCGTCGCCTCGACAACATTTCTCACCACGCCTGTTCAGGACTGCACGCGAAATTACTGCATGTTCATTAACTGATGGTAAATGTAGAGAGAGCAACTCGGCTCGCAAAGTTAAAGTCATTTCGTCGAGCGATCAATCCTATTTGTCTTCGGTTCGCGGTACTTGAACGATCGAGTCCATGAGCGTGCTGTTTGGAATGATCACTGCGCCTTCCTCTGTCGTCATCAGCGTGTTCACGCCACCAATACTGCTAACCGTGCCCCGCGTCTGGTCGACCACGACGGTTTGTCCATTGGGTAGTCGCTGTCGCAAATAATATCCTGCGAGAACATGCTGAACGATTGGACGCGCGCCCAACCCTAGTCCTAGCCCCAATGCCAAACCAAAGGCTGCCAAGACAATCGTGATCGTCGTGACGAGCAGAGCGGTGTCGATACCAAGAACACCAAGTGCCAGGACTGCAACAAATACACTGATCAAGTACTGGATGCCCGTCCCCAAGCGGCTTGCATAGGTAATACCTGCACCTTTAGTCACATTGGTGATCAAGTCACCCATAAACTTGGAGACAATCCCACCCAACAGGAAGACGATCGCTGCCGCAATCGCCTTGGGTAACAGATCTAGCAATTGCTCTAGCAATTTGGCTACTGCATCGAGACCCATAAAACGCGTTGCCGTTATAAGGAATGATAGCAGCAAGAAGATGTAAATAAGTTGCGAAACGATCTGCCACAGCGGAGTCTTGACACCGAGTCCACGGAGTGCGCCTGTGATGCCTGTGCGTTCAATCAGCGGATCAAATTTGATCTGGCGCAGAATAAATCCAACTATCCCACTCACCATCCTGGCGACAAGGTAGCCAACCAACAGGATGATCAACCCGTTGACTAGATTGGGAATAAAGTTGACAATGTCTGTGAAAATTTTGATGAGCGCGTCGAGGACAATTTGGAAATTCATCGGGGGCTCCTATTCGCTATAAGCTGAAACCGTTTGCGAAGTCGGTAATAGATCGAATAGTGCATCAAGCAGTTCTAGGATCGCGCGGGCGAATCCCGCTAGTCCCAGATCGAGCAGGTCAAGTATAGTACGATCTGCACGAATACGCTCCATTAAGCGCGTCTCAAAATCAAGCGGCACGACGATGGACAAATTTTTCAATTCTGCTACATAGGTACGAACACGATGAGCAATTTCAATTTCCTCGGCAACATCAGGGTGAGCAACGAGCCACGCGTCCCAGTCAGGTCCTGTGGGTGGAGTCTCAACTAGATCGGTTATGCTTATATCGTCAAATGAAATAGGCATGGAAGTGTTTCACACTGATTTCAAAGGGATGGCTTTTGATCTATTTTGTTGGATAGATCATCATACAGGTCTGGGCAGACCTGATCGAGCAATTGCTTGAAAAGTAACCGTGCGCGATGAATTCGCATCTTGATCGCGCTCAAGCCCATATCGAGAATTTTGGCAATCTCTTCGTACGGACGCTCTTCGATTTCCCGCAACATGAGGATTGCGCGATTGGTCGGTTCCATCTTCGCCCAAGTCTCTTCAATACATTCAAGCGCTTCATTGCGAACAGCCGCTTCTTCAGGTGTTGGGGAGCGCGTGTCTTTGATTTCGGTTTTGTTCGCTTCATCCTCGGGGTTGTCCGATGGAATTTCAAAGAGTTCGATTGGATTGCGTTTTTCTTTTCTCAGCGCATCCAGACACGTATTCACCGTAATCCGGTAAATCCACGTCGTGAGCGCCTGGGGATCATCCAGCTCCTTAATCCTCCGATAGATTTTGAGAAATACCTCTTGAGCTTGGTCATCCGCATCCGCCTGGTTTCCCATCAACCGATAAGCTGTTTTGAACACTAGCCCTTTGTATCGAGCGACGAGCATTTCAAAACATGTCGAATCCTGAGGCAAAGTTTGTTGACAATGCCGCACCAGCTCTTCAGATGAACGTGGTGTTCTCTGCAATCTCATGGATGGGGCTAATGGATGCATCTGGACTCCCTGCCGAGTCGCAACAAAATCGGATGGACTCCCACAAAGGTTCCCAGATATATTATGCCCCATATGCTCAATCTGTCAAAAACTGATTTCGCTCAATAGGGCAAGCCTGTGTTTGGAAAATCCAATACCCCTCTAGTCTATAGACGATGAAGGTATCGAAAAGTCACCTGGATTTGCTTGCGGTTCACTGAGCCAATTCGATCGTGGCGCTGACCAACCAAGATGTGACTTTTTTCAAAAACTTTCGTCTATTCATTGGGTTAGACGTAAGATGACAAATTATTCGAGTCAAAGTTGTTAAAATGTATCTAGCAGATTCAAATTTGGTTCAGGCTTGTCTCAATGGTGATCAAACAGCATGGAATGCACTCGTCAATCGTTATGCCAAATTGGTTTACTCGGTTGCCATTCGATATGGTTTGGCACGGGACGACGCAGACAATGTTTTCCAAAATGTCTTCTATTTGGTGTATCGTCGACTTGATACGTTGCGCGATCAAAAACTCCTCGCGGCGTGGATAACTACGACTACAGCTCGCGAATGCTGGGATATTCATCATCGTCACCACAGGTCAAGTGAACTGGACAATTCAATCGTAGATGCCAAGATCGTGCCACAGGAAGAAGTCGAGTTATGGGAGCGTCGGCACCTGGTGTGGACTGCTCTTGACCAACTTGATTTGGGCTGTCGAGAATTATTATCAGAACTTTTCCATCAAACGGAAAAACCAAATTATGAAGCAATTGCAAATCGGTTCAAATTGCCCGTGGGGAGTATTGGACCAACGCAAGTCCGCTGTTTTAGGAATCTCGAAGCAATCTTGGTAAAGATGGGATTCGATCTTGAACCTGAAACCATTTACTCCGCCGATAAATCGTCTGTCCAGTGAAATTCTATTGTCTCACTTAACACTCGTTGTGACTGTTAATTGACGATCAAAATTACAAACTGAAAGGAACATCCATGCCAGAAGAAAATTCATCCATGAACGATCCATTAAGTGGTTTGCTCGGTGCACTGCTTGGTGGACACCCTGCGGTGCAGGATCAAATCCAAAACACGGGGCAGTCGCTTGACCAAGTTTTGGCAGGTCTACCCAATGCCACGTCATCCGACGGCAAGCCCGCCAGCAGTTCGTTCGGTGACCTGTTGGGCAGTTTGATGGGTGGCTCGCCGCAAACTGAGAACACATCGTCAGCAGCCACGGGCGGCGATGCCTTGAGCTCGATCCTTGGCGGTTTGCTAGGTGGAGGAATGTCTCAAGGTGGCACGCCAATGCCAGGACAACCGATGTCTGGCAGTGATCCCATGAGCTCAATTCTCAATGGATTGCTTGGAGGTGGAATGCAAGGTGCTACATCCAATGCCTCAGTGCTCGGGAACAATTCATTCCTCGCGCCGATTGTAGATGCGATTGCGACCAAGATTGGCATTCCGCCGCAGATTGCCCAAGCAGTTGTTTCGTTCGCATTAACCCAATTGATGAGTGGACAAGGCGATTCACAATTGGCGCAGATGTTGGGTGGCACAGGCAACGTAAGCCAAAAGTATTTGCGTGACAGTGGTCTAGTGAATGAACTTGCGCAGCAAACCGGTTTGGACACCAAGACGGCGACGAAGAGCTTGCAACAAGCTTTACAGGCGTTCGGCACGCAAATGGGGGAAGGTACGACAGATGAGCACCAACAGGGTTTGCAAAGCTGGCTTGAATCAAGGTAAGTACGATCGAGCAAATGGCTCGATAGAATAAATCTATTCCGGGAGGAAAGAATGGGACTCACAATTGGAAAACTCAAAGGTATGACCCCTGAACTTGAAGTCAAGTTCAAAGCATGTGGACTGGATACCGCAGAAAAACTGTTTGAAGCTGTGTTGACCAGCAATGGTCGAGAAGAACTTGCTACGGCGATGGGTGTCCAGAAAAATGTGATTCTTGAATTGGCGAACCGCGCTGATCTAGCTCGCATCAAAGGCATCGCAGGCGTCTATGGCGATTTGCTCGAAGAAGCGGGTGTGGATTCAGTCAAGGAATTGAAGGGACGCACAGCGGAAAATCTTCACACGAAATTGCTGGAAGTCAATACGGCGAAGAACTTGACGCCCAAGCCACCGACATTGAAAAATGTGCAGACTTGGATTTCACTTGCCAAGCGCCGACGCAAGTTTTTGCAATACTAGTCGCTAGCAACAATGACGCTTGTCACATGTCTGAAACTTGCCAGCGGCAACGAGACCAAGACAGTGACTGTGTCCAATTCTTCATTAGCCAACGGATGCAATATGCAACTCAGTGCACCGAAGCAAATCACATTCTGGATCGCTGTTGTTGTGGCAGTGATCGGCATAATCGCCAGTTTAGTAACAGTCCCATTCATCTCTGGTTTTGCCCTGTGGATTGTGGTCTTGGGATTTGTTATTCTCGCTGCAGGTAACGCGCTGGAAGGTCTGTAAATCGTTTGGCATGGCGCTGGCTCACGCTGGGTGGTTGGTCCCGCATTCAGCGTGAGCGACACTTTTTGTAAGCGTTCATTTCAAAATTGTATACCCGAATCGGGTTCTATCCTAGTCTTGTAATCGAACAAGACTAGGTATCTTTTTCTAGTTTGCAAATCAAGGCAAACCTCAGGGAGGAAACTATGCCGCAACTAATCTGGTTACTCATCGCGTTTTTAATCGGTCTCTTGTTTGAATGGCTGCTCGAGATTTTCTTTTTTCGCCGCCGTGTGTTTCAGCAGATGGATACGGAAAAGCAAGCCATGGCAAATCTTCGCGCGCAAGGTAACAGTGCGAGTCAGCTTCAGTCCCAGTTGGACAAGGTAAAAACCGAACTGGATAGTTGTTCACGTGCACGTGTCGATCTTCAAACTCGTTTCAACAATCTCAAGACGCAGTTCGACAAAGCTACTGTCGAATTGAACGGGGCGACGAGTGCGCGTGTCCAACTCGATTCCAACCTCAAAGCGCGTGATGCAGAACTCGCGAAATTACGTGCCGACCTGGACGGTCATCTGTCGCAGAACAAGAATCTGACTGCCGATGTCGCCAAGTTCACTGCGGGTGCTGCCACCGCCGCAGCAACCATTAAAACCCTTGAGGGTGATAAAGCCGGACTGGAGAAGCAGATTGCTGATCTCAAACTTCAGCTTGGTCAAGCCAACACCATTGCCCAGGTGTCAATGAATGCCAAAGCCAGCGCAGAGAAACAACTGGCTGATCTCCAAGCCCAACTTGAGCGAACCAACGCTAACCTAAATGCATCTGTCAGTACAAAAGCAAATGTAGATCAACAACTCGTGGATCTCAAAGCGCAGTTGGACAAAGTAAC
This sequence comes from Chloroflexota bacterium, assembly GCA_016215025.1. Classification (GTDB taxonomy): domain Bacteria; phylum Chloroflexota; class Anaerolineae; order UBA4142; family UBA4142; genus JACRMI01. The sequence goes on from JACRMI010000069.1 coordinate 74,420, forward strand.
TGCCCAGTTGAGCGCATCGACTAGTGAGCGCACGCAGCTCGATGCCGATCTTCAGGCGCGCAATGCAGAGCTCGCGAAACTACGCGCCGACCTAGATGATCATCTGTCGCAGAATAAGGATCTCACTGCGGATATTGCCAAGTTCACCGCCGGTGCCGCAAGTGCGACCGTAACCATCAATGCCCTCGAAGGCGACAAAACCGGATTGGAAAAACAAATCGCTGAGCTTCAAGCCCGACTTGGCAAAGCCAACGCCGACTTGAGTGCGTCCGTCAGTGCGAAAACTAGCGTTGAAGATCAACTTGCGCAACTGCGGGCACAACTCGATAAAGCAAACACCGAACTGGCGGCATCAGTCGATGCGCGCGCGCAGTTGGATGCAAATCTCAAAACGCGCGATGCCGAACTGGCGGAACTGCGCACTGACTTGGACGGTCGTCTGTCGCAGAACAAGAATCTGACTGCGGATATCGCCAAGTTCACCGCCGGTGCCGCAAGTGCGACCGTAACCATCAAGGCCCTCGAAGGCGACAAAGCCGCATTGGAAAAACAAATCGCTGAGCTTCAAGCCCGACTTGGCAAAGCCAACGCCGATTTGACGGCCTCGGTCGATGCGCGCAAACAAGCGGATTTGCGCCTCAAAGTGCAAGATGAAGAACTTGGCAAATTGCGTGCTGACCTGCAAAAGCATCTTTTACAAGTCAAGACCCTAAGCTCTGAGACGAGTCTTGCATCCACATCCATCGAATATTACAAGAAAGAACAAACTACATCGCAAGCCCAAATCGAACAATTGAAAAACGATCTCAAAGCGCGCGATGCTGAATTGGCAAAACTACATGCCGACCTGGATGGTCATCTGTCGCAGAATAAGAATCTGACGGCCGATGTCGCCAAGTTCACTGCAGGTGCCGCAAGTGCGACCGTAACCATCAAGGCCCTCGAAGGCGATAAAGTTGGACTTGAGAAGCAGATTGCGGATCTCAGACTCCAGCTTGGTCAAGCCAACACCACTGCTCAGGCGTCGATAACTGCCAAAGCCAGTGCGGAGAAACAACTGGCTGATCTCAAATTCCAACTTGACAAGGCGAACGCTGAGTTGAGTGCCTCGACTAGTGGCCGTGCCCAACTCGATGCCAGCCTCAAAGCGCGTGACGCAGAACTCGCAAGATTGCAGAGCGATCTTGACGCGCACATTGTAAAAAACAAAAATCTCACCGCCGACATCGCTAAATTCACCGGGGGTGCCGCTAGCACAACAGCTGCCATTAAAGCCTTGGAAGTTAACAAGCTTGGATTAGAAACCCAGGTCGCACAGCTCAAGGACGAATTGGGCGCCTGTGCCAACGCGCATGCCACGCTCGAAGCCGATCTAAAAACGCGCGACGCAGAGATCGAAAAGTTGCGTGCGCAGATAGCGCTGATGCACATAGTCGTGCCGTCTGAACAGGATGTTCAAATGGATGTTGAAAAATTGCACACTCGTCGCGCAGATGATGAGACGCCGTTCGAGACGGCTTGCCCACAACACTTGTCGGATGTCAAAGGTATCGGCACCGTTTTTGAAGCTCGATTGTATGAAGCTGGAATCGGAAGTTACTGGGAGCTTTCTCAGTTGACTAATACCGATTTGAAGCGCATCTTGAACGTGAGCGATCTTCAAGCAAGTCGGATGGATTTGAACGCGATTCGTGCCGATGCGCGCCGATTGGCAAAAGAAACGAAATCTTTGGGACGCAAGTGGAGTCAGAGCGCTCCCGATGATTTTGAACCCGTCGAAGGAATTGGTCACATCTTCGAAAAACGACTTTATGACGTTGGCATTTGTACTTATGAAGCGCTTGCCAATATGACCGTTCCACAAATCGAAGAAATCTGTCATGCGCCTGCGCAGTTCAAACCGGACTATGCTGCCTGGATCAAGCAAGCCAAATTGCTTGCGGCAAAAAAAGCCAAGCAGCAGCAGCCCAAGGCGTAGGAGACAACAATGTTTCTGAATAACCGTCCTCGCTACTGGGTGAGTTGGTTCGACCGTTGGCATCTTTGGCTCGTTCTGGTCTTGGTCTTGCTGCTCTGCATAACGCTCTACCTGACTATGAACGCGCCCATACCCAATGTAAGCTTGAGTCTTGCGAGCGCCGGTGCCAATCTGCAATCGGATAAACCGATTGCATTGTCTGGCACCGCGCCCGCCAACAGCACTGTCCGCCTTTATGACGGGGACAAAATGATGGGCGAAACACGTGCTGATGTCAACGGAAATTACACGCTCAACCTTCCGAACCTTGCTGCCGGTGCTCATGCACTCAAAGCCAGCATCGACTTGAACGGTACAAGAATCGATTCGCCCATATTGAACGCGAACGTCAGCGCAGCAGTCGCCGCAGTTTCGCCAACTCTAGCTCCGACAACAACACCTGTACCGCCGACGGCGACCCAGGTACCGCCAACGTCGACGACGATTCCGCCGACGACGACCCGGGCACCACCAACGCCAACAGCGACCAAGCTGCCGCCCACTGCTACGCCGCTTCCGCTTACAGCGACCACTGTGCCGAGCGCGACACCTAATCTTACCGTAGGAACTGTACAGCGACGCGGTAAGGACAACACAGAAATGGTTTACGTCCCGGCTGGCGAATTTGGCATGGGTGATCCTGCGAGATCGATTTCTCTCAATCCATTTTGGATGGACAAGTACGAAGTCACGAACGAATTGTTCCAACAATTCGTCAACACAAGCGGCTACAAGACCGATGCAGAAAAGCAAGGCTGGGGATTCGAGTTTCTCAATGCCAAATGGCAACAGTCGAATGGACTCGCTTGGTTAACACCCAATGGAGCGAACAGTAGCATTTCCGCCAAGCTGAAAAATCCCGTCGTCTTTGTCTCTTGGAACGATGCGAACGCGTACTGCACCTGGGCGGGCAAACGTCTGCCGACCGAAGCCGAATGGGAAAAATCGGCGCGCGGCACAGATGGGCGCATCTATCCCTGGGGCAATACCTGGGATGGCACCAAGCTCAACTTCTGCGATACCAATTGCGCGTTCTCGTGGAAAGATGCTAGTGCAAACGATCAATACGCCGAAAGTGCGCCAGTCGGATCTTTTCCTCAAGGTGCAAGTGTTTACGGCGCGAATGATCTCGCCGGGAATGTGTGGGAATGGACCGCCGAAGCGTCCGGTCAACTGAAAATTTTGCGTGGTGGTGCATGGAGTATCGATCAATCCTACGCGCGAACGACGAATCGCTTCATGGCAATCACGGACTATCGCGAAAAAAGTGTAGGGTTTCGCTGCGCTCAGTAAGGTTTTGATTTTGCAAAGAGGGGTTCATCCGACCGTTGGCGCAGCAGCGGTCGGATGCGCTTCGTGTGTAGCGCGGGCGGCTTGTCCGTCGCGCTCTAGTCTTATTTTAGAGGAGTTAGTATGTCACTCGAACCATTACTTATTGCTCAAGGGAAGCAAGGACTTTACTTACTTCCCAAGATGGCGAATCGTCATGGCATGATCGCAGGCGCGACGGGTACCGGCAAAACAGTAACACTGCAAACCATTGCTGAGAGTTTGAGCAAAATTGGTGTACCCGTCTTTATGGCGGATGTCAAAGGTGATCTTTCCGGCGTTAGCCAGGTCGGTGGACAAAATCCCAAGATCGTGGATCGCATCAATCAATTGGGGCTTAAGGATTTCACCTTCTCCAGTTGCCCTGTCGCATTTTGGGACGTGTTTGGCGAGCAAGGACACCCGGTACGCGCAACCGTCTCTGATATGGGACCGTTGCTCCTCAGTCGTCTGCTCGACTTGAACGACACTCAATCGGGAGTGTTGACGCTGGTCTTTAAGATTGCCGATGATAACAAATTGCTGTTGCTTGATTTGAAAGACTTGCGCGCGATGGTTCAATACGTCGGCGATAATGCCAAACAATTCAAGACCGAGTACGGCAATGTTTCGGCGGCAAGTATCGGCGCGATTCAACGCGGTTTGTTGGAGTTGGAGCAACAAGGCGCTGCCGAATTCTTCGGCGAGCCGGCTCTGGACTTGGAGGATCTCATTCAAACAGACAACAAGGGAAATGGCGTCATCAATATCTTGGCGGCGGACCAGCTGTTCCAATCGCCCAAAGTGTATTCGACCTTTCTCCTGTGGATGTTGTCCGAGTTGTTTGAAACCCTCCCCGAAGTCGGCGATCTCGAAAAACCGAAACTCGTTTTCTTCTTCGATGAAGCGCACTTGTTGTTCAACGATGCGCCCCAAGCCTTGCTCGACAAAATCGAACAGGTCGTGCGCCTGATTCGCTCCAAGGGTGTGGGCGTGTTCTTTGTCAGCCAAAATCCGTTGGACATTCCGGATAAGGTGCTAGGGCAATTGGGCAACCGGGTGCAACATGCTCTGCGCGCTTTTACGCCGCGTGATCAAAAAGCCGTCAAGGCAGCGGCGGAAACATTTCGGGTCAATCCCGAATTGGACACGGAAAAAGCGATCATGGAACTGGGCGTGGGTGAGGCATTGGTTTCCTTCCTCGAAGAAAAAGGTGCGCCTGGTATCGTTCAGCGCACGTTTGTCTGTCCGCCGCACAGTCAAATCGGCCCCATCACACCCGATCAACGTCAAAAGATCATCACTGGCTCAACCATCTATGGTCATTACGAAAAAGTGGTGGACCGGGAATCCGCATACGAAATGCTCCAACAGCGCAGTCAACAACAACAACAAGAAGCGGAAGCCGAAAAAGTTGACGCCAAACCCAAGCCAGCCAAAGCGGCTGCGCGTAAAAGTGATGATGTGTTATCGGCAGTGATGAAGAGCGCCGGGCGCGCGATGGCGAGTCAAGCTGGACGTGAGTTGACGCGAGGCATCCTGGGTTCATTGTTGGGTGGGACATCGCGGCGCCGATGATTCTTCAGAGCTGTGCATGATTTTATCCCCACATCGATTGCCGTCCTACAGACCTGGCGCCGATCTCGATGTGCGAATCGGCAAGTTGTCGGGCGGCAATTTGTCTTGGAAGGAAAGTTACCAATGAAATCTTTTGTATTCGCGCTTTTGCTAATTGTTTTGATGGCATTCATTACGGTGGTAAGCTTCTGGGTAGGCTCAAACTATGGCAGACAACAAGCGCTGAATACACGTACGGTCACGCGACAAGATGGCTTGGTTGTCGACCTCAATGTTGATCCGCAATCTGGCTATGGAAAAATCGCCGATCGCGCTATCACGCAGTTGCATGCCGATGAACGACTCCAGGCAAATCTCACTGACGATGAAGCCAAAGTTGTATTCGATTGGGCCGCTCAATGGATCAATGAGCAGATTGTCTTGGCACCGGATGAGCCGAGCGCCGAGCAAGCGGCACAAGCTGCTTTGAACCGGGTGCGCCCAGTGCTCATGACGATCAACACGATGGCAGCGCAATCGGATGAATTAAAGTTGGAAAATGCGATAGTTACGCTCGCACCGGCGCTGAATATCGATCAAGGAATGTCACGCGTCAAGTTGTTCAAATTACTTACGACTCTGACTAGCACCGTTTGGAAGATTCAAGCAGAGTAGAAACTATCGATCAAAAAAAATGCTCCGACCCGAAATCTTGGGGCGGAGCATTTTATCATCATCTAGATTTGAGCTTTATTGCACCGTAACGCGATCGAACACGCGCTGGGGATTGCCGTCCAAATCCTCGACGGTAAATCCGACAATATATTCTCCCGCCGCCGCATCCAAATCTTTCCACATGAATGGCTCACTGCCAAACGTCAAGGTCTGCCCTTTCTGCGTAACGACCTTGGTCGCAACGCCACGCGTATCCAAGTCGATCCACTTTTCGTTCACCGTAAATGTGTCCCCAGGTTTGGTGGTGATCTCGCGCGGCGCGCCCGAACTGTCATTCGTAAAGCCGAAGACTTGGCGCAAAATTTTGTCGCGAAAATAGAGTCGCGCGGGGCGAGAGCCGCTGCCATCGGCAAACGTATAGATTCCTTCGACGGTATAAACGGTGTCTTTTTGCAATGCGCCATACGTTTCCGGTGTGAACAACACCGGCACCGATTTCTTGCCATCGTTGATCGCAAACACAATCGGCTCCCACTGGAAGCGAACGGTGAAC